>CAXXMX010000001.1:0-13138 GCA_963668565.2 Acidimicrobiales bacterium
ATCTACTCTTGGACGCCTTTCAGGGCCGCTGCGATACCGCTGTTGTCGTCAGCAATGACTCCGACCTGGCTGAGGCCGTCCGAGTCGCCCAAGCCGAATTGGACGTGAGGGTGGGCATCATCAATCCGCATCCGCGCGATCGCCGCTCCCGGAAGCTCCAGGAACTTGGATGCCTGTTCTACAAGCAAGTGCCGCGTGCCGTGCTGGAGCAGTCCCAACTTCCGCCCATTGTCAACGATGGCAGGGGAGACATCCGTAAGCCAAACCGCTGGTAAAACGCTCGAAGGCCCGCCGAAGCGGGCCTTCGCCCAGCCGTCGAAGCGGCTGGGGGGATATGCAGTGATCGTACCACCGCGGGTTGCCCAGTTGTCAACCCCTGCGCCGATTGTCACTCCCGGATGGCATTGTCTGACCGCCGTTGTCCGGCGAACTCAGACCAGGGTGGGGTCGCAGATGACCTCGACGAGAGCCGGTCCGGGGTGGGCCAGCGCTTCGGCGATGGCGCCGTCCAGTTCGGTGCGGTCGGTGACCTGTGTGCCGTGCGCCCCGCACAACCCGGCGAAGGCGGCAAAGGACGGGTTCACCAGCGAGGTCTGCCACACGCCGAACTGACCGGCGAGTTGCTCCTCGGGGATCTTGCTCGCGAAGCCTTGTCGGCCCGCAACGGCGCCCGGCGCTCCGCCATCTCGCCGGCGACGGCGCTGGCGGCGTCGCGATGGCCCGATCGACCGAGCAGATGACAACGCAGGACCGGCAGCGGGTCGCGGGCGTGAGCCCGTTGGGGCTATCCGCGACTTGCCCGTATTCCTGCCGCACCCGCGGCTGCCGACGAGGTCCAATGCCGCCGCGATGAGATCCAGGGCTCGCTGGAGCGAGCCCGGTAGCGAGCGGCGCGGGAGTGGCGCGATCCGCGCCCGACCGCTGGTAGAACCCTCGCAGGCCCGTCCGCCGGTGTATGGCCGGGACATAAGCTCTGATGCCTGCGCCGTCTGTCGCACTGACATGTCAGGCTGGTGGGCGCAATGGACTAGACGCCGACCACGATCCGGAGAACTGTTGTGTACCAGACCGGCCATACTATCAAGGAGACCCTTGATGGTATTTATCGTCACGATCTCGTACTACCTGCTATACAACGTGAGTTCGTATGGCAGCCCGAGCAAATAAGTCGGCTATTCGACAGTCTCATGCAAGGCTACCCGTTTGGGACGTTCCTCTATTGGCGAGTCGATCCGGAGAACAGTGGCAAGTTCAAGTTCTTCGACTTCGTCCTCAACTACCACCAGCGTGACAACCCTCATTGCCCACCCCTCCCGGAGACGCCCGATCGCCAGTTGACCGCGGTGCTTGATGGCCAACAACGCTTGACTGCTCTCAACATCGGTCTCCGGGGCACTATGGCTCGGAAGCTTCCGAAACTGTGGTGGAACAATCCTAATGCATTCCCAGAGCAGAAACTTCATCTCGACTTGCTCTGGAAACCAGACGAAGACGAGGAGGAGGGACTGAGATATCGGTTCCGGTTTTTGACCGCAGAGCAGGCCCATATAGATCGAGATGAGGAATGTTGGTTTCGCGTAGGACAGATTCTTTCCATGCCGGACGCAGGACCTGCCATGACAGAGTGGCTGACTGCTCGACTGCCGCACGATAAATTAACTCCTGCCCACCGGGCTCTCTACAGACTCTATCAGGTCGTACACACTGAGCACCTCGTGGCGTACTACGAAGAGAAGAGCCAAGTGTTGGACAAGGCCCTCCAGATCTTTATTCGGATGAATGACGGTGGCACACCGTTATCTCATTCGGACCTTCTACTCTCGATCGCAGTGGCCCAATGGACGCATCACGATGCCCGAGAGGAGATTCACAAACTGGTCGATGAACTCAACCGCATTGGTACAGGCTTTACGTTCTCCAAGGACTTGGTTCTAAAGGCTGGCCTAATGCTGAGTGGAATAGGCAGGGTCGGCTTCCGAGTGGACAACTTCAATCGGGAGAATATGGCCAAGTTCGAGAACAGCTGGAATGGCATCAGAGATGCGCTCACCTTGACAGTGCAACTTGTGTCCTCTTTCGGATTCAGTGGCCTGAACCTCACAGCCCACAACGCCATACTGCCAATTGCATACTATCTCCACGAGAAAGATCCGGGCATCGCTTATTTGACGCACAGCCGTTTTGAACCTGACCGGCGTATCATCCGTGAGTGGCTCATCCAGAGTCTGCTCAAGACCGGTGTCTGGGGTAGTGGTCTGGACACCCTGTTGACCGGCCTTCGAGAAGCCATACGAAAAGGTGGGAGTGATTCCTTCCCTGACTCGCTGGTTCGTGAAGTAATGTCACGACGAGGTAGGTCGCTGGTCTTCGATAACGAGGAGATAGAGGAGTTGGCGGATATGAGGTATAAGGACAGACTAACGTTCGCCTTGTTGTCCTTGCTCTTCCCGTTCGTTGACCTCCGCAATCAATTCCACATCGACCATATCTTTCCTTCGGTACGGTTCAAGGATCGACGGCTTCAAGAAGCCGGTGTCGCAGATGATGAGATTTCCGACTTCCAGATACAGAAAGATCAGCTTGCCAACCTTCAACTACTTGAAGGTGCCGTCAATACCGAGAAGAGCGACAAGATGCCAGTCGAATGGCTATCTGGGAGCATTACTGACCCCGTAGAAAGACACTCATACCACGAGAAGTATCTGTTGGGAGACATACCTGATTCAATGGCTGACTTCGGCAGCTATTATGATGCGAGGAGAGAACGTCTGAAGGAAAGGATTACTGAGCTGCTCGGGCGATAGTCACGGGCGCGTCCGGTGGTCTGGGTCGTGGGATCGCGGATCGTCATCCACGGCCTGCGGGTCTTCCGGCCGCACATGCTGGCCCGTGCCACTGGCCGCATCGTCGACATCTTCGTCGAGGGTCGGCGCCAGCGCCACGCCGAGATCCAGGACTCGTTCTGGACGGGCGGCTAGCCGGCCCCGAGAGAGTCGGGGTCGACAATCCCCGACGGGCTCAGACCAGGGCGGGGTCGCAGATGACCTCGATGAGAGCCGGACCGGGGTGGGCCAGCGCTTCGCCGATGGCGCCGTCAAGTTCGCTGCGGTCGGTGACCTGCGTGCCGTGCGCTCCGCACAACCCGGCGAAGGCGGCGAAGGACGGGTTCACCAGCGACGTCTGCCACACGCCGAACTGACCGGCGAGTTGCTCCTTGGTGATCTTGCCCAACTCGCCGTTGTTCAGCAGCACGTGGGTGATGTCCATGCCGTACTTCACGGCGGTGGTCAGCTCCATGGCGTATTGCCCGAAGCCCCCGTCGCCGGTCACCGCCAGTACCGAGCGCTCGCCGCCGACCGCCGCCCAGGCCCCCATGGCGGCCGGGAATCCGAAGCCGATCGACCCCAGATAGCCCGACATCAGCACCGACTGCCGTTGCACCTCGAAGTAGCGGCCGAAGGAGTACGTGTTGTTGCCCACGTCGACGCACACGACGGCGTCGGCGGGCGCCAGGCGCCCGAGCGAGTCGAAGATCGCCGCCGAGTTGACGCCCCGCCCCCGGTCGTCGGCGACGCGGGACGCCTTCTCGGCCCGCCACAGCGCCCAGCGCTCGGCCACCTCGGTTGCGACAGCGCTCGCTCTGGCCTCGGGGGCGGCGTCCAGCGCGGCGTGCAGCGCCAGGGCCGTCACGCCCACGTGGCCCAGCACGCCGATATCCACCGGATGGAAGCGCCCGAGGGCCATCGGGTCGAAGTCCACCTGCACGATGGGCTTGTAGGGGGCGATGCCGGTGTGGTTCGAGAACGACGCCCCGAAGGCCACGATCAGGTCGCTCTCGTTCATGAACCAGCTGGCGATGGGCGTGCCGCTGCGCCCCAGCACGCCACAGCCCAACGGGTGGCGGTCGGAGATCTGCCCCTTGGCCTTGAACGTGGTGGCGACGGGAGCGGCGATCCTCTCGGCGAGGGCCACCACGGCGTCCATGTCGAAGCGGGCGCCGGCTCCGACGATGATCAGCGGTCGCCGAGCGGCGGCGATGCGCTCGACCGCTGCGGCCAGGACGTCGGCCGGGGGAGCCACCTCCCGCTGCGCCACCCGACCGGCCGGCCCGCCTGCGGTCGCGCCCTCGGCTGCGGGCAGCACCTGCACTTCGTCGGGCAGCACCAGGTGGCCCACGGCCCGCTCCACGACGGCGTTCTTGCAGGCCAGGGTCATGAGTTCGGCGTGGTTGCTGCCGGCGTGCACCGTCTGGCTGTACGTCGCCACGTCGGCGAACGCCGCCTCGAGGTCGAGATCCTGGAACGCCCCCCGCCCCGCCACCGCCGAGGGCACCTGCCCGGTCACGGCCAGCACGGGAGCACGGTCCACCTTGGCGTCGTACAGGCCCGTCAGGAGGTTGACCGAGCCCGGCCCGGCGATGGCGAAACAGGCCGCCGGGCGCCCGGTCAGCTTGCCGTAGGCGCCGGCGGCGAACGACGCCGCCCCCTCGTGGCGGATGCCGAAGAAGCGCAGGTCGCCCCGATGCTCGGCCCGCCGCATGGCCTCGGCGAAGCCCAGGTTGGAGTGGCCGACCATGCCGAAGACGGCATCCACGCCCCAGTTGCACATGGTCTCCACCAGCACGTCGCTGACGGTGCGCACCGTCAGCGGCAATGGGGGCAGCTCCACGTACACGCCGTCGGGGCGGACTTCGGTGGCGAAGCACGGCGGGCTGTCGTCGAACGGCGGCGGCGGGGTGCCCGTCAGCGGGTCGTAGTCGTAGCCGTGCCACGGGCAGCGCAGCCAGCCGTTCTCGATGGACCCCTCACCGAGGGGACCGCCCTGGTGCGGGCAGCGGTTGTCGAGCGCGCCGTAGCGCCCGTCGTGATGGCTGAGCGCCAGGGCGCGCCCTCCGGCCACCACTGTCTTCACCCGGCCGTCGGGCAGCTCGTCGGGCCCCGCCACCCTGTACCACGTCGTGGACTCGGTCATGTCGCCTCCGTCGTCGGATCGATCCGCTGGTAGCGGGTTCGCCTGTACTCGTCGAGCCAGCGCTGGTTGCTGCGCCAGCGCCCGTCGTTCCCCCGCGACGCCTGTAGCCGGCCTCGCCCGGCGGCGGCGCGCAGGGCTGCGACGCTGAACTCGGCACTGGCCAGCGCCTCCAGCGGGACCAAGCGGGCCGGGCCGGCCACGGCGGGCAGCACGAATCGGTAGAGGCTGTCGAGAATCGCCCGGGTGAGCAGTTCGCCCAGCGGACCGGCAGCGCCCGCGTCGGCCCGCCGCAGTGCCCGAAGGTACCTATCACGATCCCGCTTGTGGATCACGACTGGCGGATAGCCGAGGCGGACGAGAATGAGGTTCAGGACGAGCCGCCCGGTGCGGCCGTTGCCATCGAGGAACGGGTGAATCCGCTCGAAGCGAGCATGGAGTTCCCCGAGGGCCAGCGGAAAGAGGAGATGAGCGTGGTCGAATCCGTTGACATCGTCCACCCAGGCTGTCAACTCGGCGCCGATGAGGGGCCATGTCACCGGCCTCATGCCTCCGGGGAAGGGATGGATGTCGTGCGTGCGGAAGTTGCCCGGCGCTTCGCTGTCGGTGGCATCGGGATGGGGTGCCACGTCCCACGCCGGTGTCATGGCGATCCTGTGGATCTCGCGCACCTCGGCCGTCGTCAGGGTCTTGCCGTGGTGCGAGAGTCCCGTCGGGTTGATCGCCTGCCGGTAGACCCAATCGGCGGCATCGGCGTAGCCGCGCACCTCCAGGTACTCGTGCAGTTGCTTGTTGCCGACGGTGCGGCCCTCCGCCAGCAGGCGCTCCACCTGCTTGATGGCGAGGGTGTTGCCCTCGAGGGCAGTGGAGTGGTGAGCCTCCTCGTACCAGATCCCACGCCAGATTTCTGCGGACTCGGCCTCAGCCGGACTGGGAAGGCCCCCCAGACGCTCCCGGAGTTCGGTGACCTGCGTGCGGAGCCGGCGGTACAACTCGAGATGGGACGTCCTGCCACGGCCAGGCGACGACTTTTGTTCGCTCACTGAGAATCATCTTAGACGAACACTTTGTATTTGTTGAGGCATAGCTAATCCAATTGAAACAAACACATTCCCGCCCGGCGGGCACGGAAGGGCACGGTGGAAGTCCCGAGCGGGGCTGCGCAGGCTGCTGTCCCGGATCCACCGTTGTACCAGGCGCGGGGGTGACCCGGTGGATGGCCCGAGCGCCGGCCTGGGCTCGTTCGGGGCTCGTTCGAGGGCTCGGCCTTTGTAGGGTGGCCGGTCGTGGGGTGCGGTGGAGGAGGTGCGTGGTGACAGAAGGGGCGACCGGGTCGGAGGACTTCGCCGGCAAGGCGGGCGTGGCGCTCGTGAGCGGCGGCAGCGGCGGCATCGGCGCGGCCGTCTGCCGGTTACTGGCCGAGCGGGGCGCGGAGGTGGTGTTCACCTACCGGAGCAACGCCGAGAAGGCGGCCGCTCTGGTGGACGAGATCGAATCCGGGGGCGGGCGGGCGCGATCGGTGCAGCTCGAACTTTCCGACACTGCCGCGACGGCGGCGACCGTCGAGCAGGTGGCCGCCGGCGGGCTGCACACCGTCGTCTACGCCTCCGGGCCTTACGTCTCGATGGAGTACGTGGCGCGCATCGACCCCGAGCGGTTCTGGCAGCAGTGCGCCCAGGACATCCTGGCGTTCTACAACCTCGCCCACGCCTCGCTGCCGCACCTGCGGTCCGCCGCCGGAGCGCTCGTGGCCGTCACGACCTGCGCCACGGTGCGGTTCCCCAAGCGCGACTCCCTCTCCTCGGCGCCGAAGGGTGCCGTCGAGGCGCTGGTGCGGGCAATCGCCAAGGAGGAGGGCCGGTACGGCGTGCGGGCCAACTGCGTCGGGCCGGGGCTGATGGCCGACGGCATGGCCGAGGTGTTGATGTCCACCGGCGAGATCGACGAGCGTGCCCAAGAGGTGGCCCTCGGCGACATCGCACTCGGGCAGTTCGGCAAGGCGGGTGATATCGCCGAAGCGGTGTGCTTCCTGGCCTCCGACAGGGCGGGCTACATCACCGGCCAGAAACTCGACGTGGACGGCGGCTTCACCCTCTAGGTATCGGATGCCGTCCGGGCGCTGCCGGCGGCGGGGTCCCTACCCCGTGTAGGGGCGGGAGTAGCTGAACCGGATCAGGGGGATCTCCCGGTCGGTGCGTCCCTGGTAGCGGGAGTAGCGGGGAGCGCTGGCAATCCGTGCCTCCCACAGTGCCTCCCGCTCGTGACCCGTGAGGGTCTCCGCCGCCGCCCAGAAGACCCGTTCCCGGTCGCGCACGATCACCTCGGGATTGGCCCGCAGGTTGTGGTACCAGGCCGGGTGGTGCTCGGCGCCGCCGAAGGAACCCACGACCACCATCGAGTCCCCATCGGGCAGGTAGCTGAGGCAGACCGTGTGCGGCTTGCCCGAGCGGCGGCCGATGGTGCGCAGGAGGATGCACGGCATGCCGTCGACGTGGCTACCGACCTTGCCCGCGCTCAGCTTGTACAGGACAACGTGCGTGCGGGAGATCCACGGGATGAGCCAGTCCGGAGGTGTCCAGTTGCTGACGTTTATGAGGCTCATCCTCCGTCCTCTCCCCGCGCACCGCGATCGTACCCTCCGGTGTGCACGGGCCGCCCGCCGGGGCTCGCCGGCCGGGCTCCGGTACTGGGTCGCGCCGCCGCTCCGGGGGCCGATTCGCGCCGCTTCTATACTCCGGCTCGTGAGTATGCACATCGATCATCCGGCATTCCAGGTGGCCGCCGCGCGCCGCATGCTGGCGCGAGCCGGGTGCGAGAGCCGCGTTGCCGGCCAGGTGGCGCTGCGCGATCCGGACCGGCCCGACACCCTCTGGATCTCGCCGTGGGGTTACTTCGACGAGACGCTGCCGGAGCACGTCGTCCAGGTGAGCATGGATCTTGAGGTGCTGACCGGCACCGGCGGCGTCTCGCCCGCGGTCGGGTTTCACGCCGAGATGCTGCGCACCCGACCGGCTGCTCATGCGGTGATCCACGCCCATTCGCACTTCGTCGAGGTGCTGAGCACGACGGGCTCCGACATGGGCATGTACTCCGCGGACGCCTGCCTGTTCCACGACGAGCAGGCCCACTACTTCGACGACGGGGTCCGACCGATCGTGGACGGGCTGCGCATGTCGGCCGCCCTCGGGAGTCGCAGCGTCCTGTGGCTCGGCAATCACGGCGTCGTGATCGCCGACGGGTCGCTGGCGCTGGCCACCGTCAAGGCCATCACCCTGGAGAGTTCGGCGCGCTGCGCGGTCGAGGCGCAGATGATCGGCGGCAAGGAGATGCCGATTGCCGAGGCGGTCCGCAGCAAGCGGCTCTACCTCGACAACTTCATCGGCGCCATGTGGGACGCCAACTGGCGCCGCCTGCGCCGCAGCGACCCCGACCTGTTCGACGTTCTCGACGGGTAGCCGGCGACCCGCACTCGCGGGCCGGCTCCGATCAGCCGCTCGAATCGCCGCCGGAGGGTGATTCGCTCTCGCCGGTCGCAGGCTCGGCTTCGGCGGGCTCAGCGGCGGGTCCCTCCGCTTCCGACACCGGCTCGCTGCTCCTCGGCGGTGACTCCTCGCCGTCGGAGACCGGCGGGTCACCGTCCGATCCAGCGGGTTCGGTCCCTTCGGGGGTCTCCGGCGGGGAACTCTCGCCGCCGTCCCCCGCGGGCTCTTCAACCCTTGGTGGCCGATCGATCTCCTCGGCGTCGGCGGGGGCCTCCGCGTCGTCAGATTCTTCCGGCTCCGGCGGCGGGAGCCACAGCTCGGGCCGCGGCGTGCCGTCTCCGGCGAGCTCGCAGGCATGCGATGTGTCGCCGGCCAGCAGCACGTAGACCCGGCAGGCCGCCAGTTCCACCCAATCCACCGACAGGTTGTAGGCCGCGCCGCGGTCGCTGACGGCGGCGATGGCGAACCAGCCGCCGTCGGGCAGGGGAACGGTCCCCGCATCGATGACGAGTCGCACGTCGCCCCGGCAGCAGTACGGCGGCAGCCAGCCCGTCTTGTGGATCGCAGCCAGTGCCACCTCTTCGGGTAGGCGGGCCAGGAGAGCGCCGTTCACGGCACCGGGCGCAGTGGACCCGCGGGCGGTGGCGCGGAGCCAGCCCTCCAGCGCGGCGACGCCGTCGGGGTCCAGCAGCTCGCCGCGCCGCAGGAGCGCGTAGAAGAGCGCCAGATCGGCCACCGTCGTGAAGTTCGCCCTGGTCCCACCGGCAGTGACCGACTGCGCCACGCGGTCGGTGCCGAAGTACCAGGCCGCCAGATGCGTGCCGGTCAGTCCGGCGACGTCGGTGCTCCAGTCGTTGACGGTGTCGATGCCGACCAGATCAATGATCTCGCCGGCGGCGAAGTTGTCGGACCGCACGAGCGCCTCCTCCGCCAGCGGCGCCACAGCGTCGAGGCCGGCGAGGTCGATGGCCGCCGCCACCCATATCGGCTTGACGGCGCTGGCGGAGATGTGCTGGCGGTGCTCGTTGAGCCCGTACAGCTTCCCGTCGGGCGTCGCGACCGCCACGGCGGCTCGACCGGCCGGACTCCATGCCCCGGCGATCTCGGCGAGTTCGTCCAGCAGAGCGCGCAGACCGGCCTCCATGCCGGCGCTCAGACCTGCCGGTGGTGCGGTCTCGACAGGGTCCTGGACATCGGACGGATCGCCCTCGGCGCCGTCGGCCGGCGCCGCGCTGTTCGCATCTGCCTCGCTCTCGCTGGTGCCGTTCGGCGCCGCTTGCGGCGCGGGGTCGGGGACGGGTTCGGGTGGCATGTCGGGAGGCGGCACCGATGTTGTGGAGGGTTCTGCCGGCTCCACCGGCGCGGGCGGCTCCGCCGGTGCTGTGTTCCCGCTGCTGCAGGCGGCGGCGACCAGCGCCGCGACGACCAGCATCGGCCCGAACCGACCGAGACCCGGCATGCGGGCCGGTTGGCGACCCCTGGCCACGAGGCCGCCTCAGCTCGCCGTCGGGTCGAGGACGACCTTGATGGCGCCCTCGGCGCGCCGGGCGGCGGCGTCGAAGGCCTCGTCCACCGCGTCGAGCGGGTACCGGTGGCTGATGAGTGCCCGCGCCACCTCGGGGTTGGCTTCCATGACGGCGGCGGCCGTCTCGATGTCGCGGCCGTCCGGTCCGCGCCCGTACATGATCCCGGTCAGGATGCGCAGTTCCTTCATCATCACGCTCATCCCGGGTAGGACGATGTCGGTGCCCCAGTAGTTCGCCAGCAGCACCAGGGTGCCGCCGCGCCGCACCTTGCGGGTCGCTTCGGCCAGCGCCTCGGCCGATCCGGCGGCGTCGACCACGACGTCGTACGGGCCACGGTCGGGCGCTCGGGCACCAAGGCGATCGGCTGCGGCGCGCTGGGCCTCGTGGCGGGCCTCGACCGCCACGTCCACACCGGCGTGGCGGGCCGCAGCGGCGGCGCACAGCCCCAGGGCCCCGCCGCCGATGACGAGTATCCGCTGACCGCTGCCCACGCCGGCCAGGCGCAGGCCGTGGACGCACACCGCCAGAGGCTCGACGAGGCAGGCGTCACCGATCGCATCGCCGATGCCACCCAGCGGCACGATCCCGCTCATGTCGGCCACCACGTACTCCGCCATGCCGCCGTCGGCGCCGATGCCGAGCACCTGGCGCACCGACGTGGGGCAGAGGTTGTAGTCGCCCTCGCCGCAGTACTCGCACGGCCGGCCGCAGGGTGTCACCGGCTCGACGGCCACCGGGGTGCCGTCGGCGAGGCGCCCTGCGATCTCGTGGCCGACGGTGAACCGCGGGTCCAGCAGGCCCAACCGGGCCATGTGCAGGTCGGACGAGCAGATGCCGGCCGAGGTGACCGACACCAGAACCTGCCCGTCGCCGGGAACCGGTTTCGGGACGTCGCAGAGTTGCATGCGTCCGTCGATGCAGCGCACGGCCTTCATGAGGGAGTCATCCTACGAGCGGGCCGGGTGCGTGACCGCAGGTCGGTAGTGTTGCAGGACCGTCGCCGGCCAACCCAGGAGGCGTGCCATGCCCATCAATCCTGACGCCCTGGGAGCCGAGGGCTCACCCGTCGTGAGCAGCTGGAACTCCAAGGACTGCCTGCTGTATGCGCTCGGCGTCGGTGCCGGCATGGACGATCCCGTCGGCGCGGAGTTGGAGTTCACGACCGAGAACAGCCACGAGGTCACCCAGAAGGCGCTGCCCGCGATGTGCGTGGTGCTCGGCGACGGGATGGGCCGCAACCCCGACAATCCCATGCGGCACCTCGGCCCGTTCAATCCTGCGCTGCTGCTGCACGGCGAGCAGACGATCACCCTGCACCGCCCGCTGCCGGTCGAGGCCACCATCAGCACCGTCGCCAAGATCACGGGGGTCTACGACAAGGGCAGGGCGGCGATGGTGGAGACCACCTCCCGTGCCAGTGACGTGGCCGACGGGCAGCCGGTCTACACCAACGTCTCCACGCTGGTGCTGCGCGGCGAGGGCGGCTGGGGCGGCGACCGCGGCCCGTCGGCTCCCGGCACCGACCGGCCCGATCGCTCGCCGGACAAGGTCGTGAGCTACACGACCCGCACCGATCAGGCTCTGCTGTACCGGCTGAACGGCGACCGCAACCCGCTGCACAGCGACCCGGCGTTCGCCACTCTGGCCGGGTTCGACCGACCCATCCTGCACGGCCTCTGCACCTACGGCTTCACCGGGCGGGCACTGCTGCACGCCGTCTGCGATGGTGATCCCGAGCGCTTCGGCTGCATGTACGGCCGCTTCTCCGCTCCCGTCTTCCCCGGTGACACCCTCAACGTCCACGTCTGGATCGACGGCGACCGCGCCTGGTACCGCACCTTCGTCGCCGACCGCCCCGTCATCGACAACGGCACGATGACCTGCGTTTGAGCTGATCTTGCGACGGTGTGACGGGTACCGTGAACTCCCGGGTACGAGCGGTCCGCATGCGCGGTTGAATGTGGAAACGGCGAGGAGGTGCGGATTGACGACGAGTGATCGGCTCCGCTTTGACGTCGCGCTGTACACGGTCGCTGACGCGGCTCGGATCGTGGACGTGCATCCTTCGACGGTGGCGACATGGGCGAAGGGCTACGAGCGCCGCCCGCCCGGACGTCGTCCGGTCGTCGGCGCGCCGATCATCACGGCCATTCCGGCCGAGCAACCTCGTGAGCCGACGATTCCGTTCGTGGGGCTCGTGGAGGCACTCGTCCTAGCGGCCATTCGCCGCAGCGGCGTACCGATGCAGCGGATCCGGCCGGCGCTGGATGCTCTGCAGAGCGAGATCGGCGTGGACCACGCCTTGGCGTCAAGAAAGCTGTACACCGATGGCGCTGAACTTTTGTACGACTACGGCGAGAGCCGTCGCGGGACCGACGAGGGTGACCGGGCGCTGGACCTCGTTGTGATTCGCAGCGAGCAGCGGGTCTTCGTCGAAATCGTCCAGTCGCACCTCCGCCGGATCACCTACGGGGACGACGGCTACGCCACTGTCATCTCCCTACCCGCTTACAGGCGCGCCGAGGTAGTCGCGGACCCGAGGAGATCCTTCGGCGCGCCGATCTTCGAGCGCAGTGGAGCACGCGTGGACGATGTCCTCGAACGGTTCTGGTCGGGCGACACGCTTGAGGAGGCAGCCGCAGAATTCGGCGTCCCGGCTGACGAACTCGAGGACGTCGTCCGTGTCACATCCCGCCGGGCTGCCTGATCTCTTTCTCGACCGCAGCTTGGGCCGCCTCAAGGTGCCGGCGTTGCTGCGGGAGGCAGGGCTGCAACTAACGACCCTCAGTGAGCATTACGGAGTGCCGGCCGACGCGCAGGTAGCTGACGAAGATTGGCTGGAACTCGCCGGATCGCGTGGGTGGGTGGTGCCAATGGAGGACAAGCGGATCCGGTACCGGCGCCCTGAACTCGACGCGGTCAAGAGATATCGCGTCCGCTGTTTCTGCCTGGCAAGTCAGGATCTGCCGGCCCAAGAGATGGCCGATCGATTCCTACGGTGTCTGCCCGCGATGATCGAGGCCCGCGGTGATTCTGGCCCATTCGTCTACATGGTCTACAAGGACCGTATTCGAATCGTGGATCTCGGCGAGGGCTAGGAGTGTGCCGAGTAACCGACGGCGGGCGCCGACGGATCCGCTGGACCCTGGATTCCGGCCTTCG
>CAXXMX010000002.1:0-171126 GCA_963668565.2 Acidimicrobiales bacterium
GTCTCCGGCGCGGTCCGGCGGGCTGCGTTGATGGCGCCTCCGTGGCGGACCATGTCCACCTGCCGCTGGGAGAGATCGTGGCGAACGTCGAACCGCTGATCGGTTGTGGTGTTCCGCACCGTGCCGGCGCCTGTGGCGAGCAGGGCCTCGGTGCCGGTGAGCGCGAGCGTGTGTCCTGCATCGACGCACCGGTAGTCGGCCTGGTCGTCGAAGACCAGGGGCAGGACGCCGAAGAGCGCGAGGTTCTCGTGGTGGATCCGGGCGAAGCTCAGCGCGATCACGATCCGCAGCCCGAGCGACCGGGGCGCCAGTTCCGCCTGCTCTCGGCGGGCTCCCAGTCCACTTCGTCCAGATTGATGCCCATCACGACCGGTCGGCTCATGACAGCGCCCCCTTCCCGTGCGCCGAGAGGCGCTGGCGTGGCTTCTCGTTTGCTGATTCTCCCCGAACCGGCCCTGTCCGTGCTGGCTACCCGAGGGTTCGTTGCCGCTCAACCGACCCGCCGGCCCCCGCAACCGGAGCGGTGGCCCCGCCCGTAACGCACACCCCTGCCGGTCCGATGATCTCGAGCGACAGTGTCGCCCGACCGTCCTCCACCTCGGTGACCGAGCCCGAAACCTCGTAGTGCTCGCCGGGGCGGACGGGTGCCACGAACCGTACGTTCAGGAGTTCGCCGCCCTCCAGCCACGACACGCCCGCCTACTCCAGCAGCAACTCGCACAGCCACGCCAGCGCCAGATGGCCATGCGCAATGGTCCCGCCGAAGCGGGTGGCGGCGGCGAAGTCGGGGTCGGTGTGCAGGGGGTTGTAGTCGCCGGAGACGTCTGCCCAGGAATCGATGATCTCCTGCGTCATGCGCTTGTGCAGGACGGGGAGCCGGTCGCCGGTCCGTACGCTCATTTCGGCCATATCGCCGTGACCCGCACGATGCCGCACACCTGCCCGGACGACGCGGCGCGGGCGGTGGATTCGATGGTGACGAAGCGTCGGCCCTTGCGTTCCCAGCGGCGCGTGACCTCGGCCTGCACCCGGAGTGTGTCGCCTACGGCGACCGGTCGGCTGAACACCATGTCCTGACCCGCCAGGATCCCCCCGGGCGGCATCCGCCTTCCCTGGAGGTACGCCCGGCGTTCCCAGATTCCCGCAAGACCGGGAGGCGCCACGGGCGAATCGAGCCCGAGTCCGCGGGCCGTTGCCGGATCGGTGTAGGCAGGGTGGTTGTCGCCGGTGCTCGCAACGAACGCCGCCACCAACTCAGGCGTGATCTCGTAGTGAAGTTCGGGGAACAGAGTGCCTTCGGCGAGGTCGGCGTAGACGAGTTCGGGTGGTTCAGTCAATTTGGGTAGTTCAGTCAAGTGAGGCCGCCAGTTCATCGCGGAACTGCGCAGCGGCGATGGCGACCAGGGCCTCGGCCCGCTCACGAGTCGACAGACCGGCGACATCGGCCACGCCGTGCTCGGTGACGACGTACTGGGTGAAGTGGCGGGGAACCGCAACCGGAGTGCCCGGATCGAGCCGAGCCACGATTCGTGACACGTCACCGCGACGGTTCGTGGACGGCATGGCGATGATCGTCCTGCCCCCGGGGGAGAGCCAGGCGCCTTGGGCGAAGTCGTAACCACCGCCCACGCCGCTGAGCTGTGCGCCGCCGAGGTGCTCGACGTTGGCCTGTCCCGCCAGATCAACCTGCACCGCCGAGTT
The DNA here is from genome assembly GCA_963668565.2 of Acidimicrobiales bacterium. Lineage (GTDB taxonomy): Bacteria > Actinomycetota > Acidimicrobiia > Acidimicrobiales > CATQHL01 > VXNF01. The sequence goes on from CAXXMX010000002.1 coordinate 1,702, forward strand.
GACCGACACGAATCGCTCGAAGCTCGCGATGTGCGCCGGGTCGAGGATGGTGTCGAAGGGGTGCATCTCGAGGGCAGGATTGTCTGTGGCGTACTCGTACAGCGTCGTGGTGCCCATCAACTCGGCGCAGAGAGCGGCGGGGCGCCCGGCGCCTGTGGCCAGCTTCCCGGCCGCCGCGAGTGCCACGATGGCGTCGATGCCCATGCCGTAGATGCGCAGATCGGAGAGATCGGAGGCGCAGAGGTTCTGCGCCAGTGCCTCCGGAATGGCGCCGATGCCCACCTGCAGCGTGGAGCCCGACGGGATCAGTTCCGCCAGATGATCGCCGATAGTCGCAGCCGTGGCGCTGATCGCCGGCCGCGCGTGCTCGCCGAGCGGTTCGTCCACCTCGACGAGCCAATCGATCTCGTTGACGTGCAGGGACGCGTCCCCGGCGACTCGCGGCATGCGCGGGTTGACCTGAGCGATGACCCTCGGCGCCAGGCGCGCCAGCGTCAGCGGGTAGCTGACCGATGTGCCCAGGCTGCATCGGCCGTCGCGGTCGGGCGGGGAGACGTGGACGACAGCCACGTCGAGCGGAAGGTGCCCCGAGCGAAACAGCTGCGACACCTGCGAGCCGCGGATGGGCAGGAACCGAACCCGGCCGTCGCGGACGGCGTCGCGCACGGGTGGCATCACGTGCCAGGTGGTGTATCGGATGCCGTCGTGCAGGAAGGGGTAGTTCGAGAGGAGCAGCCCGCTGTAGACATCGAGGCCCCGCAGCCGCTCCGCCTGCCGACCGATCTCACGCTCGACTGCGTTCGCCCCGCCCGCCCCGGGCGGTAGTACCACCGCCGATGTCGGTTCGAGCGTGCCAACCGCTTCGGATATAGAGACCCAGCGGCCCTCGCGACGCCCCGCGTTCGTCACGCCAGCGCTTCCCTACTCACGCCGTGCCACCTGTGTGTCGCACCACCTCCAGCACACACCACGCATACTCACAGCCGGAATCCACTTTTTCAGCCGCGGCGTTCGCCTACACCCTGCGCACCAGCGGGCTGCAGAACGAGAGCGTGGCCTGCTCCACGAACCCGCGGTCCAGCAGTGAGTACTGCGGAATCGCCGTGATGGGCAGGAAGATCAGCCACATGAACGGGTTCGCCAGGCCGCAGCCCAGTTCGTGGGCGGCGGCGATCAGGCGGTCCTCCGCTGCGACCATCTCGGCGGGGGAGATGTCGCTCATGATGCCCGCCAGGGGGAGAGGCAGCTCGGCCAGCACGTCGTCGCCGCGGGCCACCACCTGCCCGCCGTTCAACTCGATGACCCGGTTGATGGCTGTGGCCATCGACTTCGTATCGGCGCCGAGGCACACCACGTTCTCGTCGTCGGGGGACAGCGAGGTGGCAAGCGCCCCGTCGGTGAGGCTGAACCCCGACATGAACGCGGTCGAACGCGAGCCTGTGTTGTTGTAGCGCTCGAGCACCGACACGTAGCACACATCGATGGCGGGGTTGGCAAGCACCACGCCATCGCGGATCTCCAACTCGACATCCCGGCGCAGTCGCAGCGGAATCTCCGGTGGCACGAACATCGAGATGGCCTCCACCCGGCCGTCTTCCATGTCGGTGCGGAAGAGCAGGTCGTCGGGCTCCACCGGTGTCATCGAGAACGTGCGCAGCAACTCCAGCGGGCGCTCGGGCGGCGTCAACTCCACCTGCAACTCCCCGCCGGACGCCACGAGTTCGCCGCCGCAGTACACGGCCGACACCTCGAAGGCCTCCAGGTCCTCCACCAGCAGGATGTCGGCGTAGCGACCCGGCGCCACCGCGCCCACCTTGTCGTCGGTGCGCAGGGCGTCGGCGGCGTTGATGGTGACCATCTGGATGGCTGTCACCGGCTCGACGCCCTCGGCGATGGCCCGGCGCACGATGTGGTCCATGTGCCCGAGGCGCACCAGCGTGGAGGTGTCGGTGTCGTCGGAGCAGAGGCTCACCCGCCGGGTCGGCAGCCCGGCCTCGGTGACCGCCTTGATGCAGTCGGCGAGGTTGTGGGCCATCGTGGCCTCGCGCAGCAGGCAGTACAGGCCGTTGCGCAGCTTGTCGATGGTTTCCTCGGCCGAGAAGCACTCGTGGTCATCGCGGACGCCGCAGTTGGCGTAGGCGCCGAGCGCCAGCCCGGTCACGAACGGGGCGTGACCGTGCACGGGCAGCTTGTGCTCCTCGCAGAGTCCGATGGACTCGATCACATCGCTGTCGCCGGCCCGGATGAAGTCGAAGGTCGTCTCGGCGATCCCGTTTGCCTCGTCCCACTGCATGGCCACCCGATGGTCGTCGGGCCCGACGCTGGCGCCGAGGGTGCCCTCGGGGATCGTGTAGGGGATCTTCGACGGGGGCGGGTTGAAGATGCGCAGCGGCAGGCCCGCCGCCTCGTCGAGCATGTAGCGGATGCCGTCGATGCCCTTGACCGGGGCGATCTGGTCGAACGCGGTGCAGACCGACGTGGTGCCGTGCGGCAGCACCGTCGAGGCAAACCCGGTGATGGACAGCTTGGTGACCTCGGTGTGCACGTGCGGGTCGATCAGGCCAGGCACCAGGTGCATGCCGGTGGCGTCGATGATCTCGGTGTCGTCTCCGATCGTCTCGCTCACGTCACCGATGGCGGCGATCCGGTCTCCGGCGACGGCCACGCCCGCCTCGTACACCTCCGCGGTGAACACGTTCACGAGTTTCCCGCCGGTAAAGACCTTGTCGGCCTTCCGGCGCCCAAGTCCGACGTCGATGGCTCGCTGGTCGTACATGACGGACCTCCGTGTAGTGGAGTTGGCTCCCGGCGAACGGGCCGGCTGTCGTGGCTGGCGAGTTTAGGTGGGCAACGGTGGGCGGGCCGCCGCCGGGGTGCTAGTGGAACGTGAGGTATTCACGCAGTTCCCAGTCGGTGACGGCGCGGGCGTAGCGGGCCCATTCGGCGCGCTTCATGGCCACGAAGTGGTCGGTCACCTCCCTGCCGACGGCCAGTTCCATCGGTCGGTGCACGGTTCCGGTCATGTGACCGGTGCCCACTCAAGCACCGCCGATGGAGGTACCAGTGCCAGGCGCACCGCTGGCGTTGCACGAACGCGATCGGCCGGGCTGTGGCTGACCCGATGCCAGGAGGGCAAGGGGCGGCGTTCTCCGCCGGGTGCGCCGGTCGACGCACCGCGGGGGTGGTCGTGGCCGCTACGGACCAGCGACGGCGCAGCGGCGCGCCGAGCGGGCGTCGCGCCGCCCGCGGCGGCGCCTCCGGTGTGCGGGAACGGATGGAGTTGCGCCTGGGGCGCTCCCCGGTGGCGATCTGGTCGGACCTCGTCGCCGAGGTCGCCGGGTGGAGACCATCTTGACGGCGCGCTGGGGGTGCGCCCGAGTGAGTGTCTGCGCAGCCGCCGCCGGCGGCGGCGAGGACAATGCCGCAGGTCAACGAGGCGCCCGACGCCGGCGTCGACCAGATCGCGGTCAACGCCGCCCGAGGGCGGGCACTGGGAAGGCGACCAGCTCGGCGCCAACAACAGCTCGTCGATGATCTGGCTCACCTTCTAAGAGCGCCCGGACCGACGCCAAAGCCGTCACCGGTCACCATGCCCGACGGCTACCCGACGCCGCCCTCGCCGGCCTCATCGAAGGCTTCGTCGCTGCGCCGCAGCTGCGTTCGACGCCCCGAATGGGCAACTGGACCACCCTGGCCGCCCACTAACATCGACGTGTGGTTCTGCGACCCCCACTCGCCGTGGCAACGCGGCCAGATCGAGAACCTCAACCGCCAAGCCCGCTGGTGGTTCCCCCGCGGCACCGATTCGGAACACGCCGCAAACCATCAACAACCAGCGCCGCCGCAGCTACCGAACACCAGCAGAACTGTACGCTGCCCTCACCGTGCACTGAGAAGTGGCCGTCACCTCCCTGCCGGCGTCGTAGAGCGCCTGGTCGGCTTCGAGGGCGTCGAGAGCGAGGGACAGGTTCTCCGGGCAGCAGCGCCCGGTGTTGGCGGTCTCCAGCGAGTCGCCGGTATTGACGGACGTGAGGCGCAGGAGATCGTCGATCTTCATTTTGCACGCCCGCTTCCGAGCCGTCAGCACCCCGTCGCTCTGCTGACGCGCAAAAAAACCGAGAATCGTCGGGTGAGACGCAGTGATTCGGGGCCTGCTGGGCTGAGCGTTTGAGCGCCGCGGGGTATCTGGCGTCTGGGACTAGGAAGGAGATGAGACTGGAATTTGAACAGGGTCTCGAACAGGATCTAGCACTGATCTTCTATTACTACCGCTTCTAAGGTGACTCGACTGTCTATCTCAAACTCGTCGACTATCTGTCTCAAACTCCTCGAGCGTGTCTTTGGTGTTGTCCCACTCAGGTCGTGGCGGTACTCTCTGCCGAATGGATATGACATACGAACCTTTGCCTCCTAGCCCTCCGTCGGCACACGAGACCGTAGATGCAATAGTAGCGGACGCCAAACGCACAGATGTTCCTATTCGCCTCGAGTTTGCGCAATCCATATCAGTTGACGGCGCGCCTGAACTGGGCCCGCTTGCGGACTTCGTTCGGACGGGCGACAGACGCGCCCTTGTGCTGTGGATGCTTGCGCTGACCAAGGCGAGCGGCGACGACTTCACCGTCACTCTTCCAGCAACCGTCTGGGCTCGGGCCATGGGCTTCGACCTTCCGGACTCTAAGAGCGCCCGGACCGCAATTTCCAAGGCGTGGATGCGGCTCGAGCGTCGCCGACTCATTGCCAGACACCGCTCGGGCCGGTTGACGCGCGTCGTGCTCCTTCGTGAGGATGGCAGCGGGCGGCCGTACGAGCAGACGCCGGGCGCAGCCAGGGAGCGCTATCTCAAAATCCCGCATGCATTCTGGCTTCTGGGGCCTGAGTCTCACAGGCGGTGGTACGAAACCTTGGCGCTGCCAGAGATCGCCATGCTCATCATCGCGCGGACGATGGGAAACCGCTTTCGTCTTCCCCTTGAGTCGGTGTCCAGCTGGTATGGGATCAGCGCCGACAGCGCGCTGCGAGGCCTCCACGGCCTCAGGGGCCATGGTCTTCTTAGCATCGAGAAGCACTACAAGTCGGCACCCCTGGCACCCGAGGGCTACACCGCCGAGAACCTGTACACCCTGAAGGAGCCCTTCGGCCCGATGGCCGTCGACGCTCAAGCCCGGCGAAGGGGTCGGCCGTGACTGCGCCGGTCCTTGCCGACGGCGATCCCATTCACGGCGCCGTCGCGGTGATGGACGAGTCAGCCCATGAGGCTGGGGCGGGTATCTACTACAACCTCACTGCCGTGCAGATCCCCGAGACGGCTGCCGTGCTGCCGGCCCTCAGCCAAGTCATCGGCGATCGGCGTCGCCCGTTCCATTCCTCCGAGGAAGGACCCGAGGCGATCGAGCGCATGATGGCTCTCATCGAGAATGCGGGCCTCGTCGGTACAAGCCTCTGGCGTTCTGTCGGACGCACCGGACAAGTCGGAGCGCGTCGAGACCTTCTTCGCGAGCATGCCCTCCGTTGTGCCGGCGATGGAGTCGACCACCTGATCATCGAAGGGGGCGGCGACGCCAGCAACCAGCGGGACCGGTCCAAGATCCTCGACGCGTTTCAGGCGGACGGCGGTGTTCCGTTCCGTTACGACTGGCGCTCCAAAGCCGAGCCGGTGCTGTGGATTGCCGATGCAGTCGCCGGCTTTGTGGCTGCGCATCTCCTTGGTGAGCGCGCTGAGCACTACGACCGCTTGACGGCGAGTGGCCTGATCACGGTCGAATACCGACCATAGAATGCGAAAGTCCCGGCTCCCGCCCTAGGCGATCCGACGGCTGCGGATCCTCGGGCTGGCCCTCCGGGACTTACGTCTTCGGCACGGAACAGCACCGCGCCGCGACTCCAGTATCGCCTGTTGTTCAGCAGGATTCAACTGACTGCAGAAAGTACTCCGAGGCGGGCCGCCCCAGCGGGCTAGTGGAACGCGAGGTACTCGCGCAGTTCCCAGTCGGTGACGGCACGGGCGTAGCGGGCCCACTCGGCGCGCTTCATGGCCACGAAGTGGGCGGTCACCTCCCTGCCGACGGCGTCGTAGAGCGCCTCGTCGGCTTCGAGGGCGTCGAGAGCGAGGGACAGGTTCTCCGGGCAGCAGCGCTCGGTGTTGGCGGTCTCCAGCGAGTCGCCGGTCTCGGCCGGTGGTGGGGCTTCCCCGGCTTCGATCCCCAGCCGGGCGGCGGAGATCATGGCCGCCGCCGCCAGGTACACGTTGGCGGCTCCGTCGGGCAGCCGGTGCTCGAGCCGGCTGGCGGCGCCCCGCCCCGACGGCACGCGCACGGCCACCGAGCGGTGGTCGTAGCCCCAGTTGGCCCAGTACCCGGCCAGCTCGCCGGGCTTGAGGCGCTTGTAGGCGTTCACGGTCGGCGCGCACAGGGCGGTCAGCGACTCGTGGTGGGCGACCACTCCGGCGATCGCGTGCTTCGCCGCCTCCGACAGGCCGTCGTCGCTCGACGGGTCGTCGAAGAGTTCCGGCCGTCGTCGCCGGTGACGCTGAGATGGAAGTGGGTGCCGTTGCCGCCGCGGTCCTGGAAAGGCCGTCCCAGGAACGTCAGCAGCAGGCCGCGGCGCAGCGCCACCTCCCGGCAGAGTTGCTTGAGCAGGAACGCGTTGTCCAGCGCGTCGAGAGCGTCGCCGTAGCCGACCACCAATTCGAATTGCGGGTTGTCGTACTCGCTGCCCATCGTCTCGATGCCGATCCCGCAGGTCTCGGCGGCCGCCATGATGTCGTCGAAGAGTCCCACAGGGTCCACGACCGTGCCGGTGCCGTAGCAGTACGCCCCCGGCGTGTCCCAGGGCTCCCAGCCGCCGGACCCGTCGGGTTGCAGCACGTACGCCTCCAACTCCACGCCGACCTTGGGGGTGCCACCGGTAACCGCGGCCAGAGAGGCGATGGCGCGCTGCGCGGCCAGGCGGCTCGAGATTGCCAGGGGCCGGCCCAGGCGCTCCAGATCGGCGATCACCACGCCGGTGCCCTCGTCCCAGCTGGGGCGCACCGCGTCGAGGGAGTACAGAGCGCTGAGGTCACCCATACCCTCGAGCACCTCTGCTCCGGGCGCCGGGATGAGGTCACGGTCGTAGCCGACGCCGAAGATGGTGACGGAGAATCCCACCTCGCCGGAGGCCGCGGCGGCGGGCACGTACTTGCCACGGGCGAAGCCGAACTGGTCGGCGAACAGGACCCGGATTCTGTGCATTCCTGCTGGCAGCATCGTTCGGAAGCGCTTTCTGGTTGGGGGTGATGGCCGGTGGGGCCGGTCTTCGGCACCCGCCGCGCCCTTGCTTGTTGTGCGGGAGGCTTGGTAGTCCGCTCCTGCGCTCTCCCGCGGTGCGCCCCGGCGGCCCGAGCGGACTGCAGCACACCGGGAACGCCCCGGCGATACAAGCGCCGCCTCGGCGCGGCGGATAGTAGCCTGACGTTCTGGTCGTAACGGTTGCGACCACGGCGAGGAGTTCATTGTCGCGGGTCCGCGACAATGCCGCACACCGGGGTGTGGTGGCGTGCTCATCGCCGCATGTCAATGCGCTCCGACGGGGCGCTCACGGGGAGGACACCATGAACGGATCTATCGGACGACCCACGGATTCCCGGCGGCGGCCGTGGAGACGTCCCGCCGGCCTGCTGATGGCGGTGCTGACGGTGACGCTGCTGGCTGCCGCCTGCGGGAGCGAAAGCGGCTCCGAGGATGCCGCCGCGGCGCTGGCGGCTGCCCAGGGCGCCAGCTCGGCCGCCAGCACAGCGAGTGCCGAAGCTCAGGCTGCCGCCGCGGCGGCAGATGCGGCCCAGGCTGCCGCCGAGGCGGCTCAGGCCGCCGCCGGTTTGGCGCAGGCCACTGCCGAGGGCAACGAGGCCGCCGTCGCCGCGGCCGAGGCGCAACTCGCTGACGCCCAGGCTGCTGCTGAGGCCGCTAGTGCCGAAGCAGCTGCAGCACAGGCCGAGGCGGACGAGGCCCGCGAGGCGGCCGACGCGGCTGCTGAACTGGCTGCTGCACAGGCCGCCCCGGCTCCCGAGCCGCCACCGCCTCCCGAGCCGGCCCCGGCGCCCGCCGCGGACGAGGGTTTGCGCGTGGCGCTCCTGCTGCCAGGCATCAAGAACGACAACTCCTTCAGCCAGGCGGGGGCCGAGGGCCTCCTCGCCGCCGTCGCGGCGGATGGCAACATCGCCGAGTACCAGATCCTCGAGGAGATCATCGAGCCCACCGACTCGCTGCCGGCCCTCCGAGGCTTCGCGAGCCGGGGCTTCGATCTGATCATCGGTCACGGCATTGAGTACGTGGACCCGATCATGGAGCTTCACGCCGAGTTCCCCGACGTGGACTTCGCCATGACCGGCGGCGTTCTCGTGGAAGGGGCCGACCCGAAGGACAACGTCGTGGACTGGCTCTACAACGTGCAGGACATGGCCTACCCCAACGGCATCTTGGCCGCCAACGCCCTCATCGGCGACACGATTGGCATTGTGGGCGGGCCGGAGTTCGACTTCGTCAAGGTCATGCACATCTCGTTCCAGCAGGCCGTGGCGTCGGTCAATCCCGAGATCCAGTTCCTCGAGGGGTTCGCCGGCGACTTCGTCAACGTCCAGAAGGCCGCCGAGGTGGCCACGTCGCTCATCGATCAGGGTGCCGACCTCATCTACTGCTCCGGTGACGGCATCTGCATCGGTGCCGCCCAGTCGGCCGCCGCGGCCGGTGTGCCGATCCTGGTCGGCTTCGGCTCGCAGTACGAGACCGCACCCGACGTGTACATCGGGGCCACGGTGATCCGCCTCAGCGAGCAGTTCCAGACGTACTTCGACACCGTCCGAGACGGCAGCTTCGGCAACGCCTTCTACCCGGGCTCACTCCAGAACGGCGGCATCGAGGTACTGCCCATCAACGCCGACGCCACAGTGGAGACCGCCGTCAGCACCGACGAGCTGCAGGCGATACTGGATGACTTCATCGCATCGGTGGAATCCGGCGAGTTCGTCATCCCGTTCCCGTTCTAGCGGGAAACCACTGACCCGAACAGATCTGAGCCCCCGCCCACCCGGGCGGGGCATCGGGTGCTGCGGTCCGCACGGGGGATCCGGGCGGGCCCCGCGGCTGCGGGCGGCGGTACGATCCGCACGAGTCGCGCTGTGATCGCGCCAAACGGGAGGTTGGCGATGCCAGGACGAACTGCGGCGGCCGTGGAAATCGTCGATGTCGCCGCCCGGGACGGGCTGCAGAGCGACCCGGCGATGGTCTCGACGGCGGCCAAGGTGGAGTTGATCGGTCGGCTCGTCGACGCGGGTGTCAAGCGCTTGGAAGCCGTGAGCTTCGTCAACCCCAAGCGTGTTCCGCAGATGGCCGACGCCGAGGCCGTTATGGCTGCGCTGCCGCGGTCCGACGATGTGACCTACATCGGTCTCGTCATGAACCGCCGGGGGCTCGACCGGGCACTGGCCGCCGGTGTGGACGAGATCAACGCCGTAGTGGTCTGCTCGGACACGTTCTGCGAACGCAACCAGGGCACGACCACCGCAGGCGCGGTGGCGCTCTGGGAAGAACTCGCCGAGGGTGCCCGAGCCGGTGGTATCTCCGCCGGGGTCACCCTCTCAGCGGCGTTCGGCTGCCCCTACGAGGGCGACGTACAAGTTGAGCGGCTTGCGGCAGTTGCCGCCGAAGTGGTTCAGAGCAACCCGGCGGAGATCGCCATTGCCGACAGCATCGGCGTTGCCGTCCCGGCGGACGTGACCGAGCGGGTGAGGGCAGTGCGGGAAGCGGTCGGTGGCGAGGTGCGATTGCGGGCGCACTTCCACAACACCCGTAACACGGGCTACGCCAACGCTTTGGCCGCAGTCGAGGCCGGTGTGGAGGTGCTCGACGCCAGCCTCGGGGGAATCGGCGGCTGCCCGTTCGCGCCGAACGCCACGGGCAACATCGCCACCGAGGACCTCGTGTACCTGCTGGACCGCACGGGGGTGAGCACCGGCATCTCGCTGGAGGCGCTGTGCGAGTCCGCCCTGTGGCTCGAACAGCTGCTGGACCACTCGGTACCCGGCTATCTCTCGAAGGCGGGCGGCTTTCCCCGACGTACCGCTGCCTGATTTGCTCCGGCGTGCGCTGGGCAGCGGCAGCAGACCAGCACCGGTAGGAACGTCTGGCTAAAGGTGTCGATGAGGCCCTTCTCGGTGAGGCCGTAGTCGGGCACACCGGCGAGGCCCACGAACGAGAGGATCATGAACGGCGAGGCGATCGCGCAGCCGAGTGATCGGGCAGCGGCCGTCACCCTGTCGAGCCCTTCGTAGACGTCCTCCCAGGGGCGGTCGCTCATGCAGCCGCCGTAGGGCAGCGGCAGGGTGGCCAGCACCTCGCCGCCCGCGACCGCCACGTAGCCGCCGTCGATGGCCTCGAGAGCGCGGGCCGCATGCGCCAGTTCGTCGTCGGTGGTGCCGAGCACGACCAGGTTCTGGTTCTCGCAGTTCGTGGTGATGCCGATGGCGCCGCGGCGCAGGCCGAATCCCCGCACGAAGCCCATGGCGAGGGTGTGGGTGGCGTGGTGGCGGTCCACGACGGCGATCTTGGCGACGTCGGTTGCGGGGTCGGCCGCGACGGATCCGTCAACCACGGGCAGTTCGGCCTCGAAGGCCCGCTTGAAGTAGCCGTCGTACATCTCCATGGCCCGCACCACGGCCACTTCCTCCGGCGCAGGCGTCGCCCCGACACGGAAGCTGGCCGGGCTCAGATCGGGGTGCAGGCGGACCGTGCCTCGGGACGACTCCGGCAGGGTGTCGCCGTTGGCGAACGTGGCGGCGCCTCCCCGTCCCACGACCTCGCCGCCGACGAGCACCAGGCGCGGGCGCACGTCCTCGAGGTCCTCCAGCAGCATCAGGTCGGCCAGGCGAGTGGGGGTGATCGAGCCGAGCAGATGGTCGAGGCGGTAGGAGCGGGCCGCGTTGAACGTGGCCATGCGGTAGGCCTCGATCGGTTCGACGCCGCAGTCGATGGCGGTGCGTACGTGGTGGTCGATGTGGCCGCCGTCTGCCAGGTCGCCGACGTGACGGTCGTCGGCGCAGAAGGTGAACTGGTCGAACCCGCCGGCGACCCGCTCAGGATCGGCGAATAAAGGCCGGACGTTGTCGTTCATGGAGCCCGACATGACGGTGATGCCGATGCCGAGGCGCAGCCGCTCGATCACCTCGTCGGGCTCGAAGGCGTTGTGGTCGTCGAAGATCCCCGCCGCGGCGTAGGTCCACAGCGGCTCCTGTGTGATCCGAGCCGTGTGGCCGGTGATGCGCCGCCCGGCGGCGAGCGCCCGGTGGGACTTGCGGGCCGCCGAGCCCTCCAGGTCGAACGGGTTGCTCTCGCCGAGGGTGACCGCGAGCGGGTCGCTGAGGCGCGCCAGGATCTCGGCCTCGGGGACTTCGCTGCCACCGAGTTCCAGATCGGGCGAGCGCGGCACCTTGTGCGACACCTGCCGGAAGACCCGCAACGGCGTGCCGGTCACCCCGGCGATGTCCATGCCCGCGGGTCCAAGCACGTTGGCCAGGCAGTTGGGGTCGGCGAGCACGGTGGTGGTTCCCCGCGGCACGACGAGGCGTGCCAGTTCACCCGGGGTGAGCAGCGTGTACTCGATGTGCAGGTGCGTGTCGATGAAGCCGGGCGACACGAAGCAACCCCTGGCGTCGATCTCCTCGACAGCCTCGAGGCGCCCGGGCGGCGTCACGGCGGCGATGTGCGGCCCGCAGATCAGCACGTCGCGCCGCAGCATCTCCCGGCCGTGCAGCGCCAGGACGGTCCCGCCGCGCACCGCCAGGTCTGCCGGCTCGGCGCCCGCCGCCACGCGCTGCAGGCGCAGCAACTGATCGGGTGTCGCCACGAGGTGGGCGCCAATGAACTCGACGTCGGCCATGGAGCGTCACCTTACGTGGCGGCTGTCGGGTGCCCGGCACGTGTTCCGGCGGGGGTCGATAAGCGGATCCCCGCCCATGCCGGCCGGCGGTTGCCGCCGTTGCGGTGCGGCGAGTTCGGCCGTCCATACACTGGCCATCGATGTCACCATCCGTCGGGACTTCCGGTGGGCGTCCACCGCTGATCGGGCTGCCGGGGCGGCGACGGGCTGCCGGCGGCGTGACGGGCATGCTGGCGTCGATGTCGCATCTGGAGTTGGAGGTCTACTTCCGGGACTACGCCCGGCGGGTGGCCGAGGCGGGCGGGTTGCCGGTGCTGCTGTCCCTCGACACAGATCCGGCTCGGATCGTCGAGCACCTCGACGGGATCGTGCTGCCGGGCGGCACCGACGTGGACCCCGCCCTGTACGGCGCAGAACCGGCCGCCGGTCTGCTGGACCCCGAACCGGCCCGCGACGCCCAGGAGTTGGCGCTGCTCGACGCCGCCGCGGAGGCCGGCGTGCCGGTCCTGGCCATCTGCCGCGGCCTGCAGGTGGTGAACGTGTGGCGGGGCGGGACCCTGCACCAGCACGTTCCCGAACACGGCCGCTTCGAAGAGCCGCCCGACAAACTCCAGCACGAGGTGACCGTCGCGCCCGCCTCCGCTCTGGGGGAGGTCTACGGCTCGTCGGTGATGGTGAACTCGCTGCACCACCAGACGGTGGACCGCCTCGGCGAAGGCTTGGAGGTCACGGCCAAGGCTCCGGACGGCACCGTCGAGGGCCTCGAATGCACCGACGCCCCCGTCGTGGCCGTCCAGTGGCACCCCGAATTGATGGCCGAGCCCGACCCCATCTTCGACTGGTTCGTCGCCCGCACCGCGCCCGCCTGAGCGCGGCCGGATCCCTGCCGTCGGCTGCCCTAGGCCAGGCCGAACTGGCGGTCGCCGGCGTCGCCGAGGCCGGGGACGATGAACGCCACCTCGTTGAGATGGCTGTCCACCGAGGCGGTGAAGATCTCCGCGTCGAATCCCTTCGCCCGGAACGCCTCGATGCCCTCGGGGGCGGCGAGCACGCAGACCACGGTGATCGGCCCGGCGTTGGAGTCCTCGAGCAGGTTGCAGGTGTGGATGAGCGAACCACCGGTGGCCAGCATGGGGTCGAGCACCAGGACCGGGTGCCCGCCCAGATCCTCGGGAACGGTGTTGACGTAGGCGTCGGGGAGGAGGGTCTCCTCGTTGCGCTTGGCGCCCACGAAGCCCACCCTGGCGTTCGGCAGCAGTTGCAGCGTGGCGTCGAGCATCCCCAGCCCGGCCCGCAGCACCGGCACCACGAGGGGCGGATCGGTGATCAGCACACCGACCGACGGCGCCATGGGCGTGTCGATGTGCACCGTGGCGGCAGGCTGAGCCCGCAGCGCCTCGTAGACGAGGAAGGTGGAGAGTTCCGAGAGGTTCCGCCGGAATCCGGCTCGCTTCGTTTCCTGGCGGCGGAGGCGGGTCAGCCTCTCGGCGACGAGGGGATGATCGACGATGGTGACGTTCACGTTCCTCAGCATGCCCGATGACGGCGTGGCGAGCGAGCGGTTCGACGAAGAGGGCCATCGCGGCAGGGCGCTTCGGTCGCTCGCGCGGTGCTCGGTCCGTTGCCGCGGCCTCCTGTGCTTCGACGTCGAGCGACGACTGTCGGAATTTGGGCCGCGGGCTCTAGTGTCAGCCGCGTGAACACGGTGGCGACGCGCGCGGCACCCGCCGAAGTTACAGCGACTGTCGACGGCAGTCGGTTGCCGGCCGAACGGCTTGTAGGCCTCCCGATCACGCCCACCGACGCGGTCGGGCTGGCCGAGCGGGCCGCTTCCCTCGCCTCGCGGTCCATCAAGACGACCGCCAAGCAGGCAGCGCTCACCCTGGCGGTCCGCTGCATGGACCTGACCACCCTCGAAGGTGCCGACACGCCCGGCAGAGTCCTGTCGCTGTGCGCCAAGGCGTTGCGTCCCGAGCCGACCGACCCGAGCATTCCGCCGGTTGCGGCAGTTTGCGTGTACCCCGAACTGGTGGGCGTGGCAGCCGCGGCCCTGGCGGGGACGCCGGTACTCGTGGCCAGCGTGGCCGGGTCGTTCCCCGCCGGCCTTGGCCCGCTGAGCGTGCGCCTGGCGGAGATCGCCGGCGCCGTCGCCGCCGGCGCCGACGAGATCGACATCGTGTTGAACCGGTCGGCCTTCCTGGCCGGGCGCTACCGGCAGGCGTTCGACGAGGTGGCGGCCTCGAAGGAGGCGGCCGGCTCGGCGCACCTCAAGGTCATCCTGGAGACCGGGGAGCTGGGCTCGTACGACGCCGTGCGCACGGCGTCCATGCTGTCGATGGCCGCCGGCGCCGACTTCATCAAGACCTCCACCGGGAAGATCGGCACCTCGGCCACCCTGCCGGTGGCCCTGTGCATGGCCGAGGCCATCAGGGACTTCGCCGACGCCGGCGGCCGCGCGGTCGGCCTGAAAGTGGCCGGAGGCATCCGTACCGCCAAGCAGTCCTGGCAATACCTGGTCGTGATCGCCGAGACGCTGGGGGAGCGGTGGCTGCACCCCGATCTGTTCCGCATCGGTGCATCGAGTCTGCTGAACGACGTGCTGCTCCAGCTCGACCGGCTGGGTACGGGCCGCTACCCGCGGCCGGACAAGACGGTGGTGTGAGGCGGTGAGCGACACCGGCGAACCACTCCCCGCGGCTGCCTCGGGCGGCGTGCAGGCTCCCGAAGTGCCCGAGCGGGTCGAGGGTGGCCTGGCGGCGTTCGGTCCCGCCTCCTACGCCCCGGCACCGGAGTCGACCGACCTCCTGAGCATCGCCGACGACTACGGGCTGTTCATCGGGGGCGACATGGTGCCCGCCCGCAGCGAGAAGATGGCGCCCACCGTCAACCCGGCCACCGGCGAGACACTGGCCACGTTCTCCGTCGGCGGGCCGGCGGATGTCGACCGGGCTGTGGTCGCTGCCCGCGATGCCTACGAGTCCCACTGGCGTGACGTCCCGGGCCGGGTCCGGGCCCGTTACCTCTACCGGATCGCCCGGCTACTGCAAGAGCGCTCGCGGGAGTTCGCCGTACTGGAGACGCTCGATGGCGGCAAGCCCATCAAGGAGTCCCGCGACGTGGACATCCCCCTCGCAGCGGCGCACTTCTTCCATCACGCCGGCTGGGCCGACAAGCTGGACTACGCCTTTGCCGGTGCCACCACGGCTCCGGTGGGCGTCGTCGGCCAGGTCATTCCGTGGAACTTCCCGTTGCTGATGGCTGCCTGGAAGCTGGCTCCTGCGCTCGCCGCCGGCAACACCGTCGTGCTCAAGCCGGCCGAGACCACCCCGCTGAGCGCTCTTCTGCTCACCGAGGTGCTGCGCGACGCCGACCTTCCCCCGGGCGTGGTCAACATCGTCACGGGCGATGGCGCCACAGGAGCGGCCGTCGTCGCCCATGCCGGCGTCGACAAGGTGGCGTTCACCGGTTCCACGGCCGTCGGCAAGGAGATCCAGCGGAACCTCGCCGGTACCGGCCGTCGCCTGACCCTCGAACTCGGCGGTAAGGCGGCCAACATCATCTTCGAGGACGCGGCCCTTGATCAGGTGACCGAGGGCATCGTCAACGGCATCTACTTCAACCAGGGGCAGGTGTGCTGTGCCGGGTCCCGCCTGCTGGTGCAGGAGAGCGTGGCCGACGTGGTCATCGCCAAGCTTCGCCGGCGTATGGACACCCTGCGAGTGGGCGATCCGCTGGACAAGAACACCGACATCGGGGCGATCAACTCGGCCGCGCAGTTGCACAAGATCACCGAACTCGTGGAATCGGGTGTGCAACAAGGCGCCGAGCTGTACCAGCCTGCCTGCGCCCTGCCGGAGCGGGGCTGGTTCTTCCGCCCCACGCTGTTCTGCGACGTGTCGCCGTCGCACCGCATCGCCCGGGAGGAGATCTTCGGGCCGGTGCTGTCGGTGCTGACGTTCCGCACCGCGGACGAGGCCGTCGAGAAGGCCAACAACACGCCCTACGGCCTCTCTGCCGGCATCTGGACCGAGAAGGGCTCGCGCATCCTGTGGATGGCCGAGCGGCTGCAGGCCGGCGTCGTATGGGCCAACACCTTCAACCGTTTCGATCCCGCCAGCCCGTTCGGCGGCTACCGCGAGAGCGGCTTCGGTCGGGAGGGTGGCCGCCAGGGGTTGTTGCCCTATCTGGAATTGCAGGGGCGGGCCTCGTGAGCGCCGACGGCCGGCTCGAGGTCCGCAAGACCTACAAGATGTACGTGGGCGGGGGATTCGTGCGCTCGGAGTCGGGCCGCACGTACCCGGTGCGCTCGGCGACCGGCGACCTGCTGGCCCACGCCGTGGCCGGGTCACGCAAAGACGTGCGGGACGCCGTGCGGGCGGCGCGCGGCGCGCAGGCGCCCTGGGCGGCACGCACCGCCTACAACCGGGGCCAGATCCTCTACCGGGTTGCCGAGGTCATGGACAGCCGGCGCGCCGAGTTGATCGGTGATCTGGCCAGGGCCGCAGCGGCCGGGGACGCGGGCGCCGATCCCTCCGACGAGGTGGATGCCGCTGTCGATCGGTGGGTCTGGTATGCCGGATGGTGCGACAAGTACCCGCAGGTTCTGGGCGGGGCAAACCCCGTGGCCGGCCCCTACTTCAACTTCACCGTCCCCGAGCCCATGGGGGTCGTCGGCCTGGCCGCGCCCGACGAGGCGCCGCTGCTGGGGATCGTGTCGCGCCTCGCCCCGATGCTCGTGCCCGGTAACACCGCCGTGGTGCTGGCCGGTGAGAGCTCCCCGCTGGCGGCGGTCACCCTGGCCGAGATCCTGGCCACCAGCGACGTGCCCGCCGGTGTGGTCAACATCCTGACCGGTCAGCGGGCGCCACTGGTGCGGGCGCTGGCTGCCCACGGCGACGTGGACTGCATCGACCTGACGGGTTGCGAGCCAACCGCCGGCGTGCCCGGCGCGCGCGCCGACGCCGAGACAGCCGGCGCTGCGAGCGGTCTGGCCGCGGAGGCCGAGCGGCTGGCCGCCGACACCGTGACCCGGGTTGTGCGCGCCGGCGCTGCCGAGCGCCGCTGGCTCAGCGAGTCGGCGCAGAGTCCCTACGCCATCTCCGCCTTCTGTGAGTACAAGACGGTGTGGCATCCCAAGGGCCGCTGAGGCGGGCGATACCGGCAGTGAAGATCCTTCCCTCCCTGCGACTCGTGGGGTTCGGGCGATGAGCGACAGTGTCCGCTTCGTGCTGGGTGTCGACCTCGACGGGGTGTGCGGCGACTACATCGGCTCGTTCCGCCGGATCGTGGCCGAGCGCAAGGGTGTGCCCGAGGAGTCCCTCACGACCGAGGTGTCGTGGGGCTGCGCCGAATGGGATATCGGCGGCGCGGAGGAGTTCGACGAGTTACACCGTTACGCGGTCCTCGAACGCCGTCTCCTGCGCCACATGGACCTCATCCCCGGCGCCGCGGACGCCCTGTGGCGGCTCTCTGACGCCGGCGTGTGGATCCGCATCGTCACCCACCGGCTGTATGTCAACTGGGGTCACGCCGTGGCCGCGGGGGACACCGCCGAGTGGCTGGACGACGCCCGCATCCCTTACCGGGACCTCTGCTTCATCGCCGCCAAGTCCTCCGTCGACGCCGACGCCTTCGTTGAGGACGCCCCCCACAACATCGAGGACCTCCGCGCCGGTGGGCACACGGTGATCGTGTTCGACCAGCCCTACAACCGCCACCTGCCCGGGCCGCGCGCCACCGGCTGGACCGAGGTCGAGGAACTCGTGCGCGACCTCGTCGTGGAGCGCACCGGCAGCTTTCCCATGCAACTCCCCGGCTTCGACCCCGGCACCGACCGCCTCGCCCGCCGCCTCTACCGCCACCCCACAACAACGGACTAGTTCAATGCTGACACGACTCCGCATCCGCAACTTCAAGAAGTTCGACGAGGTCGAGGTCGACCTCGCGAGTCCAGTGCTATTCATCGGTCCCAACAACTCGGGCAAGACCTCGGCCATGCAAGCCTTGGCCTTGTGGAGTGTGGGCCTACAGCGCTGGAACGAGAAGCGACTGGGAGCGGCGACCCCCGCGAGACGCCCCGGCGTCGCCGTGAACCGCCGCGACCTACTTGCGGTGCCTATCCCCGCTGCGAATCTGTTGTGGCGAGATCTTCGCGTGCGCGACGTTCGCAAGGTGGATGGACGCCAGCAGACCAGCAATATTCGTATCGACGTGGTCGTTGACGGCGTTGCTCCAGATGGTGCTTGGACATGCGGGCTGGAATTCGACTACGCCAATGAGGAGTCGCTCTATTGTCGGCCGCTGCGTACCTCAGCGGGCAAAGAGCCTGACCGGATGGAGGTCCCCGCCGCGGCCGCAGACGTCAACGTGGCGTTCTTACCTCCGATGTCAGGTCTTGCTGGAACGGAGACTCGTCTTGATAGTGGCGCCATTGATGTTCGAATAGGTGAGGGTCGGACTGCCGAAGTGCTCCGCAATCTCTGCTACCGGATCTACCAAGAGGACTCCGACAGTTGGGGACAGTTGGTAGAGCAGATTC
Organism: Acidimicrobiales bacterium; assembly: GCA_963668565.2. Taxonomy (GTDB): domain Bacteria; phylum Actinomycetota; class Acidimicrobiia; order Acidimicrobiales; family CATQHL01; genus VXNF01. Next base: position 20,150 of record CAXXMX010000002.1, read on the forward strand.
GAAGACTCTTCGGAGCGGATCTGGATCCGCCAAAGTATGTACCAGGGCGGGGTGAGATCACGATGAGTTATCGGGAAGGGGGAGTGGCTCTTGACCTGTCGTCTGCTGGCCGCGGGCTGCAGCAGACGCTGCTGATTCTGACATATATGTACTCAAACCCAGGGTCCGTCCTTCTCTTGGATGAGCCGGACGCCCATCTCGAAATCCTTCGCCAGCGTCAGATCTACGCTCAGATCAGCGACAGCGCGCGTGGCAGCGGTAGCCAGGTCATAGCGGCGAGTCACTCCGAGATCCTGCTGAATGAGGCGGCGGGCAAAGACAACGTGGTGGCGTTTTTGGGTCGTCCGCACCAAATTGATCAGAGCCGCCAAGATGAGGTCCTGAAATCCCTTCGAGAGATCGGATGGGAGCACTACTACCAGGCCGTACAGAAGGGCTGGGTGCTATATCTGGAGGGCTCAACCGATCTCGCGATCCTCAAGTCCTTCGCCCGCCGGCTTGGCTACGCCGAGGCAACTCATGCGCTCGAGCGGCCGTTCGTGCACTATGTGGGCAACGACCTGAGGACCGTCAGGCGCCACTTCCACGGACTCAAGGAAGCGGTCGCCGATCTGAAGGGGGTCGCTCTATTCGACCGTCTCGGCAGTGCTCCGGATCTTGGCATTGTGCAGGCACTGATGTGGACTCGGCGCGACGTTGAGAATTATCTCTGCTCGCGCAACACGCTTGAGGGATTCGCTGCCGCCACAGGTGTCACGAGTGACCCCGACACGTTGTTTCACAGTCCAGAGCGTCACAGGCATGTCGATGCCATGAGAGCTGCCATCGAGGAAGTAACCACGGCACTGAGGATGCTTGGCAAGGGCTCACCGTGGAGCCCCGACCTGAAGGCGAGCGATGAGGTCCTTCCTGCCGTGTTCGACCGCTATTACACGAAACTCCGGCAGCCCAATGTGATGGAGAAGAAGCACTTTCATCGGCTTGCGGAGTACGTGCTACTAGATGAGATCGATGACGAAGTGCGGGACAAGCTGGATGCGATCGCCGCGGTAGCGCTCCAGGCTGAGGAGAGTCTGGAGAATGGCTGAATGCGATCCTCGGCTGTCGTGCCGCCCTCGATCGGCGGCTGTGCACTGGGTGGCTCGCCCCGAGCGAGTTGTACGCAAGCATGGTTGAGGCGAGCGACGCGCCGCTGCGGGCGCTCGTGACCGCACCGCTGCGCGGGCCGGGCTTCGAGTCCCTGAAGCGGATCGCCGACGTGGTCTACGAGCCGTGGCTGGAGTACGTCCCGATCCGCCTGTACGACCCGCCGCGATTGGCGCAGCGGTTGGCGGAGGTGGGGGCCGACCTGCTGATCTGCGAAGCCGACTTCTGCTCCGGGCCTGTCATGGACCTACCGCTGCGGGCCATCGTGGCCACCCGCGGCGAGCCCTCCAACGTGGACGTGACCGCGGCGACCGCCGCGGGCATCCCTGTTCTGTACACGCCTGGCCGCAACGCGGACGCGGTGGCAGAACTGACGGTGGCTCTGCTCTTCGCCCTGAACCGCCGCATCATCCCCGCCGACCGCGACGTCCGCACCGGGCAGGTGTTCACCGACACGCTGCCCTACCAGCGCTACCGGTCCGAACTCCTGGCGGGCCGGACGTTCGGGATCGTCGGCCTCGGCGCGGTCGGGCGGGCGGTGCGCCGGCGGATGGAGGGGCTGGGCCTGCACGTCATCGCCCATGACCCCTTCGTCGACGAGGCGCGCCACAGCCTCGACGAGCTTCTCGCGGCCGCCGACATCGTCTCGATGCACGCTCCGCCCAGCGCCGAGACCGCCCACATGATGAGCGCTCCACAGTTCGCCGCCATGCGGCCCGGGTCCTTGTACCTGAACACCGCCCGGGCGGTGCTGCACGACATGGACGCGCTCGTGGCGGCGCTGGAGTCCGGCCACCTCGGTGGCTGCGGGTTGGACCACTTCGACGGCGAGCAGTTGCCCGACGGCCATCCGCTGATCGCACGGGACGACGTGGTGCTGACGCCGCACATAGGAGGCGCCAGCTACCACACCGAGCAGGTGCAGGCGTCCATGGTCGCCGCCGACCTGCAGCGCCTACTCGCCGGCGAGCGGCCCGAACACATCGTCAATCCGGAGGTCTTGCCGTGAACGCCACCGACGCCGCCGGCAGCGAGGCCCGCCGGTCCACCGCCGAGGCCGTGCTCTCGACTGCGAAGGCCATGTACGCCAAGGGGCTTGTGGAGGGCACGGCGGGCAACGTCTCGGGACGCGTCGGCGACGGTACGTTCTGCCTCACCCGTTCGTCGCTGGGCTACGAGCCGATGAGGGCGGAGGATCTCATCTTCGTGGGCGCCGACGGCACCGTCGTGGCGGGTGACGGCCATCCCTCGAGCGAGAAGGCCCTGCACCTTGCCTGCTATCGCCGCTGGTCCGAGGTTGGCGGTGTGGTCCATTGCCATCCCCTCTACGCCTCCATGTTCGCCGTGGCACGGCAGGCGATTCCGGCCGCCATCGAGGAGGTCGTGATCTACATCGGCGGCGACGTGGAGGTCTGCGACTACCACCTCACGGGAAGCGACGAACTCGGCGAGGCGGTGGCGTTGTCACTCGGCGACCGCAGCGCAGTGTTGATGGCCAATCACGGGCTGGTGACGGTGGGGAGGGACCCGGCCGAAGCTCTGCACGCCGCGCTCGTCGTGGAGCGCACCGCACACATCGTCTGGGGTGCCCGCCTGCTCGGCACCCCGGGCACGGTGCCCGAGAAGGTCAACGAGGACTTCGCCGGCGTCTACCGCTGGGTGCGGGAATCCATGTGGACCGGCGGGAGCTGATCCGCTACCGCTAGCACCCGGCGAGCGCGGAGCCTGTTGACCGAGGTGATCGGGCGGTCGGATCCGGTCCAAAAAGATGGACAGCGGACCGGCGAAGAAAGGCCGGTCCGCTGTCCAGGGCGGTGGTGGTGAATCCAACGCTACTCGCCGCGGACCGTGCCCGCAAGCCCTGGTGGCTGATCGGATCACGCCGGGCGCGACCGGCCACGTCCCGAGGCGTGCGAGACTTCGCGACGAGGCGTCAGACCGGACTTCGCGAGATCTCATTCGGCTCGCGAGCAACCGAGACAGGGGAGACCGATGGCACTGTTCGGCAGGGAAAAGACACGGATGCCCACCCCGGAGGAAACGCTGCCGGGCCGCTCGCGGCCGATGCCGGTCGTGGCAACTCACACCGTGCTGCGCACACCCATGCAGCCCCCCTTCCCGCCGCAGATGCAAACCCTCGTCGTGGGGATGGGGTGCTTCTGGGGTGCTGAGCGCCTGTTCTGGCAGGCCGGCGGCGTGTACACCACGGCCGTTGGCTACGCCGGCGGCACCACCCCCAACCCGACCTACGAGGAAGTGTGCTCGAGACGGACCGGGCACAACGAGGTGGTGCTGGTGGTGTTCGACCCGGAGGCGACCGACCTCGAGGCCGTGCTCCGGATTTTCTGGGAGAACCACGATCCCACCCAGGGCATGCGTCAGGGCAACGATGTGGGCACCCAGTACCGATCAGGAATCTACGTCAACGACGACGCCCAGAAGTTGGCCGCGGAGCGCTCAAGGGAGCAGTACACCGACGTGCTCGCCGCCGCCGGGTACGGCCCGATCACGACCGAGATCACCCAGGCGATCACCCAGGCCTCAGCCTTCTACTACGCCGAGGATTACCACCAGCAGTACCTGGCCAAGAACCCATGGGGCTATTGCGGTATCGGCGGCACCGGCATGACCCTGCCCACCAAGGGGCAGGCGCCTCATTGCGGTGACGTCCCTGTCGCCGGGGCGGAGGCGGCCAGGCGGTGAGCGGCGCTCGCCAAGCGGGTTCCGGTACGGCGGTGGCTCGGTGACCGCGGTCACCCTCGACGGCGAGCGCCTCGCCGGCGAGATCCGTGGCGAGTTGCGCTCCCGCGTCGAGGCGCTGCACCGGCGCGGGGTGACGCCCGGACTGGGAACGGTGCTGGTCGGCGACGACGGCCCATCGGCCAACTACGTGGCCATGAAGCATCGGGACTGCGCCGAACTGGGGATCGAGTCCTCCCACGAGCATCTGCCCGCCGACGCCACTGAGGCTGATGTCGACGCGGTGGTCGACAGGTTCAACGCCAACGGAGCTGTGAACGCCTACCTCATGCAGTATCCGTTCCCAGCCCATCTCGACTACGAGGGCGCTCTGTTGCGGGTGGATCCGCGCAAGGACGTGGACGGCCTGCACCCCGTCAACCTCGGCAAGCTCGTGCAGGGCATCGAGGCGCCGCTGGCCTGCACGCCGGCAGGCATCCAGCACATGCTCGAGGCCTATGGCATACCGATCAAGGGGGCACACGTCGTGATCGTCGGCCGCGGGCTGACCATCGGGCGGCCGCTTGCCAACCTGCTGACGCTGAAGCGCCCGGGTGCCAACGCTGCGGTGACCGTGGTCCACACCGGCGTCGCCGACCTCGCGGCACACACCCGCCGGGCGGACATCCTGGTCGCAGCCGCAGGCGCGCCCGGCCTCATCACCGCCGACATGGTCAAGCCCGGTGCCGCGGTCATCGCGGCCGGGGTCTCGTTCGCGGGACGCCGGCTGCTGTCCGATGTGGACGACGGCGTGGCGGAGGTAGCAGGCTGGCTCTCGCCCCGGATTGGCGGCGTCGGACCCATGACCCGCGCCATGCTGTTGCGCAACACCGTGGCCGCCGCGGAAGCCGCCGCCGAGGCCGCCACCGGCTGACGACACCGCGCCAGACCCCCGGCGTCGGCGCGCCACGAGCCCCCTAGGCTGCACGCCCATGGGAGAAACGACCGGAGATTCATCCGCGGCCAGGATCACCATCGGCGCCGACGGCGTCCTGCAGGTGCCGGACGTGCCGATCATCCCGTACGTCGAGGGTGACGGCACAGGCATCGACATCTGGCCGGCGGCGCGGGCCGTCCTCGACGCGGCCGCCGCCAAGGGTGGACGGCGAGTCGAGTGGATGGAGGTGCTGGCTGGCGAGAAGGCTTTCAACGAGACCGGTGAGTGGTTGCCGGAAGAGACGGTGGACACCTTCCGCGACTACCTGATCGGCATCAAGGGTCCCCTCACCACGCCAATCGGCGGCGGCTTCCGCAGCCTGAACGTGGCGATCCGCCAGCTGCTCGACCTTTACGTCTGCCTGCGTCCGGTGCGCTGGTTCCGGGGTGTGCCGTCACCGGTGCGCAACCCCGAATTGGTGGACATGGTCATCTTCCGTGAGAACACCGAGGACATCTACGCCGGTATCGAAGCAGAGGCCGGCTCCCCGGAGGCCGACCGGATCCGGGAGATGGTCCGGGAGGTGTTCGGGCGGGAGCTGCGTGCCGACAGCGGGATCGGCATCAAGCCCATCTCGCGCACCGGCTCGCAACGCCTGCAGCGCGCCGCCCTCAACTACGCGGTGGCTCGCAAGCGCTCCCGGGTCACGCTCGTCCACAAGGGCAACATCATGAAGTACACCGAGGGCGCCTTCCGCAACTGGGGCTACGAACTGGTTCGGGAGGAGTTCGCCGATGTGGCGGTGGGTTGGGACGATTGCGGGGGCGACCCTGGCGGGCGCATCCTCGTCACCGACGCCATCGCCGACATAGCGCTGCAGCAGGTGCTGACCCGCCCTGCCGAGTTCGACGTGATCGCCACGATGAACCTCAACGGCGACTACCTGTCGGACGCCCTGGCGGCGCAGGTCGGGGGGATCGGCATCGCTCCGGGCGGCAACATCAACTACGTGACCGGCCACGGCGTGTTCGAGGCGACGCACGGCACCGCTCCCAAGTACGCCGGCCAGGACAAGGTCAACCCCTCATCGGTGCTGCTCTCCGGCGTGATGATGTTCGAGCACCTGGGCTGGAACGCCGCGGCCGACGCCATCGTTGCGGCGCTGGAGGAGACCATCGCCGCGAAGATCGTGACCTACGACTTCGCCCGGCTCATGGAGGGCGCCACCGAGGTGCGCTGCTCGGAGTTCGCCCAGGCGATTATCGACAGGCTTTGACGGCAGCGACGACGGGGAACAGCATGAGCGCAACCGCAACGCAGAAGCCCGCGCCCGTTCGGGTCGCCGTCACCGGCGCCGCCGGCCAGATCGGCTACAGCCTGGTCTTCCGTATCGCCTCCGGGCAGCTGCTGGGGCCCGACCAGCCGATCATCCTGCAGATGCTGGAGATCCCCCCGGCCATGAGCGCCCTCGAGGGCGTGGCCATGGAACTCGACGATTGTGCCTTCGGCCTGCTGGCCGGTATGGAACTGAGTGACCAGCCCGAGACGGCGTTCGCGGGGGCCTCCTGGGCGCTTCTGGTCGGCAGTCGCCCCCGCACCAAGGGCATGGAGCGCAAGGATCTACTGGAGGCCAACGGCGGCATCTTCACCCGCCAGGGAGCGGCCCTGGCCGCCAACGCGGCGGGGGACATCCGTGTTCTGGTCGTGGGCAACCCCGCCAACACCAACTGCCTCATCGCCCAGCGCAACGCGCCGGGTGTCCCGCCGGAACGCTTCACCGCCATGACCCGGCTGGACCACAACCGCGCCGTCGCCCAGTTGGCGCGCCGGGCGGGTGCCCCGGTGAGCGACGTTCGCCGTATGACGATCTGGGGCAACCACTCGGCCACGCAGTACCCAGACGTGTTCAACTGCCGGATCGGCGACCGTCCGGCACATGAAATCGTGGACGATCAGCGCTGGTTGGAGGACGAATTCATCCCCACCGTCCAGCAGCGGGGAGCCGCCATCATCGAGGCGCGGGGCGCGTCCTCGGCGGCCTCCGCGGCCAACGCAGCCATCGACCACGTCAGGGACTGGGCGTCGGGCACGCCCGACGGCGACTCGGTGAGCGTCGCCCTGCCATCCGACGGCAGCTACGGCGTGCCGGAGGGTCTCATCAGTTCATTCCCCTGCACCAGCGACGGGAGCCGCTGGCAGATCGTCGAGGGTCTGGTGCACAACGCCTTCAGCCGCGGCCGGATCGACGCCTCGGTGGCTGAACTGGCCGCCGAGCGGGACACCGTCGCTGCCCTGGGCCTCATCGGCTGAGCTGCCGCCCCACCCGGCGGGTGGGACGAGGGTTAGAAGTCGGTGATCGCTCGCAGGTCGCTCAGCGCGGCGTGCATACGCTCGAGCGTCTTGCCGTAGTGCACGAGGGCCTCGGTGTCGCCGGAGACGACGACGCGGCCCATCAAGAACTCCACGTGGGCGTCCAGGTCGCCGGTCGCGATCCCTCGGGCGACCTCGTAGCTCTGCTCGTAGGTGACCGTGGCGTCGTCGGCGAAGCCACCCAGTGCCTCAGCCCCGTTCGCGTCGAGACGCACCCGGAAGGTGGTCGTGTCCCCGCCCGCGTGGTCGACAACCTGCTGGATGACCAGCGGCGGGCCTTCTTCGGTGGTGACGCCGGCGGCCTGCAGCGCTTCGCTCAGCGCTGCCACCCACGCGCCGCTGAGGAAGCGCACCACGGACCGGCCGGGTGGTGGCGGCGTCGCCGGCGCTGCGCTCAGGAGGCCGCCAGGTTCGCGGCGGCGAATTCCCAATTCACGAGGTTCTCCATCCAGCGGTCCACGTAGGCCGGACGGGCGTTCCGGTAGTCCAGGTAGTAGGCGTGCTCCCAGACGTCGATCGTCAGCAGCGGCGTCCGGCCGTGTCGCTGCGGGAGGTCCGCGTTCGACGTCGTCATGACCTCGAGCCGCTCACCTCCCGCCACGAGCCACACCCAGCCGGAGCCGAAGTGGCCACAGGAGGCGTCGATGAACTGCTTGCGGAACCCGTCTACGGAGCCGAAGCCATCTTCGAGGGCGGCGACGAGATTGCCCGTGGGGTCGCTGCCGCCCTCGGGGTGCATGGATCCCCAGTAGAAGGTGTGGTTCCAGACCTGTGCCGCGTTGTTGAACAGCCCGCCCGAAGTCGTGCCGATGAGATGTTCCAGCGAAGCACCCTCGGCGGCGGTCCCGGCCACCAGCCGATTCACGTTGGCCACGTAGCCGGCGTGGTGCTTGCCGTAGTGGAAGGCGACGGTCTCGGCGCTGATGTGAGGGGCGAGTGCGTCCTGGGGGTAGGGGAGCGAGGGAAGGTGCAGTGTCTCCGATGTACTCACGTGGGGGCCTCCGGATATTGGCGTACTGCGAGGCAGCCGCCCCTAGTCATCTGTCAGGGTGCTTCCAGTAAACCTGTTTTCGCGCCCGTTCCAGCCGCCGAACGCGCCGTCACCCTCGATACTGCGAGGGCCAGCACGAACGCGACGACAGCGCACACGATCGGCCAGAGCACCTCGCCGCCCCGGGGCCAGGCGAGGGCTGTTCCGCTAATCACCTCGCCCGAGCTGCTGAGCCGCCCCACGCCGTTCGGCCAGGGCCACAACACGCGCAGCGAGCCCAGCATCAGTCCCACCATCGCTGCCATAACCGTGTTGTGGTGGCGGTCGAGAAGCCGGCTGAGCAGCCAGGAGAATGCCAGTGCTCCCACCACGGCACCGGCGGCGATCAGACCGATCGGGGACCAGTAGCGGTCGCTCAGGGCGTCGATTGCGGGCGCGTACAAACCGACGATCAGGAGAGCGAGCGCGCCGGAAACCCCCGGCAGGATCATCGCGCACACACCGAGAACCCCGGCGCCGAACCAGACCGCCGGAGCCGGGTCCGCGATGGGCGCGGCGCTGAGCCCGAAGATCCATCCGCTCACGCCGGCCACGGCCCCACAAAGCGCGACGCGGGCGACTCGCCAAGGACGCACCCGCCGGACGGCGACCACCAAAGCGGCGGCGACCAACCCCGCGAAGGCGCCCGCCGTGGACTCGGCGCGATGTTCCAGCAGCCAATCGATGGCGCGTGCCAGGCTCCCCAACGCAACGAGGGCGCCCGCAGCGACCGGTATCACGAGTGGCCAGTCGATCCGCCGTATGCGCGCCGCGGCGCCCCGCAGATCCCCGCGCAGAACGCTGCCCGCAGCGCCGGCGAGACCGCGAACGGCTCCCAGCAGGCGCTCGTAGACGCCGAACAGCACTGCCACGGTGCTGCCGGAGACTCCCGGAACGAGGTCGGCCGTCCCGATGCAGAAACCTCGCAGGCCGCAAGCGGCCCAGTGGAGGATTCTCGGGACGTAGCGGCGTCCCATTGCTCCCGCCGCCGCGCTCTGCACGCTCTGTCCTGCGCCTCAGCGCTGGCCGGTGAGCTTGCGGTTCTTCAGCTTGGCTCTGACGTAGTCCCGGTTGGTCCAGGCAATGAAGTCGATGGAGATCTCCTTCGGGCAGGCCTCCTCGCACTCCCCGTGGTTGGTGCAACTGCCGAAGAACTGCTCCATGGTCTCCACCATCGCCTCGGTGCGCGCCCAGCGCTCGGGTTGGCCCTGCGGCAACAGGTTCAGGTGTTGCACCTTCGCCGCGGTGAAGAGCTGGGCGGCGCTGTTCGGGCAGGCGGCCACGCAGGCGCCGCAGCCGATGCAGGCGGCCGCGTCGAAGGCCGTGTCGGCCGCCTCCTTCGGGACCGGGACCAGGTTGGCGTCTGGGGCGGCACCCGTGTTGACGGAGATGTAGCCACCGGCGGCGATGATCCCGTCGAGTGACGTGCGGTCCACGGCCAGGTCCCGGATCACGGGGAACGCCCTGGCGCGCCACGGTTCGATCGTGATGAGATCGCCGTCGGCGAACTGGCGCATGTGCAGCTGGCACGTGGCGGTGCCCTTCTGGGGGCCATGGGCCCGCCCGTTGATCATCAGACCGCAGGTTCCGCAGATGCCCTCGCGGCAGTCCGATTCGAAGACGATCGGCTCCTGGCCGTCGAGCGTCAGGCGCTCGTTGACGACGTCGAGCATCTCGAGGAAGGAGGCGTCGGAGCTGATGCCCGTGGCCTCGTAGGTCTCGAAGCGTCCGGTGGCGTCGGGGCCGTCCTGGCGCCACACGCGCAGCCGCAGGTTGAGCATTCCCGCTTCGCCGGTCACCTGACCGTTCGTCGCTGCGGGCCCGCCCGTCGCGCTCTCTGTCGAACTCACTTGTATGACCTCGTGGTCGGTGTCACGGTCCCGAACTCCAACTCCTCGCGCTGCCGGCGGGGCTCGGCGCCGGGCCCGGTCCATTCCCATGCCGCCACGTGTGTGAAGTTTGCATCATCCCGACGGGCTTCACCCTCGGCGTCCTGATGTTCCTCGCGGAAGTGCCCGCCGCAGGATTCCTCGCGCTCGAGCGCGTCACGCGCCAGCAGTTCGGCGAGTTCGAAGAAGTCGTCCACACGTCCGACCTTCTCGAGGGACTGATTGAGCGTGCCGGCCGACCCGGGCACGCACACGTCGGCGTGGAACTCCTCGCGCAGGGCAGGGATCTCTGCGAGCGCCTTCCGGAGCCCGGCGGCGTTGCGCGCCATGCCACAGTGCTCCCAGACGATCCGGCCGAGTTCGCGGTGGAACCAGTCCACGGTGCGCGTCCCGCGGGCGGCCGTCCAGCGGGCGATCCGATCATTGACCTCGGCGACGGTGGCGGCGAACGCGGGGTGTTCGGTTCCCGGCCCCGCCTTGCCGAGCCGGCCCGCGAGGTAGTCGCCGACGGTGTAGGGCACGATGAAGTAGCCGTCGGCAAGGCCCTGCATCAGGGCCGAGGCGCCGAGGCGATTGGCCCCGTGGTCGGAGAAGTTGGCCTCGCCGGCCACGAAGAGCCCCGGCACGTTGCTCATCAGGTTGTAGTCCACCCACAGCCCGCCCATCGTGTAGTGGACCGCCGGGTATATCCGCATGGGCGCCCGATAGGGATCCTCGCCGGTGATGCGCTCGTACATGTCGAACAAGTTGCCGTACTTGGAGCGGACCACCTCTGCGCCGTCACGCGCCAGCGTCTCGGAGAAGTCGAGGTAGACCCCGTTGTGCAGGGGGCCCACGCCCCGCCCGGCGTCCACGACCGCCTTGGCGTTGCGCGACGCCACGTCTCTCGGAACGAGGTTGCCGAACGCCGCGTACTTCTCCTCGAGGTAGTAGTCCCGCTCGGCCTCGGGGACGTCCTCCGGCGCCCTCGTGTCGTCGAACGCCCGCGGCACCCAGATGCGCCCGTCATTGCGCAGGGACTCCGACATGAGCGTCAACTTGGACTGGAAGTCGTCACCGGCGGGGATGCAGGTGGGGTGGATCTGCGTGTAGCACGGGTTGGCGAACAGGGCGCCGCGCCGGTGCGCTCGCCAGGCGGCGGTGACGTTGCACATCATGGCGTTCGTGGACAGGTAGTAGACGTTGCTGTAGCCGCCCGTCGCCAGGATGACGGCGTCTGCGGCGTGGGCAGTGATCTCGCCGGACAGCAAGTCCCGCACGACGATGCCCACCGCTCGGCCATCGGCGACAACCAGGTCCAGCATCTCGGCGCGGGTGTGCAGGTCGACGGTGCCCGCCGCCACCTGGCGCATGAGGGACGAATAGGCGCCGAGCAGTAGTTGCTGGCCGGTCTGGCCGCGGGCGTAGAACGTGCGCGACACCTGCGCCCCGCCGAAGGAGCGGTTGTCCAGAAGGCCCCCGTACTCCCGGGCGAAGGGCACGCCGGAGGCCACGCACTGGTCGATGATCGCAACCGACACCTCGGCGAGGCGGTACACGTTGGCCTCGCGACTGCGGTAGTCGCCGCCCTTGATGGTGTCGTAGAAGAGCCGGTAGACGCTGTCGCCGTCGTTCTTGTAGTTCTTGGCGGCGTTGATGCCCCCCTGCGCGGCGATGGAGTGCGCCCGGCGGGGCGAGTCGTGATAGGTGAAGGCCTTCACCCGGTAACCCAGTTCGCCGAGGGAAGCCGCGGCGGATGCCCCGGCCAGGCCCGTTCCGACCACGATGACGGTGAAGCGGCGCTTGTTGTTGGGGTTGACGAGGCGCAGGGAGAACTTGTGGTCCGTCCAGGCGTCCTCGAGCGACCCTTCGGGAAGCCGTGCATCCAGACTGCCGATCATCCCGAGCCTCCCGTTGCGCCGAGTGCTTCGCCGCCTGCGGTGTCGGTTTGCTCGATCTGCTCGCGCTCGCGCACGACCGAGCGCCCGCCGTCGTCGATGACGCCGGCTTGGACGAGGATCGGGAAGCTGAGGTTGCCGACGAGGATTGCCGCAGCGAATGCCTGGGCGAACCTGCGACGGAGCGGATTCAGGCGCGGGCTGTTGATCCCGAGACTCTGGAACATGCTCCAGGCGCCGTGGTAGATGTGCACCGCCAGGGCCACGTTGGCGACGATGTACCAGATGGCCACTGGCAGGTTGGACAGGCTTGCCACGACGTTGTGATATGGGTCACCTTGCACGTAGTCGGGGTTGAAGTGGCCCCAGGTGAGGTCGGCCAGGTGGTACACGACGAACAGCCCGACGAGCGGTCCCGTCCAGCGCATCGTGCGCGACGCGTAGCTCGCGGCGATGTAGTCCCGACCTCCGGCGTAGCGGCTGTCGGCCGCCCTGCTCATCCGCGTCAGGCTGTACGCCGAGTGAATATGGAGACCGAAGGCGCCGATGAGGCCGAGGCGCATGGCCCACAGCACCCAGGTGCGGGGGATGACCTCCGTGCCGAGATCTCGCAGCGTCTCGGCGTACTCGTGCGTCTCCCACGCCCCGTCGTAGAGGTGCAGGTTCCCGAGCATGTGCACCAGCACGAACCCCAGCAGGGCGATCCCGGTGAGGGCCATGACCCACTTCTTGCCCACCGCCGACTGGTAGAGATTCAGTGGCCACGGGAGGTCCCGCCGCCGCGGGCCGGCGCGACGGGCGAGGGCGGGCTTGGTGGCAGTTGTCGTGGGGGCGGTCGAACTCAGCGTCGTCGCTCCTCGGTACGGGGCGCAGGGGCGCGCGGGTCCGGGGGCCGGGGCAGGGCTGTAACGGTCGTTACGTTACCGGCGACCGATCCGTTCCCCGGGAAACACCCGAAAATATCCGCCTCCCGCACTTGATTTTGGTCCGAACGCCCGGCATACTCGCGGTTACACGCTTGTAATTACACAGGTGTGAATAGACCTGTGGAAATCGCAGGACCAGCAGGTTCTGCAGGGTTGCCACCGGCGAACCGACCCGGGGGGCGCTCCCGGGCTCGAGAACCGCTGATCGGGAAGGATGTTCGGATGTTCGTGCAGGAATCGCACCTCCAAGACCCCTGGAAGCAGTTCGCCAACTGCCTCGGGGTGGACCCCGATCTGTTCTTCCCCGAACGGGGAGCGTCCACCAAGGAGGCCAAGCGGGTCTGCAGCGCATGTGTCGTGCGCCAGGACTGCCTCGAGTACGCCCTCGAGAACGGCGAGAAGTTCGGAATCTGGGGTGGAATGAGCGAGCGTGAGCGCCGGCGCGTGCGCCGCGAGCGCGCTCTCGCCCGGCGCGAGGAGAGCGGGTCTGCCACGGCCTGAGGGCCGGTGGGACGCCCAGATTTAATCCACTGCTGACCTCTGCGCGGAGTGCCGTATCGGGTAGCCTGAAGTCGTGGCAGTAATCGGAACAACCGAGTTGATCATCATCCTGGTGATAGTTCTGGTGATCTTCGGTGGCGCCAAGCTTCCGAAGCTGGCGCGGTCCCTGGGCCAGGCCCAAAGGGAGTTCCGCAAGAACGCCGACGAACTCGAGGAGCCCGTCGCGGACGGGTCCCCCGACACCAAGGGCAAGGACAGCTAGACCTCTCCGCGGGAGTGTTGGCCGGTCTTGACCGGTGGCTCCTGGCGAGTTCGTGGTTCAGGCATCCCGACGCCGGGGGTGTCGCGTATCAACTGGGCCGGCGAGACGAATTCTGCCGCCGGGAGTTGTCAGGCGACGGCTGCGGACCTCTCGGTGACCGCCCGCTTCATTCTCTCCTGCTGACGTTGATGCTGCAGGCGCCTGCGCTGCCGCTCGGAGGAGCCTCCCCAGACACCGTGGGAGATGTGATGGGCGAGGGCGTACTCGAGGCAGTCCTCAACCACGGGACAACTCGCGCAGATCTTCTGCGCCCGCAGGACCCCTACGCCATCGGAGGGGAAGAACACGTCGGGCGGTTCGCCAGCGCACAGCGCCCGCTTCATCCAACCCGTGCTCGGCAACGTTGACGGCACAATGGGTGTGTCCATTGGTCACAGTAAGCGTCGATGCCTCTAAAGGCCTCGTAAAGGTCACATGGGCGCCCGCGCCGGAGCGCGCTGTAGGGCCGCCGGATTCGGCTGCGAGGACACCTGGCGGTAGCCTTGTGTAGCGGGTTGCTTCGCTGCGGATCCGCCGACGAGCCGGGAGGAGCGTCCCATGACAAGCATCGCGCCGGAGTACGAACAGGAACTCCCGCCGCCGATCGGACACGTCAAGATCATCTACGCCGGGCCGGTGGTTCCGCACTGGGATTACCGATCGGACTTCGGTGACCGGCAACTCATCGAGGACTTCCGCATACGCGCCCAGGCTCGGCTACTGCTGTTGCCACGCGACGACCCGCAGTTCCGCCGCAACAGGGAGCGGATCAACCGGGATGCCATGCGCCAGAACCTCCTGATCGAGTGGGATCTGGGCTACGACGAGGACGAACTGGACCCCTACGGCATGCCGTGATGGAGGAGGGGGTGTGACCGTCGTCGTGTCCGTCGACCCAGTGGCGGGCCATCCGCGGACGGCCGCCCTCGCTTCGGCAGCCGGCGGCGGAGGCGACGTGGCCTCCCCGAGCGGTCGCTACCTCAATCGCGAACTCTCCTGGCTCGACTTCAACGCCCGCGTTCTGCGGCTGGCGAGCGACGAGGGCATCCCGCTGCTCGAGCGGCTCCGCTTCTGTGTCATCGCGGCGGGGAACCTGGATGAGTTCTTCCAGGTGAGGGTGGCGAGCCTCAAGGCCCGAGTCGCCGACGGCCGGGTGGGGCGCTCCTTCGACGGGCTGACGCCACAGGCACAGCTCGTGCGGATCCGCTCCCAGGTCGAGGAATCGCAGAGAACACTCGAGGCGGTACTCCGCGACGAGGTCCTTCCTGACCTGGCCGCGGAGGGGATCCGGGTTGTCGACTGGAGCGATCTGGACCTCGACGATCGAAAATTCCTCGAGGGCGAGTTCGCTGACCGGATCTACCCCATCCTGACGCCGCTGGCGGTGGACCCCGGGCACCCGTTCCCGTACATCTCGAACCTCTCGACGAGCCTCGGTGTGCGCCTCATCGACCCCAACGGCGAACGGCAACGCTTCGCTCGCATCAAGGTTCCCTTCACGTACGGGAGGTTGGTGAGTCTGCCCGATGGCGAGCGGTTCGTACCGATCGAGCAGGTCATCGCCGCGCATCTCGAAGCGCTCTTTCCGGGCATGGAGACCATCGAGCACGCCTGTTTCCGGGTCACGCGCAATGCTGATCTGTCAGTCGACGAGCAGGAGGCCGAGGATCTACTGACAGCGGTCGAAGCCGAGTTGCAGCGTCGCCGGTTCCGTGCGGTGGTCCGCCTGGAAATGGGTTCCTCAGCCTCGGTGGCCATCCAAAACATCTTGATGGACGAACTCGACGTGCTGCCCAGCGACGTTTACACCGGCGAAGTGCTCCTGCACGTTGCCGGCCTGGAGCAGTTGTGCAACCTGGCGCGGCCCGATCTGCGGTGGCAGAAGCGCCACCAGCTGGTTCCGGCCCCCCTGCGGCCCCGGAGCGACGGCACGCCGAACTTCTTCGCGGCCATCAGAACCGGGGACGTGCTGGCGCATCACCCTTACGACTCGTTCGGCGCCTCGGTGCAGGAGTTCATCCATCAGGCGGCGGAGGATCCCGACGTTCTGGCGATCAAGATCACCCTCTACCGAACCGACGGCGACGGCGAGATCGTCGAGGCGCTCGTATCCGCTGCCGGGCGCGGCAAGCAGGTGGCGGTGGTCGTGGAGTTGAAGGCCCGGTTCGACGAGCAGGCCAACATCGGTTGGGCACGCCAGTTGGAGAACGCCGGCGTGCACGTGACCTACGGGCTGGTGGGGCTGAAGGTGCATGCCAAGACGTGCCTGGTGGTCCGCGCCGAGCCCGATGGCATCAAGCGGTACTGCCACGTCGGCACCGGCAACTACAACTCCCTCACGGCCCGCGTCTACGAGGATCTCGGTCTGCTGACCGCGGACGAGCACATCGGCGCCGACCTGTCGCACCTGTTCAACCGTCTCACCGGCTTCGGCAGCGGGTTCACCTACGAGGAGCTCGTCGTCGCGCCGGAGGCCGCGCGGTCGCACATCGCCGATCTGATCGCGGCGGAGGCGGCGCACGGAACAGAGGGCCGCATCGTGCTCAAGCTGAACAGCCTCGTGGATGCCGAGATGATCGACGCTCTGTACGCCGCCTCGGCGGGCGGCGCGCGAATAGATCTCCTCGTTCGCGGGATCTGCTGCCTGCGACCGGGCGTAGAAGGACTGTCGGAGACCATAAGCGTTCGATCCGTCCTGGGCCGCTACCTCGAGCACTCGCGCATCTTCTGCTTCGGCAACGCCAACGGCCCTGGACGCCCCAGCTACCTCATCGGCTCGGCCGATCTCATGCCCCGCAACCTGAACCGCCGCATCGAGGCCCTCGTGCCCGTGAACGATCCGCAGCTGCAGGCGCGGTTGCAGCACATCCTCGACGTCAGCCTCGACGAGCGAGCCCGCGCCTGGACGCTTCGCCCCGATGGCAGCTGGTCGCCACCGCGCGCCGGCACCGTTTCGCCGCACGACACCCTCCACGACAGCCCAGAGGCTTCGGTCCTCTGATCAGCCGGCGCCTCCTGCGCCGCGCCTGTCATTCCGAGTTCACCTTCCGTTCACGTTTCTCTCGGCCTGGTGATTCATTCCCTCGTTACGTTGCCCACGTCTTTCGGCAACTGGAGGAGGAAGACGTGACAGCAGCTAGTAAGGGTTGGAAGTGGTTCGGCGCGATCCTCTGCGCCGTCGCCTTGTTCGCGGCGGCCTGTGGCGGCGATGATGGTGGAGCCGACAGCGGGGGCGCGCCCGCCCCTGCTGCGGGCAGCGACTCTGGCGACAACGGCGGTGGCGACGGAGGTTTCGGTCTCGATGAGCCACCGGCCGCGCCGCCGAGCGCTGGTGGCGATTCGGCCGACGACGGTGGTCCGTCTGTGTCGGCGCCGAGTGAGGTGTCGGGTTCGGTGACGATTTCGGGTTCGTCGACGGTGGAGCCGATCTCGGTGCGTGTGGCGGAGTTGTTCCGTGATGTGGCGCCGAACGTGAACGCCACGGTGGACGGTCCGGGGACCGGTGACGGCTTCAAGCTGTTCTGCGCCGGCGAGACCGACATCTCCGACGCGTCTCGCAAGATCAAGGACGCCGAGGCCGCGGCGTGCGCCGAGGCTGGGATCAACTGGATCGAGTTGCGGGTCGGTATCGATGGGATCGCGGTGATGACCAACCCCGGCAACGACGCTGTGAACTGCCTGAACTTCGAGGATCTCTACGCCATCGTGGGCCCGGAGTCGCAGGGTTTCTCCAACTGGACCGACGCCGCCGGCCTGGCGGCCGAGTTGGGTTCGGGGACGTCCTTCCCGGACCTGGATCTGGATATCACGGCGCCGGGCGCGGAGTCGGGGACCTACGACAGCTTCATCGAGATCGTGCTGGAGGACATCGGTGACGCGCGCGTCGAGGCCGGTGCGATCAGCGAGGACGACGCGGCGACGACTCGTCCGGACTACGTGTCGGCGGGCGATGACAACGTCATCATCCAGGGCATCGAGGGCGCCCGGGGCAGCTTCGGCTGGGTCGGGTTCGCCTACGCGGTCAACGCCGATGTCAAACTCGTCGACATCGACGGTGGTGACGGTTGTATGGCTGCCACGCCGGAGACGATCGCCAGCGGCGAGTACCCGGTGTCCCGCTCGCTGTACATCTACATCAACGCCGAGCGGGCCGCCGCCAGCGACGCCGTGACGGCCTATGTGGACTTCTACATGAGCGAGACCGGGCTGGTGCAGGCCGTCAGCGACGTCGGCTACGTCGTCCTGACCGACGACGCCCGCGACGCCACAGCTGCCACCTGGGCCGGCCGCATCATTGGTGGCTGATCGGCTGGATCGTCGGGACCCGATTGGTAGGTTCCAGCGATGACCGACGCCGCGATCCCGCTCGGTTCCCCCCGCATCGTGCCGGCGACAGCTGCATACCTGCGGGGAGTCCCGATCCCGGCGTTCGTGGTCCTGTCGGGCTTGGTGATGCTCCTCGTCTCGGCGTTCATGCCCTGGGTCGCGCTGCGGGGTTCCGGGGTGACGGCGAACGCCTTCGAGCGCAACCTGCCGTGGCTGCTGGGCGGAACCGATCTGGCGCAGCAGACCCCCGGATCCTTCGGAAACGGCTGGGCCCTCATCGGCATCGTGGTTGTCTGTCTTGTCGCCGGCTACCCGCTGGTCGAGGGCCGCCGCATGGTGGCCATGCCGCTGGCGGTGATCGGCGCCGTCAGCGCGCTCTACATCTATTTCACCTCGTATCGCTTCGCCAACCAGTTCGCCAAGCGCGATTTCCTGTTCGACATGGGGAGCGGCTGGTGGCTGGCTCTCGGCGGTTCGCTGCTGGTCGTGGTGGGTGGTGTGCTTGCCCGGATCGGCGCGGGCGCCTACGCGAGCGCCGCAGCCGTCTCCGGACCCGTCACGCTCGAAGCGCTGTCCGGCAACCGGGACCGGCGTGATCGCGAGTCGGCAGTGCGGATGATCATGCTGGTGACCGCTCTCGCCTCGGTCATCATCTCGGGTTTGATCATCCTCTCGCTGTTCCGGGACGCCCTCACGTTCATGATCAATATCGAGTGGGCGTCGGTGTGGACGAGCGGATGGTTCCCTCGGAGGGGCTTCTTTGACATCAAGACGCTGATCGTCTCGACCGGCATGGTCGTCGGTGTATCCACACTCATCGCCACACCGATCGGCCTCGGTGCGGCCGTCTATCTCGCGGAGTACGCCAAACCCCGGGTCCGGCGCTGGATCAAGCCCACGCTGGAGATACTCGCCGGCATTCCCAGTGTCGTCTTCGGCTTCTTTGCCCTGCAGTGGATCTCCCCCAACATCATCCAGAACATCGACAGCTGGTTCGGGCAGGAGGCGCGGCTCGGCAACCTCGCCGCCGCCGGCGTCGGTGTCGGGATCCTCAGCGTGCCCCTGATGGCCTCCATCTCCGAGGACTCCATGAAGGCGGTGCCCAACTCGCTGCGCGAGGCCTCGGCGGGCCTGGGCTCGCGCAAGGTCACGACGACGCTGCGGATCGTGCTGCCGGCGGCCATCTCGGGACTCGTGGCGGCGTTCATCGTGACCACCTCCCGCGCTGTCGGCGAGACCATGGTGGTGTTCATCGCCGGGGGCGGCGGTGACACGGCCATCTACACGCACAACGTCTTCGACGGCAGCCTCACCATGACCGCCGCCATGGCCTCCCTTGCGTCGGGCACCGACAGCGTCGTGGGCGAGGGTCTGACGTTCGAATCCCTCTATTTCGTAGGCCTCATGCTGTTCGTGCTGACGTTTGGCATGAACCTCGTCGCCGAACGCATCGTGCGGCGTTTCCAGAACAGGTACTGACGGGGCAGCCATGCGACTCGGACGCGTCTTCGACGACAGAACCCGCAAGGCCGTTACGTCGGACGTCTACAAGCGCTCGCGCGACGTCCGCGGCGGGGTCTTCCGCGTCCTGCTGCAGATCGCGGTGCTCGTGGCGCTGCTCGTACTGGCGGTGCTGCTGATCGACACGGTCTCCGACGGCTGGTCGATCCTCAGCAACCGGCTCGGCGAGTTCCTGGGCGGAGGCCTGCGCTCGCAGTCGGGCGACCCCGAGCTCGGTGTGTTCCAGGGCATCCGGGGCTCGCTCTGGATCGCCGTGTTCGTGATTGTGCTGGCCTTCCCTCTCGGGATCGGCGCCGCCATCTACCTGGAGGAGTACGCCCCGAAGTCGCGACTGACCAGCTTCATCGAGTTGAACATCCGCAACCTGGCCGGCGTGCCTTCGGTCGTCTACGGCCTGCTGGGGCTCGCCATCTTCGTGCGGGGCCTCGAGGGCCTCACCGGCGGAAAGTCCGTGACCGCCGCGGGCATGACGCTCGCCGTTCTCGTGCTGCCCATCGTCATCATCACCTCGTCGGAGGCCATCCGCGCCGTGCCTCAGGCGCTGCGCGAGGCTGGTTATGGCGCCGGCGCCACCAAGTGGGAGGTGATCCGCACCCAGATCCTCCCGTACGCGGCTCCCGGCATCCTCACCGGCACCCTGCTGTCGCTCTCCAGGGCCATCGGTGAGGCCGCCCCGCTCATCCTCGTCGGCGCCGTCACCGGGTTTCTCGGCGGGCAGTCGGGGCTCGTGGACATCACCCAGTTGCAGGAACGCTTCACCGCCATGCCCATCGTGATCACCCGGTGGGTGCAGCAGTCCGGGCGGGACGGCGGCTTCGCCACCGCCGCGGCGGCCGCGATCGTGGTAATGCTGGTAGTTGTGCTGCTCCTCAACTCCGCGGCAATATTCCTGCGGAACCATTTCGAGAAGAAGAGGTAACTCCCCGGTGCGACCCGAGCCGAACCACGACCGCGTAGGTGGAAACACATGACCGCGTTGACAGGAGCAGCAGACGTGGCGATGAACGGCGATGGCGTCGCGCTCCACCCCGACAGCACCAGCGCCGACCCGCAGACCTCAGCGTCCCCGCCCTCGGCAGCCCCCGAGCCCGAGGGGCAGCCGTTCCCTCCCGAGATCGTCTTCCGGGTCGAGGACCTGAACTGCTACTACGGCTCGGACCGCGCCGTGCGCGACGTGACGATGGACATCGCCGAGCGAGAGATCACGGCCATGATCGGGCCCTCGGGCTGCGGCAAGACGACGGTGCTGCGCTGCTTCAACCGCATGAACGACCTCATCGAGGGGGCGCGAGCCGAAGGCACGCTCCTGTTCCGCGGTGTCAATCTTTATGACCCGCGAGTTGATCCCGTCGAGGTGCGTCGCCGCGTCGGCATGGTGTTCCAGAAGCCGAACCCGTTCCCGAAGTCCATCTTCGACAACGTGGCTTACGGCCCGCGCATCGCGCGCGCGGCCTCCAAGAGCGAACTCCCCGGGATCGTGGAGTCCTCACTGCGTCAGGCGGCGCTGTTCGACGAGGTGAAGGACCGTCTCAAGGAGTCGGCGATGAGTCTTTCCGGCGGCCAGCAGCAGCGCCTCTGCATCGCCCGGGCCATCGCCACCAGCCCCGACGTCCTGCTGATGGATGAGCCCTGCTCGGCGCTGGACCCGATTTCCACGGCGCACATCGAGGAGCTCATGCACACCCTCAAGGAGGACTACACGATCATCATCGTGACCCACAACATGCAGCAGGCCGCGCGCATCTCCGACCGCACCGCGTTCATTACCGCCGAGGTGGATCCGGAGACGCACTCCCGGTACGGGCTGCTCGTGGAGTTCGACCAGACCGAGAAGATCTTTTCCAACCCCAGTGACGAGCGCACGGAGAACTACGTGACCGGCCGCTTCGGCTGAGACGACCCGTCCGACAACCGAAACGCCGGCCCGCACGCCAGGAGGTGCCGCCATGGTCGAAAGTCTCCGCAAGCCCTTCTCGGACGAACTCGACGAGATCCGGGTCGAGGTCATCCAGATGGCCGGTTTCGTCATCGAAGCCATCCCGCGCTGCACCGAGGCGCTGCTGTCGAGCGATCTCGCGACCGCCCAGGAGATCATCGACGCCGACGACGTCCTGGATGACGCCTCGCTGGCGCTCGAGAACCGCTGCCACCAGTTGCTCGCCCTCCAGCAGCCCATGGCCGGTGATCTGCGCTCGATCATGGCCGCGCTGACGATCAACTACGAGGTGGAGCGTTCGGGCGATCTGGTGGAGAACATCGCCAAGGCGATGCGACGCCTGTACGGCACCGATTTCAGTCCTCGGCTCCGCGGCTTGATCGCGCAGATGAGCGAGGAGGCCACCCGTTTGATGCGATTCGCGGTGGATGCGTACGCCGACGGCAACTCGGGCCTGGCCGCCGCTCTCGATGACATCGACGACCGCTTGGACCGACTGAACCATCAGTGCCTCGCGTTGATCGTGGGCGAGGAGGGCCGGGAGATGGGTGACCTCGCCTCGTGCGTGCAACTGGCTCTGATCGCCCGGTACTACGAGAGGATCGGAGACCACGCGGTCAACATCGGCGAGCGCGTCCGGTACATGGTCGACGGTTGGCGGCCCCCGCCGTCCGATGAGGTGGCGGACGAACAGTCCTCAGAGGCCGGTCCCGTGACGTCAGCGAGCTAGTCGATGCGCGTTCTGGTCACCAACGACGACGGTATCGAAGCTCCCGGACTGGTAGCGCTGGCGCGCCGCGCGGTCGACGCCGGCCACGACGTCTCCGTCCTGGCGCCGCGCTATGAGATGAGCGGTACGGGGGCTTCCATGGGCTCCCTGGCGCTGCACCACCCGATCGAATTTCACCGCTGGACGCTGCCGTCGCTGGAGGGAGTTCTGGCGCACGCGGCTGAGGCGACACCGGCGGCGTGCGCCATCCTGAGTCGCCTCGGTGCCGTCGGGGAACCCCCCGACCTGGTTCTGTCGGGCATCAATGCCGGGTTCAACGTCGGGCGCTCCGCGTTGCACTCGGGAACCGTCGGGGCGGCACTCGCCGCTGCCGCCTGGGGTGCCAAGGGGCTGGCCGTCAGTACATCGGCCGGCGATGGCCATGTGCACTGGGATACGGCGGCGTCCGTGGCGCTCGATCTCGCCGGATGGTTCATGACCGACGATGAGATACGCGCCCTGAACGTCAACGTGCCGAACACGCCGCGCGCCGCTCTGCGAGGTGTGCGATGGGCATCTCTGGCGCCGGTTGGTGCGATCCGGAGCGCTATCACGGGGGTCGAGGAGACCGCCGATCGTGACAGTTTCCGGGTGCTCACCGCCCACGAGGCCACCGATGCGGCCGCGGCGCCGCCGGATTCGGACCGAGCCCTCGTTGCTGGGGGCTGGGTGACGCTGACCGGCTTGGGCGGACTTGCCGAGCGGTACCCCACCGGCGAATCAGGCAACGAGCGGCAACTCGACAGCCTGCTGGCGGGGGAGGTCGACCGCAGCGAACGGATCCCGCCGGACGTGGCGCGGACGGCGGCGAAACCGCAATGACGGTCGCTGTTGTGATCCTGGCCGTGGCGCTCGCGGTCGTCACGGCGATCGGCGGCACGGTTCTCGTCCGCTATCGCCGCGCCGAGCGGTCGGTGCGGCGGTTTCCCGCCGCCGTGCGGGCGTCGCAGCCTCCGGGGCAGCGCGAGAGCGGGGTGGCGGACCTCGTGCGGGCCACTGAGGCCGCCCCGCTCCGTGCGGCGAGCACCGGGGATCTGGGCGATGCCATCGACGCTCTGACCGATCGGCTGTGTGACCTGGAGCGCTCCGGAGAACTCCGGGCCGCCTGGATGCGGCGTCTCGGGGAGGTGATCGCGCTGATGACCGAGGGCGTCGTGATCTCCGACGCCGACGGTCGTGTCGTGTTCCGCGACGACACAGAACTGTTGGCGATTTCTACCCGGCATGGACAAGCGCTCATGGACGCCGCCCTGACCCGAGTACTGGACAGGGCGTGCGAGGGGATGACGGTCCGGGAGGAGGTGCGCCTCTACGGGCCTCCCCAGCGCGTCTTCATGCTCAGCGCATCACCGATGGCGGGGGGAGGCGTGGCGCTCATCGAGGACATCACCGAGCCGGAGCGGGTCGAGACGATGCGCCGCGACTTCGTCTCGAACATCAGCCACGAGTTGCGGACGCCCGTCGGGGCGATCAGCCTTCTGGCCGAAACCATCGTTGACCTGCTGTCCGACAGCATCAGAGCGTCGGGCGAGAGCGCGTCCGGAACAGAGGATCACGCAACGGTGGTGGGGCTCGCCGATCGGATGGTGGCCGAAGCCGAACGGATGACGCGCGCCATCGATGACCTGGCAGAACTCAGCCGGGTGGAGCGCGACGACGACGGCGACCGAAGCGTTCTGGCGTTCGGCGACGTCGTGAATGCTGTCGTCGAGCGGCTCACCAACGCGGCCGAGCAACGCGGGATAGCCGTCACGGTCGCCGCGCCCAGTGAACCGGTTCGCGTCTGCGCCGACCGTCGTCAGATCGCATCAGCCGTTCACAACCTGCTCGACAATGCAATCAAGTACTCCCCAGCGGGCACGGCGGTCAACATGCGCGTCCGCCGCCGGGACACCTCGGCAGAACTCTCCGTGCAGGACACCGGCATCGGCATTCCCCAGGGCGACCTGCCCCGGATCTTCGAGCGGTTCTATCGGGTCGACCGTTCGCGCACGTCGTCATCGGGAGGGATCGGCCTCGGGCTGGCGATCGTCCGTCATGTTGCGATCAACCACCACGGGGACGTGGAGGTGCAGTCGATGGAGGGTGAGGGCAGCACGTTCACGCTCCGGCTGCCACTGGTCGCCGAATCCGGTGCGTCCGAGCCGCCTGATCCGCTTGGCACCGGTGTTACCGGATCCCTGGTCGGTGAGCTGCCCCCGACGCCCGCGGCCATGCGCTCGCAAGGTCAGAGGAGGTCCCCGTGAGCCGCTCCCCACGCGTCCTGGTGGTCGAGGATGAAGCGTCCTTCGTCGAGGCGCTCAGCGCGGGGCTGCGCCGGGAGGGATTCGCCGTCGACATCGCCCGGGACGGTCGCGAGGCTCTGGACCGCTTCGAGGCGTGCAGGCCCGACGTGGTACTGCTGGATGTGATGCTTCCTCGGCTGTCGGGCCTGGACGTGTGCCGTGAGATCCGCAGCATTTCCAACGTTCCGATCATCATGGTCTCCGCCAAGGGTGAGGAGATCGACATGGTCGTGGGCCTGGAGGTCGGAGCCGACGACTACGTTCCCAAGCCCTACCGGTTGCGCGAGCTGGTTGCTCGCATACGCGCCGTGTTGCGCCGGGCGCAGGTGCAGGCCACCTCCGCCGAGGTCGTCAGCGCGGACTCGGCGAGGCCGGTCGAGGTCGGCGATGTGCTGATCGATCCGCAGGGCCACGAGGTGCGGGTCCGGGGTGAGATTGTGCGGTTACCGCTGAAGGAGTTCGATCTGTTGAGGGTGCTGATCTCGAACGCGGGGCGGGTCGTGACCCGCGACGATCTCATCGAGCAAGTCTGGGGGATGGACTACGTCGGCGACACCAAGACCCTCGATGCGCACATCCGGCGGCTGCGCCGAAAGGTTGAGACAGAACCGTCCGATCCGCAGCGGATCGTGACCGTTCGGGGCGTGGGCTACAAGTACCATGAGCCCGCCACCTCCGCGACCGGGACGGGAGGCGGCTAGGGAGGAAGCCATGTCCACGGCCGGCGGCTGGTCCCCGGTACGCGAGCCGCGCTACCCCCGTGTACCGGATGCCGACGGCTCTCGTCCGGTGTCCGCCTTCGTTCGCCTGGCACGGGTGCACGCTCTCTCCGCCGCAGGCGACGCCATGATCGCCGTCGCGCTCGCCGACTCGCTGTTCTTTTCCGTCGAGGCGGGTGCGGCCCGTTCCAGCGTGCTGCTGTATCTGTTCCTGACGCTGACTCCCTTCGCTCTCGTGGTGCCTCTCATCGGGCCGGCCGTCGATCGTGCGCCGGGCGGTCGACGCCTGCTCATCGTGCTGCTCAACGCCGGCCGCGCCCTGACCGCGTTCTTCATGATCGGCAACGTGGACTCCCGCCTGCTCTTTCCCCTGGCGTTCGCCGTGCTCGTCCTCGGTAAGGGATATGCCGTGGCGAAGGCGTCCATCGTCCCCGCCACGGTGCGCTCGGAGCACGAGTTGGTCAATCGCAACTCCCGGCTCGCCGTCCTCAGTGGTGTTGCCAGTCTCGTCGGCGGCGTCCCCGCCTGGTTGATCCAGCGCTATGCCGGATCCGATTGGGTCATGGGTGTGGCGACCGCGGTCTTCCTGGGTTCGTGTGCGCTGGCCTTCCGCCTGCCGCAGGCTGAGGTGGCGCCACGGACCTCGCCGGAACCTGCCGGCTCGGTGACCACGAAGATCAAGGGATTCGGCATCCGGCTGGCCGCCTCGGGAACGGCCGTACTACGCGGTGTGCTGGGATTCATGACTTTCCTCGTGGCGTTCGGACTGCGTGACGACGCGCTCTGGCAGGTATACCTCGTCGGGGCCTTCGCCATGATCGGTACGTTGGGCGGGTCGGCCGCCGCCGCCCGGATGCGTGAGGGAGCAGGCGAGGAATCGATCCTGCAAATGATGCTGTTCGTGCCGGCAGTGGTGTGCCTGCTGGCGATCTGGGACGGGGGTTTGAAGGGAGCGATCGCCGTGGCGCTGGTGGTCGGACTGGCGGCTGCTGCGGGCAAGGTCGCGTTCGACTCGGTCGTGCAGCGGGACGCTCCGAATGCCGACTATGGCCGGAGCTTCGGTCGATTCGAGACCCGATTCCAACTCTCGTGGGTTGTCGGTTCGGCTCTTGCCGTGATCCCGATGTCGCTGCGGATCGGGTTCATTCTGATCACGCTGGCCCTCTCAGCGGGCGCGATCCTGCACCTGATCGGTGCGAAGAACGTCCGCCGCGGCAAGCCACCGCCGAGTCTGTCGCGCCACCTGCCGAGGCGCTGGCCCCGGAAGGCCTTCGGGGGCCCTCAGGGCGCGCCAGGACCACGATCGTCAGGATCGGATCCGGAGTCTCCCGGGCGCTCGTAGATGTCCAGACGAGCGAGCCATAGGCCGGAGGCGTCGACCTCGTTGGGTGTCGGCCAGTTCGCGGCCGCCTGCCACAGGCGGCTGAGTCCCTCGGCGCCCGCGCGTTCGGCCACGCCCTGTACGAACCGCATCCCGCGAGCCGACGCCTCCGGTCCGACGTCGACCCCCAGGAATCGACCCAACTGGCGTGCCTCGCCCGGCGGGGTTAAACGGCGGCGCCGGAACGCCTCCCGGACGGGACTGTGGGAGCCGAGCATCTGCGCGCACGCCCGGTCGGTGGTGGTGTCGACGTAGCCCGTCAGGACTGCAACGAAGTCCGCCAGGTCGTCCGCGAGAGCCTCCTGGTTCTCCGAACGCGTTGCGCCCAGCAGCATCTCCGGGCTCGTCAACAACGTGGGCATCTCGGTCATCGCCTGGGTGGGATCCAGGTCTCCGAGCTTCTCCTGCAACGATTCGGCGATCCTCTCGGGATTGATCTCGAAGCCCTTCGAGAAGCGCCCCAAGAGCTCGGTCAGCCGCTGGTGCACGGACGGGACGCTGAGGACCGCGTTGCAGATGAGGGAGTGGACGCAGACCCACAGGCAGGTGTCGTCGCGCGGCAAACTCCAGGCCTCCGCGAAGGCGGCGATATTGGGCTCCACCAGGAGAAGCCGGTCGCTGCGGACGCGGGGCAGAGCGACGTCATGGGATCCGAGGGCGACCCGCGCCAGGCGCCCCGTGAGCGAACCGGCGGTCATGTCCGCCAGGAGCGGTGTCAGTGGTTCCATCAGGTGTCGCAGCAGAGCCTCGGGGCTGCCCTCCGGCGACGTAGCGGGGTCGGCCCCGGCCCTTCCCGCAGTGAGCCCCTCCTGCAGTTGCTGGAAGAGCGGCCGCCAATCGCGCAAGGTGTGGTGTGCCCAGCCGCTCCTGTTCACGACCAAGACCTCGATCGGGCGGCGGTCGGAGGTGATCGGCAGACCGGTTGCCGCCTCCGCCGCAAGCTGGGCAATGCCGGCCAACTCGGTGAAGGCGATCCGATCGGCAGGTGCAATGTTGGCCTCGCCGGCGCCGCCGGAGGCGACGGCCACAGTGAGTTGCTCGGCGGCTTGGCGGCTGACCGCGGGGGACCGGAGCAACCTGGTCAGATCCCCGATGAGGGGCCAGCCACCGAGAGGATCCTGACCACCGCCGGGCTCGGTGGGGTCGTCGCCGAGCGGAGGATCGGACGGTGGCATGCGTGCATCGTAGATGCGGGTGGACCCCGGTACCTTGGAGTCCCAGCATGAGTGATGTCGAACCAACTGCCGGCGGGGGCAGCCAGTCCCGCTCCTCGGGGCCGCCGCGGCCGCTCGTTGTGGCCATTACCGGAGTGGCCGGCTCGATCGGCTCGCGGCTGGCGGCCCGATTGTCGTCGCGCGCCGGGGAGGTCCGCGTCGTCGGCATCGATACGCAACCGCTGCAGTCCGATCTGGGGGCCGATCTCCGGCAGGGCGATCTCCGTACCGACGACGTGGCGGCGATGCTCGAGGGAGTCGACGTCGTTGCCCACCTCGTCTCGGCATTCGACCCTCGCCGCGATGGGCTGGAGTCGGCAAGCCTCGACATCGAGATCGTGCGCCGCCTGCTCTCCGCCGCTTCGGACGCTGAGGTGTCCGGCGTCGTCCTGATGTCCAGCGCCATGGTCTACGGCGCCTGGCCCAATAACCCGATCCCCCTGGACGAGGACGCGCTGTTGCGCCCCAACCCCGGGTTCTCCTTCGCCGCACACAAGGCGGAAGTCGAACGGCTGGCCGCCGAGTGGCACGTGGACAATCCGGGTGTCCGGCTCGTCGTGCTCCGTCCCGTGACCGCGGTCGCACCGGGCGAAAGCAGTTGGGCTGCGCGCATCCTGCGCTCCGCGGTGACCGTCGCCGCGGGCGATGATGATCCTCCAGTGCAGTTCATGCACCTCGACGACCTCGCCACGGCGGTGGAGTTGGCGGTTCTGGGTGACTTGTCCGGTGCGTACAACGTTGCTTCCGATGGCCATGTCGCGGCCGCAGACGTGCGTCGGCTGAGCGGCACGGTGCCCTGGCTGCGCGTCCCACCGCAGGTGGCGTCCTGGCTGGCGCGTTTCCGATGGCGTTGGCGCCTGGCTCCCACCCCGCCCGGCGTCGTTCCCTATACGCGGTTTCCGTGGGTCGTGTCGAACGCTCGCCTACGCGCCGCCGGTTGGGTGCCGCGACACAGCAACGAGGAGTGCTACGTGGATGCGCACCATGCCAAGCCCTGGGCCATCACGACCTCGTCGGTGATGCAGCGCCGGTCGCTGGCGGTGTTGGTCGCCGCAGGCGCGGTCGGTCTGGGAATCGCCATCGGAGTGATGGCGAAGGCGCGACGCGCTGCGCTCCCTCAACTTCCCTGAGCGCACCGCGCTGCGCCGCCACAAACAGCTCGCGTTGACGCCCCGAGCGCGCCCGACATCTCTGGTCGGTGCAGGTGGATCGGAGCCGAGTCGTCGATCGGCATCGGCGGTGCGGTCCGGGTCGCATGAATCGATATGGGCGCGAGCGGAATTATCCTTTGTCCGTGGAGTCGGCCGAGGGTGAGACGTGGATTGGCCTCCTCGATGCTCCGTTACCGCTGGAGGCGGCGGTCGCTTGGGCAAACCGGCCGGACTGCGGCGCCGTCGTCATGTTCTCCGGCAACGCTCGCAACAGTTCTCCGGATCGCCCGGACGTCTACGAGTTGACGTACGAGGCCTATGAGATCGAGGCGGAGCGCCGCCTTGGAGCGGTGGAGCGCCAGGCTCGGGAGCTGTGGCCCGATCTCGGATGCCTGGCACTGCTCCACCGGGTCGGTACCCTGGCAATCGGCGAGGCCGCGGTAGTGGTCGTGGCCTCCGCTCCGCATCGTCAGGAGGCGTTCGGTGCGGCCCGGTTCTGCATCGACGCGTTGAAGGCGACGGTCCCGATCTGGAAACGCGAGAAGTGGTCGGGCGGCGAGAGTTGGGGCAGGGAGGCCCAGCACCTATCGGAGATTGAGGAGTACGTGCAGCGGGTCAATCCGCTGTAGGAAGGTGCAAAAGAGGCTGCGAGTGGCTGGTGTGATCTTTCTCTTCGTCGCGGTCGGCGTGTGCCTGGTCGGATTCCTGGTGCTCTGGCTGCGGCACCGAGACCGCACGACGTTCACGTCGAGCATGGACCGCTTCGACGCCGAGATGTCCGCGCTCCGACCTCCTTCCCGCAGCGGGCGCCACCGGCGCCGACACCGGTAGCTCGCCATGGCACGCGCCCTTGCGATCGATCTGGGAACGGCCAACACGCTGGTCTATTCCCCCGGCCACGACATCGTTTATCGCCAGCCCACGGTCATCGCGCTGCACCGTCAGACCGGAGAGGTCCTTGCCATTGGCTCGGAGGCCTGGCGCATGATCGGCCGGACCCCGAGCTACATCGTTGCCCACCGTCCTCTGCGCAGCGGCGCCATCACCGACTTCGACATGACAGAGCAGATGATGCGCGCCATCTTCCACCAGGTGGGAGTGAACCGGTTCAACCGCCCGCGGGTCGTGATCTGCGTACCGTCCGCTCTCACGCTCGTCGAGATGCGGGCAGTGAAGCTGGCGGCGCGCCGAGCCGGGGCAGGCAACGTGATGCTGATGGAGCAGCCGATCGCCGCGGCTCTCGGCGCCAATCTGCCGATCGACAAGTCCATCGGCAATCTGATCGTCGACATCGGAGGAGGGACAACAGAGTCGGGACTGATCTCTCTGGGGGGCGTGGTCGCCCTCGAGGCCGAGCGCGTCGGATCGTTCGCCATCGACGACGCCGTGCAGAGCTACCTCCGGGCCACGTACGACATCGCTGTCGGAGAGCAAACGGCGGAGAGGATCAAGGTCACGATCGGCTCAGCGCTCGACATCGGCGAGGACACCGAGATGGAGGTGCGTGGCCGGCGGGTGTCGATGAGCACGCCCGAAGTCATCACACTGACCTCCGGCGAGATCCGTGACGCCATCGCCAGCCCGTTGCGGGCGATTCTCAACTCCATCCTGAACTGCGTGTCCAATACACCGCCCGAACTGGCCAACGACATCGCGCGCGGCGGGCTCTACCTAACGGGCGGCGGTGGTCTGCTCAGCGGGATCGACCAGCGGATCGCCAACGAATCGGGCGTCCCGGTGCGACGCGTGGAAGCCCCCCTGGAGTGTGTGGTGCGCGGCGCAGGACGGTCTCTGGAGGCGTTGGACCTGATGCGAGGGATGTTCGTGGACATCTCCGACGGGGAGTGACCTAGCGGAGATCCTCCGCCGCCTGGCGAACCTGCCAGTCGCGGTCCCCGGCCGCCTGTTCGAGGGCCTCGTCGACCTCCGGACCCGAGAACGCGGCCAGGGCCAGGACGGCTCGCCGGCGCACCGTGGCCCGGTCACCGGTCGCGGCCAGAATGGCGGCGAGACCGGCCTCGTCGCCGAGAGCCCCGAGCGCGGCGACCGCCGTCTCCCTGCACTGCGCCTCGGGATGGGTGGTCGTCACCTCGCAGAGGCGCGACACGATGGCCGGGGCGGGCGACGGGTGCTCACCGCTGGCCCAGGCGGCGGCCTCGATCACTCGCGCATCGCTGTCGGAGAGCGCGCTGTGAAGGTCAACGTCCGTGCGGCCGGCGGCGAGTTCCGCGGCGCAGGCGCGAACCTCCGGCTCGGGGTCCGCCAGTGCGGCATCGAGCGACGCGGTGTCCAGGGCATCAAGGCGGTCGAGCGCGCTCAACGCGGCGCAGCGCACCCGGGGACTCGGGTCGTCCAACCCGCCGCGAGCCGTGGCCTCGGTGCCATCGAATCCGCTGAGTGCCACGGCGCGGCGCCGCCGGAGTGTCTCGGGTCCGGGAGGGTGCCGCCGCTCGGTCACGGGCGGCGGGTGGTGCGATCGTTGCCCGCGGGCAGGGGGAATCCGCCGCTCACCCGATGAGGGCCTCCAGGGCGATACCGCCGACGAAGGCGCCAAACCCAACGAGCGCGGCCAGCAGGACGCCGAGGATGCCGATGAGCGTCAGGAGCGCGACGGCGGCCCCGAGCCGGTGCCACCACCGGAACCCTGCTCCGGGTCCGTGGCGGGCGCGCTGCTGGCGGAAGGGGTCCCGCCAGCGGAACCTCTCGCCGGGATGTCGGCCGCCGCCCCGGTGTGCGGCAAAAGTCCCGCGCTGGGGGTCCGCCCGCTCGCTGCGAGATGCACCCTCTAGCGTTGAAGCCGAGCCTGCAGGTCCGGTGGTGGCGAGGTGAGCGGT
This sequence comes from Acidimicrobiales bacterium, assembly GCA_963668565.2. Taxonomy (GTDB): domain Bacteria; phylum Actinomycetota; class Acidimicrobiia; order Acidimicrobiales; family CATQHL01; genus VXNF01. The sequence continues at coordinate 51,942 of CAXXMX010000002.1, forward strand.
GGTCGGCGACAACACAGTGGACATCACGCTATCGAGACGGTGGCGTCGATTCCGGCATCGGCTGGCGGGTCTGCGACGGGTAGGGGTTGCGATCCGCGGCGGGGGACTCCGGTGGCGTCTCCGGGCAATCCGATCCCGGATAGCGCTGCTCCGCCGGATGGGTCTCCGGGGGATTGCGGTCGGCCTGTGGCGCCTCGTGCGAAGGAATCCTCGCAGGGCCATCTGGACCGCAGCGGTTTTTGGGCTCGTCGTGGCGGCCTTGCTGGTGCTGACGTTCGTGTCCGTGCCCTACTACGCGCTGTACCCGGGCGATGTGTATTCGGCTACCGGCGCGGTTTCCTCAGAGAGTGAGACCACCTACGAGCCGATGAGTCTCATCGGCTTTGTCACGGTGTCAGCTCAGCGAATGGACTCGCTGTGGCAATGGGTGGGCGCGTACTTCGACAGTTCCGCCACCCTTCAGCACGAGGACGTCTTCAACAGGGGGATGTCCCCTCAGGAGCGCCGGAATATCGACGCTCGCCTGATGACCCGGTCACAGGATGTCTCGCTGTACGTGGCACTGCGCGAGTTGGGGTACGAACTTCCCGAGTCGCAAGTCGTCGTGAGCGGGCTGGTGCCGTGTATGCCCGCGGCCGAACATCTCGCCACCGGTGACGTGATCACCGCGGTCGGCGGTGAGGCAGTGACCACCTCTGCGGAGGTCTCGTCGTCCGTGCGAAGCCGCTCCGTGGGCGAGGTCGTGGAGTTCGGGATCAGGCGGGAGGACGAGACCGAGAGCGTCCGGATCGACATTCCGCTCGGATCCAGCGCGGACCCCTGCATCGACCCGGAGACGCGCACCTCGGCCGAGGACGAGCGTCCCCTCCTTGGCGTGCTGCTGTCCAACGACGTCGGTGATCTCGGAGTGGACATCACCTTCGCGACCGGCAACATCGCCGGTCCGTCGGCCGGTCTGGCGTTCTCCCTGTCGGTCCTGGATCTCCTCACGCCGGGCGAACTCGCCGAGCAATCCGTGGCGGTCACGGGAACAATTTCCCCCGACGGGACGGTGGGCAGCGTCGGAGGTATCGCTCAGAAGGTGCGGGCGGCGGAGCGCCGGAACTTCCGCCTGATGCTCGTGCCGGAGGGGCAGTACGACGAGGCGATCGCCGCCGCCGGAGACGCGCTCGAAATCGTGGAGGTGTCGTCCATGACCGAGGCACTCGAGGCTATGGCACCCAACTGGTCCCCACCGGAGGGCTGAGACGCTCCGGCCTCGCCGGTACCCGGTCGCCACCGAAGAACGCCTTACGATTGGCCCGGTGAGGAGTTCGAGGAAGCCGTCGTGACGTCTGGGGAGGCGTGCCCGCCGCCCGACGGACTGTTGAGTCCCGAGGAGGTGGCCCGAAGGGAATTCGCGCCCGCGCGCAAGGGGTACGACTGCGCGGAGGTGCGGGCGTTTCTGCGCTCGGTTGCCTCGACGATCGAGACGGCGTCGGGGCGCATCGCCGACCTCGAGCGTCGCTTGGCACGCGAATTTGTGGTGTCGGGCGACGCAGCGGGGGAAGTCGACGACGTCCTGCTCGAGGCCGCAGCGGCGGAGGTGTGGCGTGACGAGGTATTGGCGGATCTGGATCGGCGCCGCCGCGAGCTGAGCGGCGAGGTGGGGCGATTGCGCGCCGGGCGCGATCGCCTCCGCGCCGACCTTGGCGACGTGATGAGCGACGTCGCTGAGCACGTTCGGCGTCTCGACGGCTCGCTCCAAGCCGCCCGGGCGGCCGGCGACCTCGAGGAGCAGCGGATCCATGCCGAGCCGGTGCTGAGCGGCGAGGAAAGGCGCGCCGAGCTGGAGGCGGCGCGTCTGGCGGGGTTCGTGACGGTCGGACCACCACCGGTCGAAGCCGTAGCGCAGCAGCTGCCGGCCGGCGGCAGCGACCCGTCGGAGGCGGACTCGACGAGCGAGCAGGAACCGCAGCACGATCAGAGGATCGACGTCGAGGCATCCCCGCCCAACGGGGTCGCCGGCGGCGAGGTTGACGCTCTCTTCGCTCGGCTTCGCGCCGAGCGCACGGGAAACCGGCTCGCTGGGAGCGACGTTGGCGCCCCGTCGCGCGCCCGCGACTAGAGGCACCCCCTCGCGCACCGTGACGCATCGGTCCACCGATCGGAAGGTGGGGGGCGGCGGGCAAAGGGGACCGTCGGCAGTAGGCTGCCGGGATGTCAACGACAGGACCGAGGGCACCGGGCGGCCCGCGTAGGCCCCCGACTCCGGTCCGATCCCGTCGCTTGCGGTGGGGACTGTTCCTTGCGATCGGTGCCGTCATCATCGTGCTGGTGTCGTTGCGGGGCGCTGCCAGCTTCTACACCGACTTCCTGTGGTTCGACGCGCTCGCCCAGGCCGATGTCTGGCGGACGATGATCCTCTCCCGGGTCGTGCTGGCGCTGATCTTCATCGCCGTCCTCTTCGTCCTGCTCTACGGCAACCTGGCGATCGCCGACCGTCTGGCGCCCCCCAGGCGCCCGGGTGGCCCCGAGGAGGACGTGCTGGCTCGCTATCACGCCTCGGCGGGGCAGCGGCCCCGCCTCGTTCGCCTCGCGGTGACGCTGCTGTTCGCCCTTCCAATCGGCGCCGGGGCCTCCGACCAGTGGGAGGAGTGGATCCTTCTCACGAACAGCGTCCGATTCGGCATTGCCGATCCGCAGTTCGGTCGGGACATCGGCTTCTACGTCTTCGAGTTGCCGTTCTACTCCTACGTCGTGAACTGGCTGTTCAACGTCGTCCTGCTCACGTTCTTCATCACCGCCATCGTCCACTACGTGAACGGCGGTATCCGGTTCCAGAAGCCGGGGCAGCGTGTCATTCCCCAGGTGAAGGCCCATCTCTCGGTGCTGCTGGGGCTTCTGGCGATCATCAAGGCCGCGGATTACTACCTGGGACGCTTCGAACTCACCACCTCCACGGCGGGAGCGGTGGACGGCGCCTCGTACACCGACGTGAACGCGCGACTACCCGTTCACTACCTGCTGATCATGATCTCGTTGCTGGCGTTCGTGCTACTGCTCGTGAACATCCGGCTCAAGGGGTGGGTGCTTCCCACCCTGGCGGTCGGCCTGTGGGCGTTCGTGGCGATCGTCATGGGAGGGATCTACCCGCTCATCATCCAGCGCCTACGGGTGGAACCTGCGGAATCGACGCGGGAGCAGAAGTACATCGAATACAACATCGCGTTCACGCGCAATGCCATGGGTCTCGACGACGTTCAGACTCGCCCGTTCAAATCGACCGGGGGTCTGACCTTCGACGACATTGCCGGGAACGAGGACATCATCGAGAACCTGCCGCTGCTCGATCCGTCGATCCTGCCACAGACGTTCGAGAACCGCGAGGGCGAGCGGAACTACTACCGCTTCTCCGACGTGCTGGACATTGACCGGTACGAGATCGACGGCAAGGTGACGCCGGTCGTGCTCGGGGCGCGCCAACTGAACCCGGGCAACCTCCCGCAGAACTCCTGGGAGGCTCGCACGCTCACGTTCACCCACGGCTTCGGCGTGGCCCTCGCGCCCGCCAACGCCGTGAAGGCGGGCTTGCCAGACTTCCGCATCGGCGGGCTCCCCGTGGCGAACGACCTGGGCATCAACCTCGATGAGCCTCGGCTCTACTACAGCGAGGATCTCGACGGTTACGCCATCGTCCGCACCAACCGTCAGGAGGTGGACGTTCCCACCGTCACCGGTGAGGAGGAGTCCTACAGCTACGAGGGCAAGGGCGGCGTGCTGATCGGCGGCTTCTTCCGGCAGGCGGCGTTCGCCCTGCGGTTCTGGGAGGTGGATCCGCTGCTCTCAGGATTCATCAACGACGAGAGCAGGGTGATCTACGTCCGTGACGTGCGCCAGCGCGTCAAGAAGTTGGCCCCGTTCCTACACATCGACAACGATCCGTACCCCGTGCTGGCCGAGGGCCGGGTGCAGTTCATCGTCGACGCGTACACCACGACGTCGAAGTATCCCTACGGTCAGCGCGCCGACACCGAGCAACTCCCCGACGGCAGCGGCCTGCGCCACCGCTTCAACTACGTGCGCAACTCGGTCAAGGCGGTGGTGGACGGTTTCGACGGGACGACCACCCTGTATGTCGTCGACGGCGATGATCCCATCCTGCAGGCCTACCGCAACGCGTTCCCCGGGCTCTTCGAGGACTTCGACGACATGCCGGCGGAGATTCGCGAGCACATCCGCTATCCGGAGGACCTCTTCCGGGTGCAGACCAACGTTTGGGCCCGCTACCAGCTCGACGATCCGCAGCAGTTCTACGAGCAGGCCGAAGGGTGGTCCGTCGCCCAGGATCCCGGCGCTGTCACAGGCGTCTTGACCTCCGCGATCACGTCGCCAGACGGCGTGGTGCAGCAGCCCTCGCGGGAGGCTCGCATCGACCCGTACTACCTGCTGACGCGCCTGCCGGACGAGGACGACCAGGACTTCGTCATCCTTCGCTCCTTCGTGCCGGTCTCGACGGAGGACACCCGCCGGGAGCTCACCGCCTTCATGGTGGGCAAGGGTGACCCCGATGAGTACGGCGAACTCGTCGTCTACAAGATCGAGCCGCGTGGCGGGACTGACGGGCCGGCGCTGGTGAACTCCAAGATCCAGAGCGATCCCAGCATTTCACGAGTCGTGACGTTGCTGAACCAGCAGGGCTCGCGGGTCGAGTTCGGTGATCTCGTGCTCGTACCGGTGGAGAATTCGATCCTCTACGTACGGCCCCTGTACGTCGTGGCGCAGAGCCCGCCGGTGCCGGAACTGCAGCAGGTCATCGCCGTGCTCGGTGAGCGTGTGGTCATGTGTCCGACGTTGAGCGAGGCGCTGCGCGGTCTGTTCGGCCTGGCGGCGGTGTCCGATTCCCAGGACGCCTCGTCGTCAGGCTGCGTGGGCAACACGGGAGGACGGTCAGCGCCCGCACCTGCGCCCGAGGTCGAGCCTGCCCCTGCGCCGGCTCCGGTTGATCCCGCTCCTGCCCCGCCACCCCCGCCGGCCGGGACGCCGGGCTCGGTCGGCGATCTGCTTGCCGAGGCCGTGACCCTCTTCGCCGAGGCCGACGAGGCCCTGCGGGAGGGGCGTCTCGACCTCTACCAGCAACGCATTGACGAGGCGGAGGAACTCATCCGCCGCGCCAGCGAGCAACTGGGCGACTCGCCCTAGGATCCCGCCGCCGCTTGGCGGGACTCCCAGTGGAACTCAGGCCCTGGAACTCAGGCGCGCTTGGCCGCTTCGGCGTCGCGGAGGACGCGGCGAAGGATCTTGCCCGAGACCGCCTTGGGGATCGCCTCGATGAACTCCAGTTCCCGGATCTGCTTGAAGCTGGCGACCTGGCCGGCGATGAAGTCCCGCAGTTCGCCGGCGGTGGCTTCGGCACCCGGCTTGAGCACGATGAAAGCTTTCGGGATCTCGCCGGCCTCCTCGTCGGGGATGGGGATGACGGCGGCGTCGGCGACCGCCGGATGTGACAGCAGCAGTCCCTCCAACTCGGCCGGCGGTACCTGGAATCCCTTGTACTTGATGAGCTCCTTGAGCCGGTCCACGATGTAGAAATCGCCGTCGGCGTCCATGTAGCCGATATCGCCGGTGTGCAGCCAGCCGTCGGCGTCGATGGTGTCCGCCGTGGCCTGGGGGTTGTTGAGGTACCCCTTCATGATGTGCGGGCCCCGCACCCAGATCTCGCCGGCGTCGCCCTGTTCGACGTCGTCGCCCGTCGACACGTCGACGATGCGGCACTCGCTGCTCGGCACCAACCCGCCGACCGAGCCGGGCTTCCCGCAGCCTTCGAGGGCGATGTGGGTGGCTGGGCTGGTCTCGGTCATGCCGTAGCCTTGGAGGACCTCGACAGCGAGACGGGCGGTGACCTCATTGGCGAGTTCGGTGCTCAGCGGCGCCGCGCCCGAGATGATCGACTTGAGGGGGGATAGGTCGTAGCGGTCCACGAGAGGGTGCTTGGCGAGGGCCAGGACGATCGGCGGTACCAGATAGGCGCGGGTCACGGCGTGGTCCTGCATGACCTTCAGGAACTCCTCGAGGTCGAAGCGGGGCAGCGTCACGGTGGTCACGCCTTCTCTCAGCATGAAGTTCATGAGGATCTGCAGCCCGTACACGTGGAAGTACGGCAGGACCGCCACAACGACGTCGTCGGCTTCGGAGGTCACCATGGCCGTGCCCTGCACGAGGTTCGCAACGAGGTTCCGGTGCGTCAGCATCACCCCTTTGGGGTTTCCGGTAGTGCCGCTGGAGTAGGGCAGGACGGCCACCGTCTCCGCTGGATCCAGGGCGGCGTGACCCTCGTACGGGTCGCCGCCGACCACGGCGAATACGTCCACAATGTCGTCGGCCGGCTCGGTCTCGCCCAGGACGATGATGCGTCCGATGCTGCTCCCGTCCGCCATTGCCTGTCGCGCCAGCGGCAGGAAGAGCGGGATCGTGAACAGCCACGTGGCACCCGAATCCTCGATCTGGTGGCGCAGTTCACGAGCTGTGTAGGTGGGGTTGACGGTGGTGACCGTGCCGCCGCACACCAGCGTGCCATGGACGGCGATGGCGTACTCGGGGATGTTCGGGGCGAGGATCATCAGAACCTCCCCCGGCTGGAAGCCACGCGCCACAAGCCCGCCGGCGAATCGCTGAACCATGAACTGGAGGGTTGCGTAGTCGTAGGAGCGCCCCGAGGGGCCGTCCACGAGGGCCGCCTTGGTGGAATGGGAGGCGGCGTTCTCGAAGATGAACGGGGTTATGGGCACATCGGGGATCGATACATCGGGCAGACGGCTCGTGATCACCATCTTTGGCCTCCAGAGCTCAAGGAATGTCCAGCACTCGCCAGCCTAGGAGACTGCTGAGTAATGGCCATTTCGCCATCCCCGCAAGTCCCTGACCTGGGCTTTCGTAATCGAGAATCGGGCCATTCGGGGATTACTCAGCACACTCCTAGGAGACTGCCAAGTGTCGCCGCAGACCGCCTCCCCAGTCATTCCGGCGTAGAGCCTGCCCCGGACTCGATCCGGGCCGGAATCCATCGGGCAGCGGTCCGGGCGGCGACGCCGGGGGCGCTCCGGCGGCCCCGCAATGGCCGCCGGCACTGGCTCCCGGCATCACCGCCCTCGCATGCCGTACCGTCAACGGTCACACCGTCGTTCCAGCGGGGGCCGAAGTCGTCTGTTCTACTGTCCGGGCTGCCCTTAAGTGTTGGGCGTCGGGCGCTGTTTCCATGCGGGAAGCCGGAAACGGCAGGCTTGGGGGGCTGGTTCGGCTCGGTTCGGGGGTGTCGGGTGATCCGCGTCGGTGCCCGCTCGTTGGGGAGTGATGTCCGCGGGTTCGTCCGGGTTCGCGCCCGTGCGGCTTGGCGTGGCCGGGGACGCCGGGGGGTTCGACCCCCGGTACGTGTGGGGTCGGCGAGTCAGGTCGGTTTCTCGCTGGGTGTCGGTTTGGCGGGTCGGACCCGGGCTCCGGGTCGGGGCGGCCGGCCGGTCGATCGACTGCTGAGCCTCCCAACCCTCCCGTCGTTCTTGGCCCGGCGCGAGCACGGCTGTCGACCGGTGGTGCGAGGGTGTAGGTGCCGTCGGGGTGTCGGATGACTTGTTCGCCGTGGCGGTGGACTCTGATGTGGTGGCAGCGCCAGCAGAGTAGGCAGGTGTTCTCGTAGCTGGTTTCGCCGTCGTCGCACCAGTGGTCGACGTGGTGGCCTTGGCAGATCTTCTCGTGGGCGCCGCAGCCGATGCAGCCGCCGTCGCGTGCGATGAGGCGTTTGCGGAGCCGTTTGGAGATCTTGCGCTGGGAGCGTCCCAAGAGGAGGTTGCCGGTGTGTTTGTTGAAGATGCCCGGCAGGATCTTGGCGTCACAGGCCACCGCCAGCGTCTCGGCTTCGGTGAGGCGAGTCCCGCCGGTCAAGCGGGCGTTACAGATCCGCTCGTGGACCAAGTCGTAGTCGGCGAGGACGATCAACTCGACGCCCGCCGGCGCACCGGCGCCGTCGCTGTTGCAGACGAGTTGCTCGAGCGCGTCGGCGAAGCGCTGCGGGGCGGTCGCGCGGTCCTTGGGGTCCTCTTGGTGGAACAGTTCGTCGGCCTTGGCGACCAGCGCGGCGCGCATCCGGGCGCCGGCGAGGGGATCGAGGCTGGCGAAGAGGTGGAACATGCCGTCGGACTGTTCGCTGATCGAGGCGCGGCGCCGGCGGCGTTGGCGCTCGCGGCGTTCTTGGAGTTCCGCCTCGCTGGTCTGCTCGTTGACGTGGCGTTTGAGGGTGCGCCGGAACAGGTCATCGGGTTCCTCCCCAGCGGCTTCGAGCAGCAGGTCCTGATCCACCGGCGCCTCAGCGGCGGCGTCGAGGATCAACCCCGCCGCCTCGGGCGTGATCGCCCCTTCGGCCAGCTTCTCGGCAACACCTGGCGCCCACTCCAGCTGAGCAGCGACCTTCACGGCTTTGCGAGCACTGGGCAGCGACCGCTTCTGATCCTGCCGCAGGATCTCCTCGGCAGCCGCGTCGCCCTCGCGCCGGGCGATCTCGGCTACGAGATCGGCCTCGAACGCGGCGAGAGATGCTCTTGCCCGCCCGACGAGTTGCAATCGCCCGCGCAACTCGGCCAGGTCAACCCCCCGCAGCGAGGCGGGTGAGTCCTGCCACTTGTCGAGTACGGCCCACTCGCCCATCCGATCATCACCCCCTCTCGAATTTCCCCGGATTGTCTCCGACCGGTGCGTGACCAGTTGGTTATGTCTTGTCATAATATAGCACGTGTGAGCTAATCAGACAACATATGTTTGTATCACTCTGTGTCCGGATCGGTCCGGACTAAGGCGCCCGCCGAGATCAGGCTGGGGGCCGCACTAAAACCGCAGGTCAGCGGGCTGTGCTATCGCCGCCGAGCCGTTGCGAGCGGAACACCTCTGTCGGTGTGACCAATGTCACAGCGGCACCGCGGGTGAGATGGCCGACAGCCGTGCTTGGGGTTCTTCGAGGATCGTGCCAAGCGGCAAGCGGCGCCGCCGCCGGGGTCTCCAGAGCGTGGATTCCGCCCCCGGATCCACCTCGGGGCCGGGTGAAGGCGGACTGACAAGTGAGGTGCGGATAGCGGCAAGCCGCGGCGCCGATGACTTTCGGTTACGCCGTCAGAACCACGGGCGTCGTGGCAGAGCCTGCCGCGGATGCGCGATCGGCGATCCAGTCGGCCAGGGCATTCAGGTTCCTGCCGATGTCGTCAGGCGTGCCGGACAGGTCGAGCGCGTACCTGTGCAGCACGGTGCCCGTGTGTCGCACGCGGACGGACGAGATGGCGGCCGTGCCGACTGGGGCGGTTGTAACGGGTGCTGGTGTGCTGGTGGTGCTCGTTGCGAGCGACCAGCTGCTGCCGTCTCCGTCGGGGCGGTCGGCGTCCAGGCAGTAGATGAGCACGCCTTCGGGCAGGTCGAGAGCGGTGGTGTAGGCCAACAACTGGTAGTAGTCGGCGGTGCGCCCGCTCGAGGAGTCGTTGGTGAGCTTGTACTTGATGTCTGCGACGAACCTGGTGGACCCGGACGAGCCGAAGGTGAGATCGGGCTGGATCGCCACACGGCGCTCGGCGTCGAGGTAGCTCGCTTGCTGATCCTTCACGGCGAGGCGCCCTCGCAGTGCCCGCCGCAGCCGCTTGGTGACGAACCGTTCGAAGAGCTGGTTCATGTCCAGCATGAACGACGATGCCGTGACCTCACCGATGGTGTCCTGCAGGGTCAGGTTCTCAAGAACGAGCCGTGCCAGCCGCAGCGCCGGCCTGTAGTGCTCGTTGAGCCGGGTGAACACCACGTCCTCGTAGTCGAGGGGATGGTGCCTGACGTCGCCCACGTCTTCGAGGGTCACGAGGTGCTGCATGAGTCGCCGTCGGTCGACCGGCTGCACCCCTGCCACGCGCAACGACCGCGACACGGCGGCCTTCATGTACGAGTTCTCGATCAGGTCCGCGGTGAAGTCGGTGAACCTACAGGCGGTGGGGATGACGACGCCGGGCCGAGTGAGCTGGCGTTCTATGTCTATGCGACCCCGCATGGCGACCAGCCGGTCGCGACGTTCGCGATAGGAGTGGTAGAGCCCGCGGGCCAGCGTGGTCTCCGCCGCACGGGCGAAGAACGAGACCAGGGCCGGCAGCAGGTCGCCGGTGGTCTCATAGCGGGTCGCCTCGTCGCGCCAGTCGCGTTCCCGCAGCCCCACTTCGAGCAGCAGGAAGAGGTTCCGCAGCGGGATCTTGGGCCGCACGAGCACCTGCAACCCGGCGACGTTGATCGACCCCACGTAGTGGCGCGCGGAGACCTGCCAGTCTCCCGAAGGCTCGCTCGGCTCGACCGACAGGTACTTCCCGCCGCCGGCACGATTCAGTGCGCCGGCTTGCTGTCCGGTCAACGGCAGAACCTCGCTGCCGTGCTCGCGCAGCGTCAGCGTCCGGGCCAATCGCTCTTGGCGCTGACGTTTGGACAGCTCCCCAGTGGCCGCGCGTTCCTGCTGAGGAGACTGCGCCCTCTCGCCCACTCCTTGTGGCTGTCCCACCAGGTCAACTGCCGTAGCCATCGGAGCCGCCGTCCCCTCGTCAACTACAGCGGGACGGGCGCGGTCGCGTCGCCCTCGGTTGGTGTGTCGCCGACGTTCTCCGCGGTGGTGTCGACAGCTGCAGGATCGGACGGGTCACTCGGCGGCACGCCGGGCAACGGGCCAATGTCGTTCTCCGGCTGAGTGGACGGGCCGTGGCGGGTGAATACATCGCTGAAGCGGTAGTGCTGGATGCGGTCGGGGTCGCCGAAGAACTGATCCTCGATGAACGGCTCGATGTTGTAGGTCCAGATGCGCCGCAGCCGTTGCCGCTGCTCGTCCGGCGTGGACCCGTAGCTCTCCATGAAGTAGCTGGGGCCGAGCAGAAGATGGGAGCCTTCGAGAGCCTTGGCAAGTTCGCCGTTAACCGCGTCAACGAGCGTGCCGACCCAAGCCGGCTCACGATTCTCCTTCAGCCATCGACCGAGCAGGCCCTTGATCGGGTAGCGGTCGGGGAAGAACGGCACGAAGTGGAAGCGCCGCCGGAGCGCCGCGTCCACCAGTGCGATCGACCGGTCGGCGGTGTTCATGGTGCCGATGAACCAGAGGTTCTTCGGTAGCCGGAACGGTTCCTCGGGCCGGTACAGCGTCTGCACACTCTTGTCGCGGTACTCCAGGAGGAACAACAGTTCCCCAAACACGCGGGGCAGGTTGGCCCGGTTGATCTCGTCAATGATCATCACGTGGTCCTGCTTCGGCGCGGCGGATGCCTGCGCTGCCATGCGTGCCAGCGGCCCGGGCGTCAACTTGTACCGGATGCCCCCATCGTCACTGGCCCCAGCCGGCCGGTACCCCTCGAAGAAATCCTCGTAGGAGGTTGACGGGTGGAACTGCACCAGCGTTCGACGCGACTCATGCGACACCAACTCCTTCGCAAGTTCCTGAGCCAGATAGGTCTTGCCAGTCCCCGGTGGCCCATACAGGATCACCTGCCCCTTGTCCTCCAGCAACTCGACGATGTCCTCCAAGAACTCGACGTCGACCAGCAGTTGCGTCGCCAATCCTGCCAGATCCGGTCTGCTGACTGCAGGAGGAACTTCTTGCCCGAAGTCCTCTTGTTCAGGACCCTCTCCCGTCGCGATCTCTTGCTCCATCAGCCAGTAGAGGAATGTAGCCATACCAAGGAGATCATCGTCGAAGTACGGTGCGAGGTGGTCTCGAAGCCTGTCGTTGGCGTCGACTACTTGCTGGCCGTGATTCGCCCCCCGTAGCTTCGGCAGGCCCAGCCGCCGCAACATCGCGTCGCGGCCCTGATTGTAGGAGACAGCGATGGGGAGGAACCTTTGGGGTTGGCAGATGGCCAGCACCTTGGAGACGGCCGCGTCTCCGAATCTGTTCGTCTTGTGGGGGCTGCTGCGGCCTGTCAGCGCGTTATAGCGGATCGACAGTTCATCCTCACCCCAGCACAGGTACCGGATATGCCCGATCAGACGAGCGTACGCCTCGTCATCCATGCCCATGACCCACGCAACGCGCATGCGTGGCAGTTCGTCAGGGGGACACACGTAACGTTCGCTCCCGAACGTCCCATTCCAGACGACGGCGATCAGGTCGCGACGACTGAGTGACTCGATGTTCTCCGGCCGCAGCTTCTCGACCCACTCTTCCCGCAGCCGCTTCTGCTCTTCGTGCTCTGGGGTCGGATAACGCTTCTCCTCGCGGAAGCGCTCCACCATCGCGACCAAGTCTCCGGCCGGTGCTGTACTCACGACGAGTGCCTCCTGGGATCGATACAGGGCGATATTACAAACGGACGAATGGTTCGGCAGCTCGACTCAATCATGGCTCCGAGGTGTGGCAGAGCGGCGATCCGGTCGGCCGCAGTTGTGGATTCCGGCCTGCGCCGGAATGACGATCGGGGGTCGGCGCTCTCGGTAGCCGCCCGGTCCCCAGCGTCTCGGCCCGGACCGCGACTCAGTACATCTGCAGGGCGCCGGAGACGTTGATCGTGGCCCCGGATACGAAGCGGGCGTGCTGTGACGCCAGGAACACCACCACCGGTGCGATCTCCGAGGGATCGGCGATGCGGCCCAGGGGTGTGTCCTTGGTCATCGACTCCAGGACGGCTGGGTCGAGGTCGGTCAGCAGCATCGAGGTGGCCACCTGGCCGGGGGCGACGGTGTTGACGGTGATCTGGTGGGGCCCGTAGGTGCGGGCCATGCCCCTCGACATCGACACGATGCCGCCCTTGGAGGCGCAGTACACGGTGGAGCCCCCGAAGCCGCCGCTCCACCACCCCTGGGAGCTGAACAGGATCATGCGTCCGCCCTGACCGCCCTCGATCATCGCGCCGGCCGCCCTGCGGGCGAGGAAGAACGAGGCCTTCAGGTTGGTGTCGATCTGGAAGTCCCAGTCGTCCTCGGTGATCTCGTCCATCGAGCCGCGGCGCCTCAGCACCGCGGCCAGGTGGGCCAGCACGTACAGGTTGCCGAGTTCGTCGACCGCCCTGTCCACGAGCGCGCCCTGGGCGTCGAGATCGGTCAGATCCATGCCCACGGCCACGTGCCCGTCGCCTTCGAAGCCCGCCACGACCTCGTCCACGGCCTCCTGCCGGAGGTCGACCGCCATCACCCTGGCGCCCGCCGCGGCGAACATCTCCGCGGTGGGGCGCCCGATGCCGCCGCCGGCGCCGGTCACGATCACGCCCTTACCTTCGAGGCCCGATCCCAGATCCCAAGCCATGTTTCCTCCTTGTGGTCAACGAGATGTTCAACGAGCGGCTTCTGAGCGCCGGCGCGCCCCTCAGCCGTAGCGCCGGATTGTTCTAGCCGGGCTGGCCCATGTTCGGCTTCTGGACCACGTCCTCCATCTTCTCGAGGCGGTAGAAGTCCACCACCTCCTCGATCACCTCGATGCCCAGTCCCGGCCCGGTGGGGGGGTAGCACCAGCCGTCGATGTGATCGAAGGGCTCGGTTACCAGGTCGTGCTGCATCGGGTTGCGCAGCGGTTTGAACTCGAACAGCTTGCAGGCCGAACTGGAGAAGCTGATCGCCAGGCTGGCGGCGCTCACGATGGCGGACGACCAGGCGTGGGCGTTGGCCTGGCGGCGGTAGTACTCCACCCGCTCGCACAACTTCTTGAAGCCGGTGATGCCCTCGGCCCGGCCGGGATCACAGCCGATGACGTCTACGGTGCCGGTGGCCAGTATGCGTTCGAAGCCCTGCAGGGTCCACTCCCGCTCCCCGTAGGCGATCAGCGTGGAGGTCTTGTCGCGCAGCGTCCGGTAGCCCTCGGGGTCCCACGCCGCGAGGGGCTCCTCGATCCAGTTCAGGTTGTACTCGTCGAAGGCCTGACAGCGCCTCACCGCGGTGGTCACGTCCCAGCGGATCTTGATGCCCATGTCCACCATCAGCTGCTTGTCGGGCCCGATGGCCTCACGCATGGCCTTCACGTACGCCACGTCGCGGTCGTGCTCGTATCCCAGATAGGCGTCGCCCCGCTTGCCGAAGCCGGTCTTGATTCCCTGCAGGCCGGTCGAGAGCCACTCCAGCGTCTCCTCGGCCATGGCGGGGATCTCGGCGTAGTGGGCGTGGCAGGAGGCGATCGCCGGCAGCGTGTCATGCACCGGCCCACCCAGCAGCCTCGTCACGCTGGTGTCGAGCGCCTTGCCTTTCAGGTCCCAGATGGCGATGTCCAGCGCCGAGATGGCGAAGGAGGCGATGCCGCCCTCGTAGCCGTACCACCAGACGTGGTTCTTCATCGCCCGGTACAGCGCGTCGTTGGACACCGGGTCCTTGCCGATGAGCAACTGGGCGAGGCCCTCGATCACCGCCTTCGTGGCCATTGAGGCCTCGGGCCACATGGTGACGGACTCGCCCCAGCCGACCTGCCCGTCGTCGGCGGTGAGCTTCACCAGGCAGAGGTGCCGGTAGGCGTTGAAGTCGTTGGGCTCGGGGTAGGTGACCGGGATCGGCTCAACGGCGACGATTTTCATGTTTCTGCTCCTCGCGGGTGCATGGTTCGGTTCCTGCGATCGGTTGCTGCAATCCCCCTGGGCGGACGGGCCGTCAACGGCTCCTGATCTGCGGCCAACTGGGGCGGCGCCCGCGGCTCGGCGGTGACGTTCCTGCCGCCCGATGGGCTACCACATCACCAGCCCGCCTGTGTGGTTGATGGCCTGACCGGTGATGTAGGCGCTGTCGGGCCCGAGCAGGAAGCTGATGAGACCGCTGATCTCCGCCGGCGTCGAGCCGCGCTTCAGGGGTACGACCTGGGTTCGCGCCTCGGAGAGCTCATCGGGGGTCATACCCCGCAACGGCGCCACCTCGGCGAGCACCTTGTCCTGCATGGGCGTATCGAGGAGGCCCGGGCAGATGGCGTTGACGCGCACCGGGATGGGCGCGAGGTCGTAGGCGAACGACCGGGTGACCGACAGGATCATGCACTTGGTGGCCGCGTACACGCCGGCCTCTGTGGTGTTCGTGAGCTTGCCCGATGACGAGGACAGGTTCACGATCGCCCCGCCGGGAACCATCGTCGGTCCGATGCCCTGGCAGAGGAAGAAGATCGACTCCACGTTGACCTGCACGAGCCACCGCCACTCCTCCACGGTGATGTCCCGGAGGTTCTTGAGCAGGATGATCCCGGCGGAGTTGACCAGCCCGTCGCAGCCCGCGGAGGCCTCGATCACCGTCCGGCGCCCCTCAGGATCGGCCAGGTCGGCCACCAGGGTGTCGGCGCCGAGCGGCTCGATCTCCGCCAGCTTCTCGCCGTTGATGTCGATGCCCAGAACCGAGTGACCCTCGCCGAGGAACCTCTCGACGCACCCGCGCCCGACCCCCTGCGCCGCGCCCGTGACGACGATCCTTCGCTGCCTCCCGTCACCGTTGCTCGACATGGTTCTCAACTCTCCATTCCGGCCCCGGCGACCCGCGACCAGCCCAGGGCGTCTGCGTGCCCGCGCATGATTGCACAGGCCGGACACCGGTGCACCGTGCCTCCTGCGATCGGGGGCGCCTCCGGTTCGTCGACGTCGCCTATTGCCGTCCCGCAACCACCACCACGATCCCCGGTGTGAGGCAGCGGACCGGAGCGACCCTCCCGGCCGGTGCGACGCAGCCTCTCCGGGCCGGCCGCCGGCCCACGGCTAGGCTCCCGGCGTTCCCGTCGGCAGGGGAGAGGCTCCATGACACATCTCACGTGGTCTGACGACATCGGCAAGCGCGTTCGCACGGGGGACTGGGCCGACCAGGGCGTCAGCACCGTCACGAAGGTCAACGAGGCCGTCGTCGAGGGACGCAGCGAGGTGGCAGCGCAACTCATCGACTATTTCATGGAGGAGGCGAAGGTCGTCCAGTTCGTCTACGACACCTGGACACCCGGATTCCTGGAGTGGCTGGAGCAGGCGGGCTACGGCGAGGCGGAACTGGCGGCGGCCGTTGAGGATCTCCGCGTCGAGTTGGCCATGCTCGACGGCACACCGTTCGACGGTGACGCCCTGTGGTTGGAGTTGGGGGCGCAGGCCGGCCGCCTCACGCACGCCGTGCGCGCCGAATTGATCGACACCGAACAGGCGCTGGCCGACTTCGACGCCCTGCGAGTGGCGTGGCGGCGCCTCCACGATCGCTGGGCTGATTTCCTGTCGGGGATCCTGGCGTTGACGGCAGCGCGCTTCGGTGAGGCTGCACTGGAGGATATCTACCGCTACGCCCTCGAGCCCTACATCCAGGAGCGCTACATGGCGTTCGACCTGCGCGAGAAGGACTACGCCGACACGCTGTTCCGCAACCTCTACACGTCGTTCGAGGCGATGCGGAGCCACCTCGTCGGACCGGACCGCATGGGGGACATCGAGTTCACCGAGCACGAGGATCGCTGGGTGTTCAGCTTCGACCCGTGCGGTTCCGGCGGCCGCCAGGTCCGGGGGATCGACGTGGAGGACTCACCGCCCGACCCGCAGCGCGCGCTGCGATTCGGAGTGACGAAGGAGGAGCACGACTGGTCCTGGAACAGCAAGGGCGTCTGCTACTACTGCGCCCACTGCTGCTTCACCCTTGAGATGCTCCCCGCCGAACGCTGGGGCCACCCGGTGCGCGTCGTCGACCCACCGCTCTACCCCGACGAAACCCTCGGTGACAACCCCAAACCCTGCACCTGGACCGTCTACAAGACCCTCGAAGCCATCCCCGAAGAGGCCTACGTCCGCATAGGCCGCACCAAACCACCAATCACCTAACCCCCTACGCGCCACCGGCGTACCCGCCCGGGCCTCCGCAGGGACCCGCGGTACCGGGTCCACCCCCGGGTCAGTCGATGAGGAAGCCGCCGTTGATGTCCATGACCTCGCCGGTGATGAACCCCGCATCCTCGCTGGCCAGGAACACCACGGCCGCGGCGATGTCGGCGGGCTCACCGAGTCGCCCGACGGGTATCCGGCCGGCGAGGTCGGCGATGCCGGCCACCATGTCCGTGTTGATCAGTGCGGGAGCGAGCGCGTTGGAGGTGATGCCGTCTGCGGCGTACTCGGTGGCGATGGACTTGGCGAGTGCCATGATCGCCGCCTTGGAGGCGCCGTAGGCGGCCGTCTCCTTGGCTCCACCGGTCTTACCTGCGCTCGAGCCCAGGGCGATGAGGCGCCCGTAGCGCTGGGCTCGCATGCCGGGCAGGGCCCGCCTGGCGCACAGGAATGCACCGGTGGTGTTGACCGCCATCATCTGGTTCCAGGCATCGAGCGTGGTCTCGGCCAGCGGTCGGATCCAGAAGATCCCGGCGTTGTTCACGAGGATGGAGACAGTCCCCCAGGTCTCCTCGACGGTCGTGAAGGCGGCGTCGACCGATGCCTCGTCGGTCACGTCGCAATGGACGAACATGCTGCACTCGCCGCCGTCAAGGGCCGGGTGAGGCTCGTTCAGATCGAGGTATGCGGTGCAGGAGCCTCTGGCTGCCAGAGCGTCTGCCACAGCGCGGCCGATACCTCTTCCCGCTCCGGTGACCACCGCCACCCTTCCCACGAATCCGCCGAACGCGGGGGCTGCCGAGCCGCCGGTCGCTGCGGTGTTTGCGCTGTCTGTGGTCATGTGTACCGTCCGGGACTGCCTGAGGATCACGGGCACGTTATCCCCGGATGTTCGGCCACCGCCTACTGTGTGCCGCCGGGGATCGGGCAGCCGCCGGATCCCCGCGTACTGGAGTCGGTGCCACGGCGGCGTCGGTAAGCGAGACGGGAGGTCCACCCATGGGCGGTTCGGGCAAGGTGCGAGTCGGCGTCATCGGTGCCGGTTCGTGGGCGGTCAGCAATCACATCCCAGTGCTGGCAGGGCACGACGACGTCGAACTCGTCTCGGTGGTGCGTAAGGGGCCCGAGGCCCTGCGCTACGTCCAGGAGCGCTTCGGATTCGCCCACGCCAGTGAGGACTACCGCGACGCCCTCGAGCAGGGTCTCGACGCGGTCGTGGTGGCCGGTCCGTCGGGCCTCCATCACGAGCACGCCAAGGCGGCGCTGGAGGCCGGCGCCAACGTCCTGTGCGAGAAGCCCGTCACCATCCAGCCTGCCGACGCCTGGGATCTGTACGAGACCGCGCAGCGCCTCGGGCGTCACCTGGTGATCTCCTTCGGCTGGAACTACGGCCCGCTCGGAATCGAGGCCAAGCGGATCATGGTCTCCGGCGGCGGTGTCGGCGACATCGAGCACGTCATGGTGCAAATGGCCTCGGGCACGCGCGAACTGTTGAGAGCAACCGGCGGATACGAGGGTTCCGCCGAGGACATGATGCCCGACTGGGACACCTGGACCGACCCCGCTCTGTCCGGCGGCGGGTACGCGCCCGCCCAGCTCAGCCACGCCATGGGGATGGCCATGTGGTTGACGGGCGACCGTGCCGCCCAGGTCTTCGGGTTCATGAACAATGTGGGCGCCCGCGTCGACCTGTACGACGCCATTGCCATCCGCTACGCCTCCGGGGCTACCGGCACGCTGAGCGGCGCCAGTTGCCCGGGCGCGGCCAACGCCATCGACGCGCCCGATGAGATCTGGCCGCGGCACCAACTGTTGGTGCGCATCTACGGCAGCGAGGGGCAGTTGATCCTGGACTTCGAGCGGGATTTCCTGTGGCACTACCACGACGAGGCCGGCGACAACAAGGTGGACCTGCCGCCATCGGCCGGCCTCTACACCTGCGACGGGCCGCCGAGCACGCTCGTAGACCTGACACTGGGCAAGGACGTCCCGAACCGCTCGCCCGGCGAGTTGGGGGCGCGAACGGTTGAGGTGGTGCACGCCGCCTTCGAGAGCGTGCGGAGCGGAGTGCCGGCGTCGGTGGCGGGGGCGGAAGGCTGACGTGCCCGAAAGGGCCGTCTGGAAGGACGGATCGTTGCGCCTCGGGCTCGACAGCTACTCCTACCACCGCTACTTCGGCGAGTTACGCGCCGGCGAGGAGGATCCGGGCATCCGCTGGAGCCACGAGGATTTCATGCGCCGGGCCGGCGAGTTGGGCCTCGACGGCGTGAGCCTGGAGACCTGTTACCTGCCGATGGAGGATCGCTCGCTCGCCGAACGGCTGGCATCGCAGACGAGCGAGTACGGCCTGGATCTGGTGTTGGCCTGGGGTCATCCGGGCGGGCTCTGCATGGGAACCTCGCCGGAGCGCCAGCGTGACCTGCTCGACACGTTGCCGATTGCCGCGGCCGCCGGGTGCAAGTTGGTGCGCAGCGTCGTCGGGACATTTACGGACTGGGGTCTGGAGCCGGAGCGCCCCGTCTTGGAGCGCGTCGTGCCGCTGGTGGCCGAAGGATGCGAGCGGGCGGCCGATCTCGGCATGGAACTCGCTCTCGAGACGCATTGCGACTTGACGCTCGACGCGCTCTGCGAGTTGCTGGAGCGGGTCGGGCGCGATGACCTCGGTGTGGTCTTGGACACGGCCAACCTGGTGCGCATCGGCGAGGACCTCTGCGAGGGGACCCGCCGCTTGGCGCCGTTCACGAAGATGCTGCACGTCAAGGACCTGCTGTTGGCCGAGGCCGACTTCGGCAATCCAGGTGGCTGGTGGCCCTGCTGCGCTCTCGGCGACGGGGACTTGGACCTCGACGGCGCTCTCGAGGAACTACGCGCCGCCGGCTTCGACGGTCTTGCGTGCGTGGAGGTGGCCACGCTGCCGGCCGGTTCCAACGAGGACGAGCTGGTGGCTCGCAGCGTGGACTGGCTTCGAGGGGTCGTCTCGGAACGGACCGACGCCCGCTAGGCGCAGCCTGTCGAGCATGCGGTCAGAACGCGCCCCAACTGGGGGTACCTTGGGCTGCGAACGACCGGGCGAAGCTGTCACGGTCTCGAGTCGGACAGCGGGCTCGGGTTGGGGAGATGCCTCGGGGGCGGGGTAGCCTCGCAGCGATCTTGCGACAGAGGAGCATGCAGTGGCACGAATGCGCATGAACCAGGCCATCGCGGCCGCCATCGCCGACGAGATGCGGGAGAACCCCGACGTGATCGTGTTCGGCGAGGACGTGGCCGTTGCCGGCGGACCGTTCAAGACCTCCGACGGGCTGTTGGAGGAGTTCGGCCCGCTGCGGGTGCGCGACACGCCGATCGCGGAGATGGGCTTCATGGGTATGGCGGTGGGAGCGGCCGCCACAGGTCTCCGACCGATCGCGGAGATCATGTTCGTCGAGTTCCTGGGCGTTGCTCTCGACCAGTTGGTCACCGAGGCGGCCAAGTTCAACTACCTCTCGGGCGGCACGGTCAGAGTGCCAATGGTCATGCGCGCCTCTGTCGGCGCCGGTCTGGGCTTCGGCTGCCAGCACTCGCAGGTGATGGAGTCGTGGATGGTCGGTGCGCCCGGTCTGAAGATCGTGGCACTGTCGGGTCCCGGGAATGCCTACGGTCTGATCAGGGCCGCCATCCGGGACGACAACCCTGTCGCCGTGCTGGAGCCGAGGATTCTCTACGCCGCGCGGGGCGACGTGACGACCGGTGTCGAGGGGATCATCCCGCTCGGGCAGGCGGCGACGGTGGCGAGCGGTGACGACATCACCCTCGTTTCTCTCGGCTCGACTGTCCGTACCTGCGTGGCCGCCGCGTCGGCTGGGGAGGACTGGACGGCCGACGTCCTGGATCTCCAGACCCTGCAGCCCTGGGACGTCGAGGCGGTGCTGGAGTCCGTCCGCCGCACTGGCCGCCTGGCGGTGGTGGAGGAGTGCCCCTACTCGGGGGGTTGGGGTGCTGACATCGTCTCGACGGTGGTGTCCGAGGCGTTCGGCGACCTGAGTGCTCCCCCCATCCGGATCACGGCGCCCGACGTGCACGTGCCGTTCGGTAAGGAACTCGAGCAGCGCTACCTGCCGAGCGCCGACTACGTGACGGCGCAGGTGGGCGAGTTGCTGGATACTGGCGAGAGCCCGGCGCACTGGTGGGAGCGTGATGGGGCGCTCGTCTAGGAGACACGGGAACGAACGCGTGAGAAGGGTGAATCGATGAGCAGTGAAGTGCTGGCGCGCCGCGAGGCGTTGCGCGCCGACCGCAGGGAGCGCTACGAGCGGATGGTGGAGATCCGGGCGCTCGAGGACAGGGTGCGAGCGCTCTTCGCCGAGGGCCTCGTTCACGGGACGACCCACACCTGCCAGGGCCAGGAGGGCGTGTCGGTGGGGATCGCCTCGGCGCTGCGACCCAGCGACACGGTGTGCTGCACCTACCGCGGCCACGGCATCGCGATGGCACTGGGTCTCACGCCACTGGCGGTCTGCGGCGAGATCATGGGCCGCGAGGTGGGCTCCATCGGCGGCGTGGGTGGCTCCATGCACCTCTGCGACACGTCGGTCGGACTGCTGCCGACGTTCGCCATCGTGGGCGCCGGCGTTCCCGTGGCGGCGGGTGCGGCGTTGACGGCGCAGGTGCGCGGCACCGACGACGTGGCGGTGGCCATCTTCGGCGACGGGGCCGCCAACATCGGCGCCTTCCACGAGGGCATCAACATTGCGGCCATCTGGAAGCTGCCGGCGATCTTCATCTGCGAGAACAACCAGTACGGCGAGTACAGCCCCATCGCATCCACCACCCCGATTGCCAACATCGCCGACCGGGCGGTGTCTTACGGGATTCCCGGCGTGGTGGTGGACGGGCAGGATCCCGACAAGGTGTGCGACGCTGTCGAGACTGCTGCGGCGCGCGCTCGCGCCGGTGAGGGGCCGAGCCTGCTGGAGTTGAAGACCTATCGCTACTCGGGGCACTCCCGCTCCGACACCGCTGCGTACCGCCCAGCCGGTGAGCTGGAGAGGTGGTACGAGCGGGATCCCATCAACACGTTCGGCGCTCGTCTCGTTGCCGAAGGCCTGCTGACCGAAGGCGGCATCGACGAGATCGCCGCACGCGTCGCCGACCGGGTGGACGCGGCGGTCGCGGAGGCGCAGGCCTCCGCCTCGCCGGGCGTGGCGAGCATGTTCGAGAACGTCCTGGTCTGAGGGAGAGCCGACAATGCGCCAGATCGTGAAGCTCCCCAAGCTGGGGGATACCGCCAACGAGGTGCTCGTGCTCGAGTGGTCGGTCGCACCAGGTGACACCGTTGCAGTCGGCGACGTGCTGATGCGGGTGGAGACCGACAAGGTGGAGGCGGACGTGCCGTCTCCGGTGGCGGGCACGGTGGCCGAACTGCGCGTCGAGGTCGAGGACGAGGTGGCGGTCGGCGCACCTCTTTGCGTGATCGAGTCGGGCTGAGCCCGACAGGAGACACCGTGAAAATCGAACGCATCGAGGTCATTCCTCTCGTCGTGCCCTTGGCGAGGACGTTCTCGGGCTCCAGCTACTCCATGTCGAAGCGGGCCACGCTCATCACCCGCGTCTACACCGATGAGGGCATCGTCGGCGAGATCTACAACGGCGACGAGGTGCACACGCAGCACGAGATCGCCCGCATCATCACCGAGGAACTGCAGCCCAGGCTGGTGGGCCACGACCCGCTGCTGGTGGAGCACTGCTGGAAGACCATGGAGCCGCTCACGTTCGACATCCTGCGCGACCGCAAGCTGGTCATCATGGCCATCGCCTGTGTGGACAGCGCCCTGTGGGACGTGGTCGGCAAGGCGGCGAACATGCCGCTGTACCGCCTCTGGGGCGGCTACCGGGACGCCATGCCGATCATCGCGATCGGCGGCTACCACGGCCGCTCCGACGATGAACTGGCCGCCGAGATGCAGTACTACCGCGACATCGGTCTCGCCGGCTGCAAGACCAAGGTGGGTGGTCAGGCCCCCGAACTGGACGCGCACCGCTTCAACGTGATGCGGGAGGCCGGCGGCGAGGACTTCATCCTGATGGCCGACGCCAACGGCGGCTACATCGTCGCCGAGGCGATCCGTTTCGTGCGTCTCGTGGGAGCCAAGAACCTTCGCTGGTTCGAAGAGCCGGTGCGCTGGTTCAATGACGCCCGGGGTATGCGCGACGTGCGCTTCATGGCGGGGGTGCCCGTAGCGGCCGGCCAGAGCGAACTGTCACGCAAGGGGGCCGGCGAGCTGATGGCCACCGGCGCCATCGACGTGTGCAACTTCGACGCCTCCTGGAGCGGCGGGCCCACGGAGTGGCGCCGGGTCGCCGGCATGGCCGCCGTCTACGGCGTCGAGGTGGGCCACCACGAGGAACCGCAGATCTCCGCCCAACTGCTGGCGTCGGTCCCCCACGGCACGTACGTGGAGTGCTTCCACCCCGACCGGGATCCCCTGTTCTGGAACCTCATCGCCAACCGACCCGAGATCAACAACGGCATGTACCCGCTGCCGCAGGGGCCCGGCTGGGGAATCGAACTCAACGACGACTACGTCGAGCGCTACCGCGCCGACCGCTAGATTGATCTCGGTGCTGGACGACGCAGAGATCACTGCCCTGATCCAAGCCGGCGAGTCGGATCGCGTCGAGTTCAAGGAGTCGGCCCGTGACCTGGCGCCGATCCGGCAGGCGATCTGCGCGTTTGCGAACGACTTGCCCGACCACCGCAAGCCGGGCATCGTGGTCGTGGGGTTGCGTGACGACGGCTCCTGCGCTCGTCTCGAGATTGATGACAAGTTCCTTCGGAAGATCGGCGGCCTGCGTAGTGACGGGAAGATTCTCCCATTCCCCGTGATGAGCGTTGGGCGTCGGTCGATCGCTGGTTGCGAAGTAGCGATTGTGCAGATTGAGCCGTCAGAGATCCCGCCGCATCGAGTCGACGGGAGATGCTGGATTCGGGTCGGCCCGCAGCGCGCCCAAGCAACCGCAGCTGAGGAGCGGCGTCTCGTCGAGAAGCAGGTCGCGTCGGTGCAAGAATTCGACTCGCGTGGTTTTCCTGGTGCTGAACTAGATGACTTGGATCTGCGCTACTTCGGCGTCGCATACCTTCCACTCGCGGTCTCGCCCAAGGTTCTGGAGGAGAACGACCGCAGTCCTCAAGAGCAGATGCGCTCCCTCCGACTCCTTGACCGCCAAGGCCGCCCGACGGCTGCCGCTCTGCTTGCCCTCGGCCACGATCCGCTGTTCGCATTGCCGGGCGCATATATCCAGTTCGTCCGCATTGACGGGGACGAACTGGCCGATCCGATTCGGTCGCAGCGGGAGGTCTCTGGTCGCCTGATCGAGCAGCTGCAGGAGATAACCGGTCTGATCCGTACACATGTTGAGACGCCGATGCAGATTGCGGTACCTCCCCATCTGATCACACCGGACTATCCAGAGGATGCCCTCCGTCAGCTCGTCTACAACGCGCTGATGCATCGAACGTATGAGAGCAGCACGCCCGTGCGGGTGAATTGGTACAACGACCGTGTTGACGTGGTTAGCCCCGGAGGGCCCTACGGTGACGTGACGGTGGAGAACTTCGGCGGTATCGATATCACCTCGTATCGGAATCCGCTCGTCGCCGAGATCATGAAGAACGCAGGCTACATCGAGCGCTTCGGAGCAGGACTAGGGATCGCCCGGCGAGCACTGGAGCGCAACGGCAACCCGCCTCTTGAATTTGAGGTCGAGCCACGATTCGTCCGAGCGACGGTCAGGCCACGGCTGTGATACCGATCGTTGCCTTCTTCAACAACAAGGGTGGCGTCGGGAAGACATCGCTGGTTTTCCACCTCGCCTGGATGTACGCCGATCTTGGCGTACGCGTGCTCGCCGTGGATCTCGACCCGCAGGCAAATCTGACCGGCATGTTTCTGGATGAGGACGAACTGGAGGACATCTGGCCAGATCCTCCCGGTGAGCGCCGGTCGATCCTCGGCGTGGTGCAGCCACTTATTTCGAGAACGGGCGACATTAGCCCGCCTGTGATACATGACCGGGACGACAGCATCGGGCTTCTCGCCGGCGATCTCGGGCTGTCCCGCTTCGAGGATGTCTTGGCGGATGCGTGGCCGCGGTGCTTCAGCGGCGACGAGGGCGCGTTCCGTGTCACGACAGCATTCCACCGGACCGTTGTTGGTGCTGCGGAAAGATTCGGTGCACGTGTCGCCTTGGTGGATATCGGACCGAATCTCGGCGCGATCAACCGCGCCGCGCTGATTACGGCTTCACATTTCGCAGTCCCTCTCGGGCCGGACCTGTTCTCGCGTCAGGGTCTGCGGAATCTCGGACCGACCATCAGGAAGTGGAGCGAGGACTGGGGAACCATGCGCGACAAGGCCCCAACCGAGGTCTTGTCTCCGAGGGATCTCCCGGCCGGGACCATTGAACCGGTCGGCTACATATTCATGCGGCACTCCATTCGGCGAGATCGGCCGGTGCGGGCCTACGCCCGGTGGATGCAGCAGATGCCTCATGAGTACGCACGGGCGGTCATGGGTGAGGCTCCCGCAGCGGCGGGCGCGGGGAGTTTCGAGACGGACCCGAGTTGTCTGGCCCTGCTCCGGGACTATCGCTCGCTGATGCCGATGGCGCAAGAAGCCCACAAGCCGATGTTCAAGCTCACACCCGCTGACGGCGCGTTCGGCGGTCACCAGAGTTCGGTGGGGGCGTGTTACCGGGACTTCCGCGAATTGGCAATCGCCATCGGTGACCGCGTCGGACTGGCGGTTCCGGCTCTCTGAGTGGTCTGGACGAGGCGCACCGGCAAGCCGATGTCAGAATCGAGTCCTCGGTCGCGCGTTCCGGCCCCGCCGCTCTCGCACCCGCAGTAGAGCGGCCGGCAGCAATCTCTGAGCGCTGGTGAGCGCCCGAGTTCGATGGCCGTGTGTGTGTCTGACGGTGAGAGACGGAGCGCGTCCGGTCAGTCGAGGTGCCAGACCTCGTTGGCGTAGTAGAGGCTGCCGTCGGAGTCGGTGAGGCTGACGATGACCTCCTCGAACCACTTGGACCAGCGAGCGTTGACCTCGGAGTCGGCGATGTTGGCGAATGCGGTGTCCAGGTCGGGATGCGCCTCCACGTAGGCGATGATTTGGGTGCCGCGGCGGAACAGCGTGTAGTTCTTCAACCCGGACTCCTCGATCAGCTCCACCAGCTCGGGCCAGATCTCGTCGTGGCGACGCTTGTACTCGTCCTCGGCGCCCTCGTAGATCTCGAACGTGAAGCACACTCGCTGCATTGGTCCTCCTGGGCGGTTCGTTTCCGGCGTGCACCGGGTGGTGCAGCCGGGCCAGAAACTAACACCGGCGCAGTGGCGGATCGTCGGTGGTGGCCACCGGTTGGAGCCTCAGGCCTCTTCAACCGCCGATTTGAAAGCATGGGGCCGTCGACTACGATCATCGCGCGCTAACACATGAGTGGCGCGGGCGCGCGGACATGCTGATTCGTCGGTAGTCGCCGTGGCGTACCACGTTCGAGAACATCCCGAAACAAGGGGGCTCCCCACAATGAAATCACTTCGACGACTGCTCGCGCTGGCCTTCGTGATGGCCCTCGTCGCATCCGCATGCGGTGGCGACGACGGCGCAGCGGACGCGGCCGCCCAGCGGGCGATCGCGGCCGCCGAGGCCGAGGCTGCGGCGGCGCAGTCCGAGGCCGAGTCCGCACGGCAGGAGGCTGCGGCCGCGACGGCTGAGGCCGCGGCCGCCCGCGCCGAGGCTGCGGCCGCCACCGCTGAGGCGGAAGCCGCCCGCGCCGAGGCTGAGGCCGCCGCCAGCGGTGACGCGGAAGCGCAAACCGCCGCGGCGGCCGCTCGTGCCGAGGCTGAGGCTGCCCGTTCCGATGCCGAAGCCGCCCGCACTGAGGCTGAGAGGGCTCAGAACGAGGCTGAGGCGGCCGAGGCCGCCGCGGCGGCAGCCGAGCGTCCCGTCTACAAGGTCGGCTACATCTCCCTTGGCGATCAGGTTCCCTTCGTGAAGCTGGTCTCCGACGGCATCAAGGAGGAGGCCGCGCGCCAGAACGTCGAATTGCTGTTCTGCGACTCCGAGATCGACGCCGGCAAGGCGCTGGAATGCGCCCAGGCCTTCGCCGTCCAGGGCGTCGAGGGCCTGCTGAACTTCCAGGTCTTCCAGGACTCCTCGCCGGAGATCTGCGCCGCCCTGCCCGAGGGCATCCCCGTGATCGCCATCGACATCATCCAGCCCCCGTGCGAGATCTCCTTCATGGGCGCCAACAACGACTACGCCGGCTACCTCGGCGGCAGCGCCTTGGGCGAGTACTTCAAGGAGAACTTCGACTGCGACTACACGGCGTACATCTCGTTGGAGTCAACCGCCGCCGGCGCGGCCAACACTCAGCGCATGGGCGGCTACCGGGAGGGCTTCACTGAGTTCTGCCCGATCATCAACGAGCGCATCATGGACGGCGCCGACCGCACCGACCCGGCGCTCGAGCAGCTGACCGACCTCCTGCCCGCATTGCCCGGTGATC
The DNA here is from genome assembly GCA_963668565.2 of Acidimicrobiales bacterium. GTDB lineage: Bacteria > Actinomycetota > Acidimicrobiia > Acidimicrobiales > CATQHL01 > VXNF01. The sequence continues at coordinate 79,232 of CAXXMX010000002.1, forward strand.
GCATTGCCGTGGTGGCCATCAACGAGGACGGAATCATTGGAGCCATCGCCGCGGCCCGGACTCTGGGACGCGACGGCGACCTCTACTTCTCGGGCCAGGGCACGGATCCGAGCATCTGGTGCGATGTCAAGAACAACCCCAACTACATCGCCTCGGTGGCCTACTTCCCCGAGCGGTACGGCACGATCCTGCTTCCGGCGATCATCAACGCCATTGAAGGAAACAGCATCGCAGGTCAGTTGTTCACGCCGCACCAGCAGATCACGTCGGAGAACATCGACGACTACTACGAGGTCACCGGCTGCTCGTAGCCGGCTGACCGAGGGCGTCGCGAGAGACCGGACCGGATGGCAACTGCTTCCGAGCCGGTCCTCGCGGCGCGAGGTATACGCAAGTCGTTCGGAGGCGTCGAGGTCCTGCATGGTGTGGACCTCGTCGCCTCCGGCGGCTCGGTGTTGGCCCTGCTGGGTGAGAACGGCGCAGGGAAATCAACACTCGTCAAGATCGCGTCGGGCGTGTACACGGCCGACGCGGGGACGATCAGCGTCGGGGGGACCGATCACGAGAGCCTGACGTCGTGGGGGGCGCGGGACTTGGGGATCGCCATCATCTCCCAGGAGTTCCAGGACGCGGCCACTCTGTCGGTGGCGGAGAACATCTCCCTGGGAAACCTCCCGGCGTCCCGAGGGTTCGTCCGCTGGCCCGAGGTGCGCAAGAGAGCCAAGAGAATTCTCTCGGCTCTCGAGGTGGATATCGATACCGACCGGATGGTGGGAGACCTGCGCCTCGGTGAGCGCCAGATCATCGAGATCGCCCGCGCCCTCAGCCGTGAGGCGAAGGTGCTGATCCTCGACGAGCCCACGGCGGCTCTCAGCTTCCATGAGGCCGAGGTGCTGTTTGACTTCGTGCGGCGCCTGCGAGCCGACGGTGTGGCACTCGTCTACATCACCCATCGCCTCGACGAGGTGGAGCGAATCTCCGACCGGGTGCAAGTCCTGCGCGACGGCTCGACGGCCCTCGAGGCGCCGAGCGGCGAGGTGGACCGGCGGATGATGGTGGAGGCCATGATCGGTCGGCGGGCGAGCGAGATTGGACGTCCCGTGCCAGTCGACAGTGATGGCGACGATGCACCGGTGCTGCGGTGGTCTGGCGCCGGCTCCTTGGACTACTTCGACGACGTCAACGTCGAGGTCGGTTCGCACGAGGTGGTGGCCCTCTACGGCAAGCTCGGGTCGGGCGCCAGCGAGGTGGCCGAGACGGCGTTCGGGCTGCGCTCCATGGACCGGGGGTCTCTTCGTATCGGCCAGTCCGAGGGTGCTCCTCCCGACAGCCCGATCGGGGCGGTGAACACCGGGATCGGCTATCTGCCCGCTGAGCGCAAGACCGCCGGTGGATTCATGGTCCGCTCGGTCGCCGAGAACGTGGCGGTGGCGTCCTGGCCCCGACTTGCCAAGTACGGGTTCTGGATCCGGAAAGCGACCGAGGCCGAGGCCTACCAGCGCTGGCACGAGAATCTGTCGATTCGCTCCCGCAACGACCCTCAGCAGATCATGGGCACCCTGTCGGGTGGCAACCAGCAGAAGGTCCTGCTGGCTCGGTGGCTTGAGAATCGCTCGGACGTCCTGGTGCTCGTGGAACCCACCCGCGGCGTCGACGTGGGTGCCCGCGAGGACATCTACCGTGCCCTGCGCGAGTTGGCCGCCAGCGGCGTGGGCGTTCTGGTGGTGACCTCCGACTACGAGGAGGCCTTCCAGGTCGCCGACCGTGTCTACGTCATGGCCAAAGGGAGCATCGTCGCGGAACTGCAGGGCGACGAGATCACGACCGGCTCCCTACTTGAACTCGCCGGCGGCTGACGCGATCAGCCGGCTTGGCATACCTGCACGAATCTGGAGGAATCTTGGCTGACGATCTTCTCAACGTGAACAACGGCCTCGCCGGCGGGCGCGACCCCTCCGACGGCAGCCACGCCGAGAGTGGGCGTGTGGCGCGCATCATGCAGCGCCGCCCCAGCCTGGGCTCTATCCCGGAGTCGGCGGCCCTGATCATCGTGCTGGCGGCGCTGATCATCTTCTTTGCAGTCAAGGCGGAGTTCTTCTTCACCTACAACAACATCGTGAACATCCTCCAGACCATGGCGCCGATCGGGATCATCGCCATGCCGGCCACCCTGCTCCTCGTGGCGGGTCAGGTGGATCTATCGGTGGGGTCGGGCGCCGGGATCGTCGGAATGATGGCGGCCATCTCGCAGACGGCCACCTCCTCCACGATCACCTCCTACGGACTGGGTCTCGGGATTGTTGAGGCGCTGCTGATAGCCGTCGCCGCCATGTTGGTGGTCGGAGGCGTCAACAGCTTCTTCGTGACCGGTCTCGGACTCAACTCGATCATCACGACGCTGGGCACCCTGGCGGTGTGGCGAGGACTCACGAAGGTCCTCGGCGAGGGCCAGACGGTGCGGATGAACGGGTTCGGTTCTCTTGGAGTTTCGCGTCCGGTGGCGAACATCCCCCTCGGCGTGTTCATCTTCGCCGGCGTGGTGATCCTGTTCGTGGTCATGCTGCGGTACACCGTGTACGGGCGGGCGCTCTACGCCATCGGCGCCAGCCCCGAGGCGGCCCGGCTCGCCGGCATCAGGGTGCGGCGCTACATCACGTACGGGTTCATGCTCTCGGGCCTCATGATCGGGCTGGCCGGCCTTATCCGCCTCTCGCAGGTCGGCTCGCAGTCGATCAATACAGGCCTGGGATGGGAGTTGCAGGTGCTGACCGCAGTGATCCTCGGGGGCGCGAGCCTCTCGGGAGGGAGCGGCACCGTCCTCGGCACCGTGCTGGCGCTGATGGTCATTGGCGTGCTGCGCAACGGTCTGATCCAGTTGAACGTGCAGACGTTCTGGATCGAGGTGGCGCAGGGCTCGCTGCTGCTCACCGCCGTGACCGTCGACCGGATCCGCGTCCGCTTCGCCACCGTTGACACCTAACGGATATCGTCGCAGCCCGACGCGCCGTCTTCCCATCGCTCCCGAAAGAGGTTCCCCATGAGCAGCGACCTGGCCTTTGTGGACTCTCACGTCCACTACTGGGACCGTCCTCACCCCCCGCTGGAGTGGGTGTGGCTGGAGGACGACTTCGTCCACCCGCAGCTCGGCGACATCCGGCCGCTCAAGGACATGGCCCGCTACACCCCCGCCGAGTACCTCGCCGACATCGAGGGCTGCGGGGTCACCAAGGCGTTGCACGTGCAGGCCGCCATCGGCACGTCCGACCCGGTGGAGGAGACCCGCTGGCTGTCGGAGATGGCCGAGGCCACGGGCTGGCCGCACGGCATCACCGGCGATGCCCGCATGCAGAGCCCCGACGTGGAGGGCACCATCGAGCGTCACTGCGAGTTCCCGCTGATGCGCGGGCTACGGGACTTCGCCCAGGGCGACTACCTGGTGGACCCCGACTTTCATCGCGGCTACGCCCTGCTGGAGAAGTACAACCTGGTCTACGACCTGGATTGCTCGTGGGAGAGCATGGGCAAGGCCGGCGCCCTCGCCAAGAAGTTCCCCAACATCGTGATGATCCTCGACCATGCCGGCTTCCCGCAGGCCCTCGACGACGAGTACTTCGCCAACTGGCGCGCTGGCATGGCTACCATAGCCGAGGCCGAGAACTGCGTCATCAAGATCTCCGGGCTGGGGATGGGCCACCAGATGGAGGGCGTCAACTGGACGACCGAGTCGATCCGTCCGTGGGTGCTGGGCTGCATCGAGGCCTTCGGTGTTGAGCGTTCCTTCTTCGGCACCAATTGGCCCGTGGACAGGATGTACTCCAGCTACGCGGCGGTCGTCGAGGCCTACCGCGAGATCATCGCCGACTTCAGCCGCGACGAGCAGGAGGCCCTGCTCTCCCGCAACGCCGAGCGGGTCTACCGCATCTGAGCAACGCGGTCGACGGCAACGTGTCCGACCGCATCCGGTGCTCGATCCGCGATCGCCGGCGGCGCTGGTAGCGGCGCTCGAGGAGACCTGCACGCGGCCGACGCCGAGGTCGCGGGCCACCGTAGCGATGTCGTCGGCGACGGGGTGAGCGCCGTGCTACGGGCCGAGGGAGGTGATGGGGACGACGCAGATGCCGTCGGGGCGCTCGTAGCCGTAGCCGCCGGCGGTGACTACGAGGAGTCTGGTGGGGTCGCCGGTCCTGGCCCGGTCGAGCTTGGCCCGTAGCCGGAGCAGCGCCCGGGCGCCTTTGTCGATCGCTTCGGGGCCACCGAGCTTGACTTCGGCGGCGACCCACCTGCCGTCGCGGTGCTCGACAATCAGGTCGACTTCGAGGTTGTGGCTGTCGCGGTAGTGCGACAGCGAGCACCGGTTGGCTTGGCCGTAGACCTGCATGTCGCGGATCGCCATCGACTCGAAGAGTCTCCCGGCGAACCTCAGGTCGCGCATCAGCCGGTCGACGTCGGCTCCCACGGCGGCGGCCGTCAGCGAGGGATCCGCCAGGTGGATCTTCGGGGCCCGGCGTGCTTGCGCACGCGAGGCCAGATGCGGCCGCCAGGCGGGCACCTCCTCGACCACGAATAGCCGCGCCAGCGCGGCCAGATAGCCGGCGACCGTGCGGCGCTCCAATGGCGTGTCCTCGACGGTTGTCGCGGTGTCCGTGGCGAGCGTCGTGTGCCTGACTTCGGTGGCCACGTTGCGTGCCACGGACTCGAGCAGCCTCGACACCCGGACCGGGTCGCGGCCGGTGCCGTCCACCCTCGACACATCGGTCCGGCTGATCTCGTCCAGGTAGGCCCGGGCGGCGTCGCCCGCCGCGGCGGCGTCAGCGTGGCGCGTCCGCGGCCATCCGCCGCGGCACGCCAACGCCAACACATCGCCGAGAGTGAGGCCCGCGTCGGTCGCAGCGCACTCGTCGCCGTCGAGGAGCCCCTGCAGCGACACGCTGCCGTCGGACTCTCCGGTCTCGTACAGGCTCATGGGCCGCATCCGAATCCGCATGATGCGCCCGGCGCCGGAGTGTTGGGTGATGTCGTCGGGCGGGTCGGCGGAGCCGGTGAGGATGAACTGGCCGGGGAGGCCGCGTGCATCGCAGGCCCGCCGCATCGGGTTCCACACCCCGGGGGCCAGTTGCCACTCGTCCAGAAGCAGCGGCGGCTCCCTGCCCAGGATCGACGCCGGACCCATCCCGGCGGCGAGGGCCGCGCCGACCCTCTCGTCGAGATATACGGCGCTGTTTGCGAACCGGCGCCCGGTCCACGTCTTGCCGCACGCCCGGGGCCCCTCCACCACGACCGCCGGCATCGTCGCCAGGGCCGTGTGCATCTCGTCGTCCACGACCCGCGGCGAGTACCCCTCAGGGGTGAGATCATCAGGTTTCCTCACGTCGCCCCTGTCTCGTCCATCCGGTCGTGCAGCGATCTAATCCGCCAGCAAACTGGCAGTTGATACTCCACTATAGCGGCAGTCACAGCACCGCTCCGGGGGGAGTCATGAGGCTGGCGACGCAAGGCAGAGCCGCCTGGCGGGCGACGCTGGATCGCTCCGGCCGGTCTTCTGCGCGGGCGCGGCGTTGGTCGTCACCCGGAGTTCGTTACCCGGGACCTGCCGCGCCGTTGGTCCAGAGCGTGACTTCCGCGCCGAACTGCCTTTCCCCGTGCCGCCGATCAACCGATCGGGGCCGTCGGGCTCCTTAGTTGCTGCGGGTCCTCGCCGGCGAGTTCGTAGTGGCGCTCGGTGGGGAGGGGTGCGCCTGCGCTCCCGTCGGGGGGACCGTCTCGGAACGTGCCGAACCAGCGATCGAGGGGAATCGTGTTCTCGCCGTAGTTCCCCTCGAAGTACCGGTGATGCAGCCAGTGGAAGTAGTCGCCCGCCGGCAGCTTGCCACCCAGGAGTTTGCCGTGGAAGCCGGTGTGGCCATGGGCGGGCGCCAGCGCGGTCTCGAAGATGTTGAACATCATGTGGATCGGGTGCGACGCCACCACGAAGTGGATGGCCACCGTGCTCAAGTAGATGATGTGCTCGACGGGGTGCATGGCCATGCCCGACCATGGTCCCGGGTTCGTGTTCTTGTGGTGCAACGAATGGACGCGCCGGTAGAGCGGCGGCCAGTGCAGGAGCCGGTGCGTGAAGTAGAAGTGCACCTTGCGCCAGAATACGATCACCACGAAGAGCAGCACGAAGAGAACGGGACTGTCGGACCACGAGAGATACGGCACCCAACCGTGCGCATAGCCGTAGAGAAGCAGCACCTCCCAAGCGGTCCAGATGGTGACGCCGCTGACGGAACTCCAGAAGACGTTGTCACGGACCTGGGAGCGGAACAGGAACGTGCGCCGGCCGACGAAGAGCCACCTCGGGTCGTGCTTGCGGTCCGTCCCCTGCAGCTTGAAGGTGTAGAGCACCAGGTGCAGGCCGCCGGCGATGAGCCACAGGAACGCCATGTTGCGCACGAAGATCGTCGCAATCCAACCGAACTCGAAGTTGCGGGCCTGCTCAAGATCGGGCGCCAGCCACTGCCACGAGGCGAAGGCCAGCCCGAGCCAGATGGCCCGCCACGGCCAGAGGAATCCACCCCAGCTGAACAGGTACTTCGCCAGCGCCTTGGGCTGCGGTGGCCAGACGAAAATGGGCGCGAAGTCCACCGGTTCTTCCGGTATCCATTCGCGGCGGCGTTCAGATACAGAACCTTTGAAGTCTGTCATGAGGCTTCGTCCCCATCTGTTGCACCACTATCCTCGCCGGAGGTGTGGCCGATCAGCATCTGCGAGCGTACCCCGCCCGTCTGAGCATGTCCACGGTCGGGTGCCTGACTCAGGGCGTCGCGGTGTCCGCTTCGGGGATGAGCACCCATACTCCGCTGCCCCGGACTTCGCAGGGATACGTCGGCAGCGGGACTCGTGCCGGCGCGCACAGGACCTCACCGGTTCGTACGTCGAAGATCGCCATGTGCTTCGGACACTCGATCTCGCACCCATCGAGCAGCCCGTCGACCAGGTTCTCGTCCTCGTGCGTGCACATGGCTCCGGTTGCGAAGAAGCCCTCGCGCGTCGGGTGCACTGCGATCGGTAGGTCTCCGATCCGGACCTCTGCAGGCAACTCCACCTCGAAGTCCGACACGTTGCCGACCTCGTGCCATGAACTCATGATCGGAACCTACCGGCTCTTCGCGTCGAAATTGGGGAGCAGGTCTAGGAGACCTGGACGCAGCCGACGCCGAGGTAGCGGGCCACTGTGGCGACGTCCCCGCCGAGGTGGCCGGGGCTGGCGGAGCTGTGGTGGTTGACGCCGGCGGCCGCCCAGGCCCGCCAGGACTCGGACACGCCGGCGTCGCCGGCGAAGCGGAACACGCCACCCACGGTGGGGCTGTGGGGGAGTGACCGCTCGGTGATGTGGCCCTCGGCCACGACGAAGCGATAGCCGCTGGGCTCGTCCGCGTGGGGCGTGAAGCCGATCAACGAGGCCGGCCCAGGTGGGAGCTCGAACCACAGGCAGGCAGGCGCCGGTCAACGGGTCATCCGCGTACCACGGGTTGGGCTGCAGGCGGGGCCGCTCTCCGGCAGGGCACCAGGCCAGGTCGTGCTCGCCGGAGTTGGCGATGGCCACCTCGTCGGTGTCGAAGTCGATGACCTCCACCTCGTGGTACAGCGTCGCACCGCCGAGGCGCTTGCCCACGAGCATGGCGATTGCCGTCAGTACGTCACCCGCGCACGCCCAGGGGATGCCCCGGGAGGTCTCCCGGCCCAGGCCGTAGCAGGGCGTGACCCCCACGTCGGCCCCGAAGCGAAGTTCGGGCACGTGGCAGTTCATGGCTCCCGCGGCCACACCCAGCTCGTCGTCCAGTGCCTCCAGGGCGGCCGCGCCGGCCAGTGAGCGCTGCCCGGCGGCGTCCCAGGAGACCGCAATCTCGGCGGCCGCTTCCGCCTCGGCGCGCATGCGCCCGACAGCGGCGCTATCCACGTCGCACCAGCGGCGGCGCAGTTCGGCCGGCTCCACGTCGACGAACGTGATTCCGGTTGCTCGCCGCAGCGTCTCGGGGTCGGTGTCGACGCAGACATAGCCGGGCGGGGGTTGGCCGACGCGGGCGATCCGCGCCCGGCGGAGCGCGCTCGCCGTGGCGGCCAGGTGAACGGCGCGGCTCAGTCGGCTGTGGCAGGCGGCATCGTCGAGCGCCCCCACGACGATCTCGTGCGGTCGCCCCGAGCGCGCCAGCATGTTGGTGAGCTGAGGCGTACCGACGGCGGTGCCGGCCGAGGTGATGTCCGAGGCGTCGAAGCCCGCCCGGATGTTGCGTGAGCGCTGCACCGACCACACCACCACCGGCACGTCGCCGAAGCGGTCCAGGAACCCCAGGCCGTGCGTCGGGGGTGCCGCCATGCAGATCACCACGACGATCACGTCGAGGTCGCCCTCGACGCCGTCAGCCAGCGCCCCAGCCGTCTCGGGCGAGTCGAGCAGGCCCGTGCAGACCACGTCGAGAGGGCCGGCGGCTGAGGCTTCCAACGCGGCGACGGAATCGGCCAGCAAAGCCCGGCGGTCGTCCCGCAGTGCCGAGCCCCCGGCGCTGGCCTCCCAGAACATCCAGTAGGGCGACACGACAGCGGCTCGCGCCGGTGCTGTGGCGTTCGTCATCGGTTGCTCTCCTCGGGTGGGTCTGGGAGCGGCCGCCTCCTGTGTCGGAGGGCGTCGCGACCGTAGCGGTTTCGCCCGCCCGTGCGGGGGTTGGTTCGCGGGGACTCGCATGGCTCCGCAGGGTCCCGCGGTTTCGCCTGTGTTCGCGGGGGTTGGGTATAGTCGCCGGGCACGTTGTCGCCGGCCGGTGGGGACGGGAGCCGAGGAGGCCGAGGTATGACAGCAGCCGAGAAAACGAGGATCGAGTTCTCCGAGATCCTTGGGCGGCGGACGCGTATCGGTTCGTGGCAGGACCAGACGATCTCCACCTACGGGAAGATCGGCGACGCCATCAGGGAAGCCGACTGGGACCACGCCGCCGACCTGGCCGACTACTTCGTGGATGAGGCGTCTGTCTGCTTCGTCCTCTACCGGCAGTGGATAAGCGACCTGCGAGGCTTCCTCGCCGACAACGGCATGGACGCCGATGAACTGGCCGCCACCGATGCCGACGTGCAGTCCAAGCTAACCACGCCGGAGGGCAACCCCTGGAACGCCCACCGCCACTGGGACTCCTTCCGCAGCCACCAGCGAAGGCTGGTGCGCCACATCCATCGCGAGCAGGCCGATCAGGCGCTCGAGACGCTCGACATCATGAAGGACGTGTGGCGCCAGACGCACGACCGCGACGTGGACCACACCTACGGGCTGATGTCGGCCATCCAGGACCACCACGGCGGGCAAGGCATCGCCGACATGTACGAGCGCGTCCTGCTGCCGCTGTTCGCCTGGCGCTACGGCAAGTTCGACATCGACTCCCACCCGTGGGACGGCGCCCTCGAGGCCCTGCTGACGGTGTCCTGCGAGGCGATGCGGGGTCACCTGGTGGGTCCCGAGCGCACCGGCGACATGGAACTCATCGAGACCGACGACCGCTGGATCCTGCGCTTCGATCCCTGCGGCTCGGGCCAGCGGATCATCCGCGGCGACTGGGAGGAGAACACCCCGGCACGCGTCGAGCCCCCCTACAACTGGGCCGTCTCGGAGGAGCCCGCCTCCTGGAACCACTACACCAAGGGCATCTGCCTCTACTGCGCCCACTGCATCGTCCTGAACGAGGAGATGCCGATGGATCGCTTCGGCTACCCCACCAGGGTCATCGACCCGCCCGTCTACCCGGACACGAACCGTGATCCCGAGGTGCGCCAGAAGTGCCAGTGGACCATGTACAAGGATCCAACGACGGTGCCGGAGGAGTTCTACGAGCGCGTCGGGCGCAAGAAGCCGGAAGTGTTCGGCTCCTCGCACTTCGACATGGGTGAGATGCCCGACGCCGGGGCGCTGGGCTTACCGGGCATCGGCTGAGGGCGGCGCCGTGCAGGCTGCGGTCCTGCACCGCTACAACACGCCGCTGGAGATCGTCGAGCGGCCCGACCTCCGGCCCCGCCCCGGGTGGATCCTGGTGGACGTCCGGGGCTGCGGTGTCTGCGGCAGCGATGTGTTCCTGCGCAAGGGCGGGTTCAACTCGACGCTGCCGATCGTTCCCGGCCACGAGGCCTCCGGCGTGGTGCGAGAACTGGGCGAGGGCGTCGACCCGGCCGTGGCGCCGCCCGGTACGCCGGTGGCGCTGTACTACATCGAGCACTGCGGGGCGTGCCGGATGTGCAGCGTCGGCAGGGTCAACATGTGCCTCAGCGTGCGTCGCATGGGCGTGGAGTACGACGGGGCGTTCGCCTCCCAGGTGCTGGTGCCGGAGCGCAACGTCATCCCCGTGCTGCCCAGCGACGATCCGGCGGCCGTGGCCGTGCTCACCGATGCCGTGGCCACGCCCTACCACGGGCTCGTGCGCATCGGGAAGGTGCAGCCCGGCGAGACGGTCGTGGTGTTCGGCGTAGGGGGCATCGGTTCCAACGCCGTGCAACTCGCGGCACACCTCGGCTGCACGGTGATTGCCGTCAGCCGGTCGGAGGCCAAGCTGGAACTCGCCGAGCAGCTCGGGGCACACCACGTGGTGCGCGGCGGCGATGATGCGCCGCAGCAGGTTCGGGCACTGTGCGGGCCGGGTGGCCCGGAGGTGGTGGTGCAGACGGTGGGGTCGGGCATCGTGGACCGCCAGGCCATCGACACCTCCGGCATCGGCTCGCGCGTGATCATGATCGGGACGACCATCGAGGGCTTCACGCTGCGCGCCACCGACCTGGTGTGGCGCGAGTCGAGTGTGTGGGGGTCCCGGGGCTTTACCCCGGACGACATCCGCGACGTCCTCGAGTTGCACCGCTCCGGTGCCATCACGACCGATCACCTGCTGTCGCACCGGCGCCCGCTGGCGGAGGCCAACGAGGCCCTGGAGGATCTTCAGGCCGGGCGGGTTCTTCGCTCGGTGCTCACCGTCGGTGAGGGTTGGTAAGCGCCGCCAGGACACCTGGGGCCAAGCAAGGGAGGCAATCGATGCCACTGGATCCACAGGCTGTAACGGTCCTAAAGGCTATGGAAGAGGGGGGTTTCCGGCTGTCGCCGGACATGACCCCCACCGAGATGCGCGGCTTCACCATCCAGTCGCAGCAGGAGAACGAGCCCGCAGAGGTGGGGCGCGTCGACAATCGGGTCATCACTGGCTCCGACGGGAACGACCTGCCGCTGCGCATCTACTGGCCGCACGGCGCCGGCGCCGACGGGAACCCCCTTGGCGTGGTGGTGTACTTCCACGGCGGCGGGTGGGTGCTCTGCGACCTCGAGACCCACGATCCGCAGGTCCGCTCCATGGTGAACCGCACCGGGTTGGTGTACGTGTCGGTGGATTACCGGCTGGCACCCGAGCACCCTTACCCGGCGGGACCGGAGGACTGCTACGCGGCGACGTGCTGGGTGGTGGCCAACGCCGCTGAGTTGGGCGTGGACCCTTCCCGCCTGGCGGTGGCGGGCGACTCGGCCGGCGGCAACCTGGCGGCGGTGACGGCACTGCTGGCACGCGACAGGGGCGGCCCCGAGATCGCCTTCCAGCTGCTCGTCTATCCCTGCTGCGACATGGATCCCGACGCCTGGTGGTCCATGGCCGCCAACGCCGACGGGCCGCTTCTCACACGGGCGATCATGGTGTGGTTCTACGATCACTACACCGGCGATGCCGACAGGACCGATCCGTACATGTCGCCCGTGCACGCGGCGAGTCATGCCGATCTGCCGCCGGGTCTGATCATCACCGCCGAGTACGACCCGCTCTGCGATGAGGCGGAGGCGTACGCGGCGAAGCTGGTCGCAGCAGGCTGTGACGTGACCTGCTCACGCTACGACGGCATGTTCCACGGCTTCTTCGGGTTCGAGGCGGAGATGGACCGCGCCGAGCAGGCCCAGGCGGAGGCGGCGGCGGCGCTGCGGGCGGCGCTCGCCGGCTAAGGGTTCAGCCGCCGCGGGTCGTCGTTGGGGGCTCCGGCGGCCTCGAAGTACATCTCGTAGATCACCGGCCAGTCCTTGCCGGTGATGAGGAACGTCTCGGTCGCCGGATCCCAGGCGATCCCGTTCAGCACCGCGTTGGGATCGTCGGGCCGCGGCAGGCCGATCTCCGAGGCGTCGGCGACGGCGAGCACCCGTCCGGTGACAGGGTCGATCTGCACGATCAGGTCGGTCTGCCAGACGTTGGCATAGACCCTGTCTGCGACGCACTCCAGCTCGTTCAAGGAGGGCAACTCCTTGCCCTCCAGGGTGACGAGCACCGGGTTGCCGACCCGCTCGAAAGTCACAGGATCGCGGAAGTGCAACTCGGCACTGCCGTCGCTCATGACGAGGACACGTCCGTTGTAGCACAGGCCCCATCCCTGGCCCTCGTACTCGAAGCGCTGCTCCTCGGACAGGTTCTCGGGGTCCCACACGAGGGTGACGCCGTCCTGCCAGGTCAGCTGGTAGATGCGGCCATCGACGAACGTCAGCCCCTCGGCGAACACGTCCTCGGTGATCGTGTGGAGCCGCAGCACCTCACCCGTGTTGCGGTCCAGTTCCCGCAGCGTGCTGGACCGGTCGCCTCGCGCTCCGGTGCTCTCGTAGAGGCGGCCGTCGGAGATCTCCAGCCCTTGCGTGAACGCCGCCGTGTCGTGACTCAACTCCTCGATCACGATGATCTGCAGGAGCTGGGGCTCGTCGGAGCTCGTGCCCGGCTCGTCGTCTGCGGTGTCACTCGCCGCACCGCCGCCGTCGGTGGGCTCACCCTCGATGACCGCCCCGTCCGCTGGCGGTGGTTGGTCACTTGCCGCTCCGTCGGCCTCGGCGCTCGATGGTGGCGCCGCGACCGCCGTGGTCGGTACGGCGGACGTCGGCGTCAGAGCCGCCGGCGCACCCAGCGCTTCGCTCGTGGGGGGCAGCAGCGGCGTTCGGGGCGCCAGGTGCGGCTCATCGGCTTCGAAGTACCCGCAGCCTGTCGCCACCGCGACCAGGAGCAGCATCGTCGAAGCGAGCGCCGCCCAGCGGCAAACCGGAGTCACTGCCGCATGCCGGGTTCGTACGGGTCGGGTCATAGTGCTTCCTCGGTCGCCGAGTGTGCCGGGCCGGGGGCCGGTCCGGCCCGAGGGGAGGGGTCCGCCCGGGCTATCACCACCCCGGCCGGAGCGTGTTCGCCGCAACGGCCAAGCTACCGGCAGCCGGCGTCGGGGCCGGTGACAATCGAACCTCCGGCGGCCTCCGGTCAGCCGACGATGGGAATGCGCTGGCCCGAGCCTGTGGCGGTCGGTCCCGGCGTCGTGCTCGGCGAAGCAGCGGCCTCGACTCGCGCTCGCGTCGCGAGTGCGGCCGCAGCGTTGGGGGTCTGCCCGCCACCGGCTGCCGCTAGTCCTGCGATCCGTCCGAGCGTGACGGCACTGCTGATCTTCACGCCTCCCAGGCCGATGGCGGGCGCAATGCCGCCGACGCAGTCCCCCACGGCGAAGAGACCCGGGATCACCTCTCCGAACACGTCGAACACCTCGCAGTCCAGCGACACCCGGAAGCCGCCGGCTGGGAAGTTGATGCCCACCACCATGGGCGACGCCCAGAACGGTGGCTGCGCGATGGGCGCCCGCTGTGCGCCGAAGACGACGCGCCCGAAGGCGGGGTCGCGCGCAACGCCCGAGGTGACCGTGGAGTTCCATCCGGCGATCGTGGCCGCGAGCGCGGTTGGGGAACAATCGATCAGTCCGGCCAAATCCTCGACAGTCTCCGCGCCGACCGCCGGCTTGGGCATCTGCTCCACCAGGTCACGCCGCGAGCGGTACACCCGGTCGTCGAAGACGTAGAACGCCCGCCGCCCGTCGGTTGCGTCGAGGGCCGCCACGCGGTTGTCGTACGGCCCGGCCTCGTCGTGGAAACGCCGTCCGGAGCGGTCCACGGCGATGGAGTCCTCGACGAGGGCCGATGCCACCATCACAAGCGGCGGGATCATCGTCATGTTGATCAGGTCGCCGCCGATGGCTTGGCCCATGAGATGCCCGTCGCCCCGGTCGGTGTCCACGCCGAGGTAAGGGGTTCCCGCCAGGTAGCCGGGCTGGTAGCGCGAGCGCAACTCGAGGTTGGCCTGATAGCCGCCGGCGGCCAGGATCACACCCGCGGCGGCTTCGATGGTTCCGGCGCTCCCGCCCGCGGGTCCGTCGCAGGGTTCCCAGGCCACGCCGGTCACCCGGCCGGCCTCTGTCTGCAGGCGTCGGGCCCGCACACCACGGCGCACGTCCACGCCTGCGGTGGCCGGTGCCGAGGCGAAGAGCGCCCCGAACATAGCTGTGTCCTCCACGTCCATCATGCGGTCGATGGTGTGCTGGCGCGGGCGCGGCACAAATCGGTTGAAACGGAAGCCCAACTCGATGAGGAAGCGGTAGGCGTCGGCCGACTGCTCGGCGTAGAGGCCGGCGAGCGCGGTGTCGAAGATCACGCCGTAGCGGTCCTGCTGCAGAGCCGCCTCGGCGACCATGTCGGCGAGGTAGGCCTCGGGGGAGTCGGCGATGCCGGCGTTGTGCTGGGCCTCGAAGTCGGCGAACGCCATGTAGCCGGTGGAGCGAGCAGCGTTGCCCCCAACGCCGGGGAGGACTTCCAACAGCACCACCGAGGCGCCGGCTCGTGCCGCTTCGGTGGCGGCCGCACATCCGCCGGGACCCCGGCCGACGACCACGACGTCGGCTCGGTTGTGCGCGAAGGACATCGCGGCGGTATCCGGCCGGCGACCTAGCTGCCGGTGTTCAGCTCGACGGCTCGGCGTCGGGGGTGGTCGGGACCGTGAACGTGGGGAAGTCGCCTCCCGCGATCCAGCTCTCGTAGGCCGGCTTGCGGGAGAGGTCCACGAGTTCAACCCACAGGCCGCTGTGGAGGCGGTGGTAGCTGAATCCCGCGGGTCGACCGTCGGGTGTGGCCGCGGTGGCTCCGCACGGATAGCCCGCGGCTTCCAGCCGGGCGGCGTCCGTGGCCACATCCGTGGACCAGAAACCCAGATGGTGGACGCCTCCTCCGGCCACCGAAGGATCCCAGAGGGTTCCGGGAGAGGCCTCGAGGATCTCGTAGTGCGGTGGACCCTCGACGGAGTAGGTGAGACGGAACTCCACCTCGATCACGCCGTCGGGCTGGCGCAGATCGAACCGGCGCCGCATGGGTTTGGCCCACGTCAGGCCGCAGACAGCGCCGAGTTCTTCGCACGTGGCGTCGAAGTCCCATGCCACGATGCCCCAGTGGTAGAAGCCGTCACTCGGCAGGAGACCCATAGGGCTGGGCTGGTCGTGATCGGAGTCCGTAAGCGTTGTTCCGGAGCCTACGGCGCGAGAACCCGGGCCGTCACGTGCCGAGGTACGAGCGGACCAGATCGTGGGACTGGCGCAATTCGGCCGACGGCCCGGCAATGTCGTTGTTGCCCGTCTTGAACACGAAGGTGCGGTCGGAGATGTCCAGCACTTGGGCGTTCTGCTCGATGAGCAGGAACGTGTTGCCCTCGCCGCGCAGGTCGGTGACCAGCGTGAAGAGTTCGTCCACGAGGAACGGCGCCAACCCGAACGACAACTCGTCGATCATGAGCAGCTTCGGGCGGGTGAGCATGGCGCGCGCCAGGGCCAGCATCTGCTGCTGGCCGCCCGACAGCGAGGACGCCTGGTCGCGGATCTTCTCGGCGAGGGCGGGGAAGATGCCCAGCAAGCGATCACGGTCGGCGTTGACGGCGGCGGAGCCGTCGCGGCGCAGCACGGTGCCCAGATCCAGGTTCTCGCGCACGGTGAGGTTCTGGAACACGCCCCGACCCTCGGGAAGGTGTCCGAGGCCGGCTGCGGCGCGGCGCTCCACGGACAGTCCAGCGAGATCCTCGCCGGCGAGGCACACGCGTCCCGACCAGGTGTCGAGCACAGCCGAGACGGCCCGAAGGAACGTCGTCTTGCCGGCCCCGTTGGCACCCAGCACCGACACGATCTCGCCCTCGCGCACGTCGAGCGAGATGCCGTGCAGAACCTCGAGGCGCCCGTAGCCGCTGACCAGATCGGTGACTTCCAGGAGGGGCATCAGTCCGTCTCGCCGCCTGTGACGCTGTCGGCCACGCTGACTCCCAGGGTCTCGGCCTCGAGGCGGGCGGCGAAGCCGTGCCCCAGGTACGCCTCGATCACGGCTGGATCGTGCGTGACGTCGTCGGGTCCGCCCTCGGAGATATGCCGGCGCCCTCGGCCTTGACCATCGCGGCGACGCGCGAGTAGGCGGCGATGCTCGAGTCGCTGTAGACCTCGTTCACCCCTGCCGCCGCCAGGCCCGTCGGGTGCACCATGGATGATCCCTGGATCACCAGGCCGACACCCCCGGCGGCCCGCTCGGCGAGGTAGTGGCCCTGCCGTTCGGTCAGGTGGTGCGAATGCCAGTCCACGAAGCGCGAGCCGTGGCCGGCGAAGATCACGCGGTTGCGGATCTCAAGGGGACCGATCCTCAGAGGGCGGAACAGCAGCGGGTAGGGGAGTGTGGCGGCCCCGTTCGCCGCGGTGTCCGAGTGCGGCGGCGCGTCAGAACTCATCGGGGCGTGCCAGCAGCAGGTGCGCCGCTTGGGGACAGGGCATGCCGATCTCCACGCCACGGGCGGCGGCCAGTGCGTTACGCGCCGAGATGACGCCGTCGTGATAGTGCGACAGCCCGCTGCCCATGCGGGCTCGGCGGGCGTCCACGGTGGCGCCGGCGAGGCCGTCGGCCTCCACGATGGCCAACCCGGCCATGCCCGAGTCGTCCATGCCGCGCCCACCGTCGGAGCAGATGAACCCCCAGGCGCTCGCCCGCCGCAGGTAGGGCACCGCGCTGCGTCCGGTGTGCCCGGCGGTCACCAGCACGTTACGGCCGCGGTCGGTCTCGGTGGCGAAGGCGATGGAGTCGGTGGCGATCACTTGGCGCCCGTCCGGGGCCTCGTACATGACCGTCCGGTTCGTGATCTCGTCGGCCGCCGCCGGCGTCGGGTCGTTCTCGAGCATCAGCAGGGCGGCGGTGGCGACGGTCATGCCCGCACGCACGCCGCAGTCGGCCGCCGGCTGGTTGAAGAAGCTGATGACACCGTTGCGATACAGGTGCACCCCGTCGCCCAGCCGCGCGCTCATCACGTCGGCGACGGTGGCGGGGATGCCGAGCGCTTCCAGGTACCACAGGCCGGCGATTGCCGAACCCTCCGGGCCGATTCCGCAGTCCATGCCGATGGCACCCCTCGGGGCCGCCTCCGCGATGAACCTCGCCGGCAGGACCCCGCAGTAGGAGGAGTTCACGCAGATGTCGCGTCCCCGGTTGGCAACATCAACGTGGTAGGCGGAATCCATCGCGCAGACCCGGCCCCGGCCGGTGCTCGACGTGTACACCACCGTCTGCTGCTTGGGGACCTGCTGTTCGGGTGCGTCATGGGTCATGGGTGACTCCCTGGGGTGCGCTGCCCCCCGCCGCGGCGCCGGACCCCGGTCGTGGGTACCGGCGCCGACGCCCGCGGCGCGGAGTTCCACCTTGCGCACCTTCTCCGAGGGCGTCTTGGGCAGCTCGGTGACGAAGCGCAGGTAGCGGGGGACCGCGAAGTACGGCAGCCGCCGGTCGGCGTAGGCGCACACGTCGGTCGCGGAGATCTCGGCCCCCGATTCAAGGACGATCACGGCCAGCACCTCGTCCTCGCCCGCCTCCTGATCGGCGGGAACGGCCACGACCGCCACCTCGGCGATGTCCGGATGGGCGAGGAGCGCCTGCTCCACCTCGTAGGAGCTGATGTTCTCGCCGCGGCGCCGGATGGCGTCCTTGAGGCGGTCCACGAAGTAGTACCAGCCCTCCGGGTCGCGCCGCATCCCGTCACCGGTGTGCCACCAGAGGTTGCGCCAGGCCGCCTGCGTTTCGGCGGGCATGTTGTAGTAGCCCACCGACTGCGTCCACGGGTGACGGGCGCGTACCACGAGTTCGCCCATCTCGCCGGTTGCAACCTCCTCGTCGGTCTCGGAGTCCACGAGGCGCACGTCGAACCAGTCGCTGTTGGCCAGGCCGGCCGCGCCCGGCGGGCGATCCTCGCCGTAGGGGCTGAGGATCGGCATGCAGGTCTCGGTCAGGCCGAACACCTCCACGAACGCCTCCACCCCGAACCGCTGCTTGAAGGCGTCGAGGATGCCCGAAGCGGTCGGGGCCGCGAAGATGCAGCGCAGGTCGTTGTCGGCATCGTCGGGCTGCGGCGGCTGCTGCCAGACGAAGTCCATCATCACACCCACGAAGTTGGTCACCGTGGCGCCGCTGTCACGGATCTGGCGGGTCCAGGCGCTGGCGCTGAACCGCTCCGCCAGGACATACCGGGCGCCGGCGATCAGCGCGGGGTAGGCGGCCAGGAAGTGACTGTTGCCATGGAAGAGGGGGCCCGTAGACATGTAGACGTCGTTGTCGGTGAGCCGGGTGAGCGACACGCACTGATCGGCGAAGAGGTACATGTGGGCATGCGGCATCATCACGCCCTTGGAGAGGCCCGTCGTGCCGGAGGTGAAGAAGACCGACCCCAGATCGGAGTGGCGCACCTGTGGCAATTCTGCCGCGGCGCCGGTGGGGGGCTTCTGCAGCAACTCCTCCCAGTCCGAGACGGCGAAACCCGCGCTGTGCAGCGCTGACGCGGCGCCGGCTCGCTCAGCAGCCGTGCCGCCGGCAAGGTAGAAGCGCTCCACGGTGCGCACGGCCCCGGCGCTCTCGGCGAAGCGTTCGGCGAAGTCGGGATGGATCAGCGCGAGGCGGGGGGCCACTGTGGAGGCCTGGTGCTCGAGGAACGTGCCCCGGTAGGCGGTGTTGATGGGGACTTCCGCCATCTGTGCGAGCGACGAGCCCAGCCAGGCCAGGATGTAGGCCGAGCAGTTGGGCGCCATGATGAGCAGCCGATCGCCGGGAACCGCCCCTGCTGCCCGCAGGCCGCAGGCCACCCGCTCGACCAGGCTCAGGGTCTCGGCGTAGGTGTAGGTCTCGCCGGTCGACGGGACATCGAGATAGATGCGCTCGGCATGCGTCTGTGCGCGGTGCCGCAACACGTCGGGGGAGTTCCAGTGACGCCGGTCGGCGAAGGTCGGCCGGAATTGGTCGTAGCTGCGGGGAGCCATGGCGGGGGCGACCGAAGCGGGCTCAGCGCGCATCTCGGGGCGGGAACTGCGGCTTGCGCTTTTCCAGGAAGGCGGCGGCTCCCTCGAGCATGTCCGGCGAGCCGATGGCCTGCATCAGCATTCCCAGACCCGACTGCATGTTGTCGCGCAACTGGTGCCACCACACGTTCGAGCTGGCTTTGGCGACCTCCATGTAGCGCGCCGACATGGCACAGATCTCGTCGCACCAGCGCTCCACCTCCCCCAGCAGTTCGTCGTCGGGTACCACCGCGTTGATCCAGCCATGATCCAGGGCTTCGGTGGCTGTGTAAGAGCGGCAAAGGAAGACGACCTCCTTGGCCTTCTTCTCGCCGACCGTCATGGCCAGCAGGTTGGTGCCGCCCAGCACCGGGGCGCTGCCGACCTTGACGCCGGTCTGGCCGAAGCGGGCGCTCTCTGCGGCGATGGCGAGGTCGCAGGCCACGACCAGCTCGTTGCCGCCGCCGAAGGCGGGGCCGTTCACGGCTGCGATGACCGGCATGGGCGCCGAACGGATGGCGTCGAAGAGTTCCAGGCTGCCGGTGAACATCGACCGCAGTTCCCAGAAGTCGGGATCGGCGAGGTTTGCCAGGTAGCCGCCGGCGCAGAAGGCCCGACCCTCACCTGTGATGACGACGACGCGGGCCTGCACGTGTTCGCGCAGCGCCGCGATGATCTCGTCGATCGTTGTGCGGTCGTAGGCGTTGAGGCGTTCGGGACGGTTGAGTCGCAGCCACAGAACCTCATCCCGCCGGTCAATGATCACGTCGGTCATGGCTTCTGCGCTCCTCTCGCGTGACCGGTCTCTACCAATCGTTTATTCTAGGTGCCGCCGAATCGGCGAGGCTCGCCAGGTACGCTGCGTCAGCTACGGACCCGCGGGCACCACAGCGGCGGGAACTGACGAGGTCAACCAAGGAGCGGGCTGGACCATGGCGATCTTCGAACTACCACAGTTGTATAGGGACATCAAGGCCGAAGCACGGGTAGTGGCGGAGGAGGTCGCCCCCTTCGCCGCCGAAGCCGATGAGTGCTCGGAGGTGCACGGTCCCACCCTGGCGATCCTGCGGGCCAGCCGATTGTGCGAGTTGATGGTCCCCTCCGCCTACGGGGGGCGCTTCGAGTTGGTGGATCCCCTCGCCGTGTGCGTGGCGAGGGAGGTGTGCATGAAGGCGTCGGCGCATCTCGACGCCCTCCTGGCGCTGCAGGGCATCGGCAGCTACGCCATCGCCCTCGGCGGCAGCGAGACGCAACGACGGGCGTGGCTGCCGCGGGTTGCGTCGGGCGAGTGCCTGGCGGCGATCGCCCTGACCGAGCCCGAGGCCGGATCGGACCTCAAGGCGATCACGACGACCCTGCGGCGGGTTGAACCGGGTGGCCACGAGTACGTGCTCTCGGGGCGCAAGTCGTTCATTTCGAATGCTCCGGTGGCGGGATTCTTCACGACGCTCGTACGCGAGCCGGCGCCCGACGGCGAGGACGACGACATCTACTCGATGGTGCTCGTTCCTGCCGACAGCGAGGGTGTCCGGGTCTCGCCGACGCCCGAGCTCATGGCGCCCCACGTTCTCGGCGAGATCGAATTCGCCGACGTTGCCCTGACAGAGGACCATCGACTCGGCCCTGCGGGCAACGGGTTCGCCCATGTGTTCGCCACGCTGTCGGTCTTCCGCTCGTCGGTGGCGGGCGCGGCCGTGGGGCTCATGGAGGGAGCGCTGGAGATCGCCGCCCGCCATGCCGCCGAACGTCATCAGTTCGGCCGCCCGCTGGTGCGTTTGGGCGCGGTGGCGAGTCTTCTGGCCGACTCCTTGGCCGACCTCGAGTCGTCTCGCCTGCTTGCCTACCAGGCGGCCGAGAGGGCGCGCCTGCACCCCGCCACGACGCTGGACCACTCATCGCTGGCCAAGCTGGCGGCGACCGAGGCGGCTGCGAGGGTGGTCGATCGCTGCGTGCAGGTGATGGGTCGCTGGGGGCTCGTCAAGGGCTCCAAGATCGAGCAGTACTACCGCCAGGCCCGGGCCATGCGCATCTACGAGGGAACGAGCGAGGTGCTGCGCCTGGGGATCGCCAACCGCCTGTGTCGCGATGTCGTCGAGCGCGGCGCCCAGGACTGACCTCGAGGCATCGGCATGGATCTGCGGCTGACGGACACCGTCGCCATCGTCACGGGTGCCAGTCGTGGCCTCGGCAGGGCCGCCTCGGAGGCACTCGCCTCCGAGGGTGCCCGGGTGGTGGCGGCAGCCCGCTCCGCCGACGCCCTCGAAGATCTTGCCGCGGGATCCGGTGGGAGTATCCATCCCGTGCGATGCGACATGCGCGACGCCGGCGAGG
Organism: Acidimicrobiales bacterium; assembly: GCA_963668565.2. Lineage (GTDB taxonomy): Bacteria > Actinomycetota > Acidimicrobiia > Acidimicrobiales > CATQHL01 > VXNF01. The sequence goes on from CAXXMX010000002.1 coordinate 100,721, forward strand.
TGGCCGGCCTCGTGGACGTGACGCTGGAGCGCTTCGGCCGGCTGGACTGCGTGGTCAACAACGCCGGCATCGCTCCCGCCGGGACATTCCTCGACCAGGATCCGGGCGTGCTGGCCGACGTCGTGGCGGTGAACGTGCTGGCGCCCGCCGTTCTGTCGCAGGCCGCGGGACGTCACTTCGTGGCGACGTCCACAAGCGGTTCGATCATCAACATCGGCTCCACCTCCAGCCTCAAGGGCAAGCCCCTGCTCGTGGCCTACAGCGCCTCGAAGGGCGCGCTGGCCCGGCTCACCGAAGCCCTGGCGGCCGAGTGGGCCCGCTACGGCATCAGGGTGAACATGATCGCGCCCGGTGCCTTCGCCACCGAGGCTCAGGCGCAGGTGCTGGCCGACGAGAAGATGCTCGCCGCTCGCCTGCGAAAGATCCCGCTGCGTCGCATGGGCGAGCCCGCCGAACTCGGGCCGCTGGTGTGCTACCTGGCGTCACCGCTCGCGGCATTCGTCACCGGATCGTGTTTCGTCATCGACGGCGGTGAGGTGGCCAAGCTCTGAGCAGCCCACCTGCCGCGGTGCCCTGAGCCGGGCGCCCCGGTCGCCGGTTCGCGTTCCCCGAGGAGGTCCCATGACAATCCAGAACACGGCCGTTGGCGGAGCCGACCGCTCCGTGCTGGGCAGTGCCGCCCTGGCAAGCGGCCATATCGATGCCGTGTCGCCGAAATTCGCCGAGGGCCTGGCCCGCGTGCGCGAGGTCACCGACACCGACGGCGCCTGCCCCGCCTGGGCCAAGGCCCTCTACATGGCGGCGGCCGCGGCGGTCAAGGGCCATCGGGACATGCTCATGGCGCAGATGGAGCGCTCACGCGACCTGGGCCTGGAAATCGACGTGGCCCGCGGCGCCGCTCTCACCGTGCTCATCTCCCGCGGCGAGGCCGTCTATACCACCTTCAACGCCGCCATCGACGAGGTGTTCGGTGAACCCCTGGCGCCCCCCGCCGGCGACGCCGTCGAGTTCCCGCTGGATCGCCAGGCGTGCCTCGACTACTTCGAGGACTACTTCGGGTTCGTACCCGGCTACGTGGAACTCATGGCCGACGACGCTTCCCGTGCTCTGGAGGGATACGTGCTGATGCGGGAGTGGTCGCTCGCCGAGAACGTCCTGGATGCGGGCCATGCCGAACTGCTGCTGTGCACGATCAACGCGGCGGAGTTCTCCGCCCGGTTCGTGAACGTGCATGCCAACGGTGCCCGCAGAGCCGGGTGCAGCGAGGCCCAGATCACCGAGTCGGTCGTGTGCGCCATCCCGGTGGCAGGTATTGCCGCCTGGCTGCCGGGTGCCGACGGCATCATGGAGGGCCGGTCATGACTCACGCCGATGGCCTTATCGACGTACACGGCCACATCGTGCTCGAGGGCTCGATGGGTCGGGCGGGTGCCTGCGGTCCCGAGATCGGCTACCACCCCGACGGGAGTCCCTGGTTCCGTGTCGGGAACTACCAACTTGACGGCGTGGCGTATCGAGGGTCGCTGTTCATCGAGTTGGACATGCGCCTCGCCGCCATGGATGCTGCCGGTATCAGGGTGCAGGCACTGTCCCCGAACCCCCTGACGTACCTGCACTTCGTCGACGCGCCGGCGGCGGCGGATTTCTGCCGTGCCCACAACGACAGCCTGGCCGAGGCGGTGGCCGACCACCCGGACCGCTTCGTCGGTCTCGGCGCCCTACCCATGCAGGACATCGAGGCGGCCTGCGCCGAGCTACACCGCATCGTTGGCGAGCTCGGGCTGCTCGGCGGCTACATCGGCACCGACTTCGGGACGCCCCTGGACGCACCCGCCATGGATGCCCTGTACGAGGCCTGCGTGGAACTCGACGTTCCACTCTTCCTGCACCCCACCCAGTCGGGCATCGATGGCCCGCTGCTCAACGAGCGCCTGCGTCGCTGGGATCTCGACCTGGTGCTGGAGTACTCCCTCGAGGAGGCGCTGGCCGCGGCAACACTGATCTTCGGAGGGGTGGTGCGCCGCCACCCGGCGCTGGATATCTGCATCAGCCACGGGGGCGGATCCCTGGCCCTCGCGCTGTCGAAGCTGCGGAAGCTGGCCGAGCGCCGCCCCGCCTCGCCGGAGTGGTTGAAGCCCACCGGCGTCTTCGACGAGCAACTCGAGCGGCTCTGGTTCGACTGCCACGTGACCGGGGCTCGCGAGTTCGCGTTCGTGGCGGACACCCTGGGCACGGATCGGCTCGTCTACGGCACCAACTTCGGCGGATGGGACCGCGGCTCGGGCCCCGACGTGGACGGTCTCGCACCGACCCTGAACGGCAACGCCGCGCGGCTTCTGCGGCTCGACGGGCGAGCGCCCCACCTGGTCCGGTAGCCCGAGAGATCGCCGCCTCGCGGTGATCCGATGACAGAATCGATACCCGCTTCGTCGAGTGCGGCGGATCCGTCGCCGTCCTGCCGCACCCCGGATACCCGACAGACGCAGCACCAACCGAGCGAGGAGTTGCACATGGTCACCGAGGCGCCTCTCCTGGCGAACGAAGCGGATCACCCGCAGGAGATCGTCGCCCGCCACGGCGACCGGCGGATCGTGGTGATGGACTCGGCCCGCTACGTGGACGCCCGCAACCGCAACAACGACGTCGTGGTGCCGGCGTCGTACCTCGGGGTGCTGCCCGCCCGGCTCATGGTGCCCCACAGGCCCCGGGCGGTCATCGGCCACGACGGCGCCGTCGGCATGGACGGGGCGGGAATCGCCGGGCTGTGGTACCTGGAAGCCCTCGGCATCCCGGCCGCCACTGCAGCGGCCGCATCGGCGGAGCTGGGAAACGGCATGGATCAGTACACCTGCGGGGTGATCAGCCGGCTCAACATCTACGCCGAGCGCTGCGGGGTGACCGAGGGGATGCCCGTGGCGGAGGCCGCACGGCTACTCGCCTGTAACGATCCGGTCGGCGAGATCGACGAGGGCACGAAGATCCGCCGCGAGGTGGTGGCCATGTCGCCGTCGGGGCGGGAGTTGGTGGTGACCGACTCAATCGTGTTCGCGCAGCCCGAGGACTCCCGCAACGTGCTGGTGACCGCGGGCCACACGGGCCGCAGCGGCGCCGGCTTCCTGCTGGAGGTCTCGCCGCACGGCTTCATCTGCGCCGACGGAGGCCGCGCCAAGAACGACTCCGGTATCGCCGGCCTGGCCATCGTCGAGGAACACGGCCTCGCCGGGGGTTCGTTCGATGCCTGGACGGCGCCCATCGGTGACGCCTTCAAGGCGTACGAGATCGGCAAGGTGGGAGCCTGCAACCGCCTGGCGGCGGCCCGGGGCGTCGAGGTCGGCATGCCGGTGTCGGAAGCCGCCATGGCGCTCCTGCTGCACGAGGACTGAACCCTGATGCAGCCGCCGGACCGCGCGGATCGCGTGCTGACCGGCGAGTTCTGGGCGGGCGTGGACCGCGGCGAGTTGCTGCGTCCCGTCTGTGGCTGCTGCGGTCGAAGCTTCTTCACGCCACGGGTGGTCTGCCCGTTCTGCCGCAGCGAGCAGTGGAGCTACGAGCCGAGCACCGGGCGCGGCACGGTCTACAGCTTCACCGTCGTCCACCGCCCTCCCGAGCCGGCCTTCGAGGCGCCGTACGTGCTGGCCATCGTGGACGTCGCCGAGGGCTGGAACCTCCTGACGTGGATCGTGGACTGCGCGGCGCCGGAGGTGTACATCGGGATGGATGTGCAGGTGCGTTTCGTCCCCGGGCCCGACGGTGCCCTGTTACCGGCCTTCGCTCCGTGCGCCGCAACCCACGGGGTCGCCGAGGCGGTGGCGTGAGGGGTTCGAGTCGCGGCGTACCGGCCGGCTGCCGAGCCGCGCTGCGCTGCGCACCGTGGTAACCGCATGAACGTCGGGTTGGCGTTCCGGCGCAACGCGGTGCGGTACCCGAAGGCGACCGCTCTCTTCGACGTCGGGCCGCAGCGCCGCGAAGTCAGCTGGGTCGAGCTGGAGGAGCGCACGAACCGCATTGCCAACACGCTCGCCGGTCCGCTCGGCATCGCGGCGGGCGACCGCGTGGCGCTGCTCGTGGCGAACCGGCCGGAGGTCGTCGAGGTGCTCGGCGGGATCACCAAGGCCGCTGCCGTCTACGTGGGGCTCAACTTCCGGCTCGGCGCGGCGGAACTCGACCAGATCATCGACAACGCCCGGCCACGGTTGCTGCTCTGTGACACCGAGCACCTGCCGCAGGCCGCCGAGGTGGCCGAGAAGTACGGCCCCGACGTCCTGGACATCGACGCCGAGCCCTACCGGTCGCTCGTCACCACCGGATCCTCCGCACCGCCGACCACATTGCACGAGGTGCGGCCCGACGACGACTTCTGCATCGTCTACACCAGCGGCACGACCGGGCGCCCCAAGGGCGTGCTGTTCGATCACGCCCGAGTGCTGCAGCACGCGACGGTGACCGCGCTCGAGTACGAGATCGGTCGGCACAGCCGCTACCTGCTGCAGATCCCGCACAACTCCAGTGTCAACATCACGATCGTGCCGGCGCTGCTGATGGGCGCGGCGCTCGGGTTCCGCGACAGCCGGAGCTTCGAACCCGCGGGATTCGCCGCGACGGTGCAGCGCCAGGGCGTCAGCCACTCGTTCCTGGTGCCGACGCAGCTGATGCGGCTGCTCGGCAGCCTCCGCCCGGCCGACGATCGGCTGCTCGGCGGGCTCGTGACTCTCGGCTACGGCGCCTCGCCCATCTCGCCGGAGCGCCTCGCCGAGCTGGTTGGGCGATTCGGCAACATCTTCAACCAGCTCTACGGGATGGCCGAGATCGCTTCGATCGGCACCATGTTGCGCAAGGAGGACCATCACCGGGGGCTCACCGAGCGGCCCGAGTTGCTGGCATCGTGCGGGCAGCCCTCCTATGCCGTCGACGTGCGGGTGGTCGACGACGAACGCAGAGACGTCGCGCCCGGCGAGCGGGGCGAGGTCATTTTCGGCGGCCCCTATGTGATGAAGGGCTACTACCGCGACCCCGAGCGCACCGCCGAGTCGCTGCGCGACGGGTGGATGCACTCCGGGGACGTAGCCGAGATCGACGACGAAGGGTTCATCTACATCGTCGACCGCCTCAAGAACCTCATCATCCGCGGCGGGCTGAACATCGCGCCGACCGAGATCGAGAACGTGCTCTACCGTCACCCGGCCGTGCTGGAGTGCTCGGTGGTGGGCGTGCCCGATCCCGACTGGGGCGAGGCCATCCTGGCCGTTGCCGCACTCAAGGAGGGGGTGACGGCCGGCCCCGAGGAGTTGCGGGAACACTGCCGGCGCTCGGAGCTGACCTCGATCAAGGTGCCAGAGCGGGTGGAGCTGATCGACGCCCTGCCCAAGAACGCCGTCGGCAAGATCGCCAAGGACGAGATCCGCAAGCGCTACGGGGGCGAGGGGCGCCAGGTGTGAGCGGCGCTGCGCACCCACCGCACCCGCTGGCCGGCATCGCCGTGGCGGGAGTCGCGGCCACGCGCCAAGCGCGGCACCTCGAGGGGAACTCGGTGCGGATCTGCCTCGAGGCGGCGAAGGCGGCGCTCGACGACGCCGGCATGGACATCGCCGAGGTGGACGGCATCTCGGCACGCTGGCCCGGCCCGGGTGGCACCGTCTTCGGGCCCGGCTCGGTGGATTGGTCGGCATTGTTCGGCAAGGGGTTCGACTGGGTGGGCGACACCTACCCGCAGGGGGCCCCGGGTCTGCTCGACGCCGCCGGCGCCATCCTGTCCGGCCAATGCACGACGGTGCTGGTGTTCGGAGGTCGCGCCGGGGAGTCCGGAGGTACCTCGACAGTGTCTTCTGGCGGCGACGCCGCGAGCGCCGCTGTGTCGTCTGGCGGCGCCGCCTCGCGCGCCGCCGCTGTCGCCTCCTACACCCGGCCCGACAACGAGTTCGTGTCGTGCTGGGGATCGCTCACCGCCGCGCAGTTCGCGCTGGTGGCGCAGGTGTACGTCCACAGGTTCGCCCCCGACCCCGAGCGGATGGCGCTCGTGCCCGCTGCGATCCGCAACGCCGGCGCCGCCAATCCGGCGGCGGTCATGTACGGCCGCGGCCCGTACCGGCCCGTCGACGTGCTGACGTCCCCGCCGGTGGCCGAGCCGTTCCGGCTGTTGGATCTCTGTCTTGCGACCGAAGGAGCGGCCGCGATCGTCGTCACGAGTCTCGAGCGAGCCCGCGATTGCCCGTCCGCACCGGCTGTGGTGCTCGGCGGCGGATGCGAGTGGCGTCGCCAGCAGTACGTGGATCCGCCGCGCTACGACGATGTGGCTCGCATCGGGGAAGCCGCCTACCGGCGTACCTTCGGAATGGCCGGCGTCGGCCCGCGTGACGTTGACGTGTTCGAGCTCTACGACATCAATACCTTCGAGGTGGTCCGCCAATTCGAGACGCTCGGGTTCTGCGGGGAAGGCGAGGGAGTGGACTATCTCGCCGAAGCCGGTATCGGGCTCGACGGCCGTCACCCCACCAACACCGACGGGGGGCTCATGGCGTACTCGCACGTCGGTTGGGGCGGTCCGACGCTGAAGATCGTCGAGGCCGTTCGCCAGATCCGCGGCATCGCCGGTCCGTCGCAGGTAGCCGGAGCGGAGGTGGTGCTGGCCACCGGCGCCGGTTCGGGCGCTCAGTACCACAACGCCGTACTTCTCGGCGCCGATCGCTGAGCCTCGGCGCGGGACCACACCGCTCCTGGATTCCGGCCTTCGCCGGAATGACGGGTCGCATGACCCGACGTGACTCAGGCGCCGGCTAGGCGCGCTGGTTGAAGCGGCGCTGCAGGTACTCCGAGACGATCCGCACCTTCTGGATCGTCGGTGTGCCGCCCGCGATGGCCCAGCCGTGCGCATCGCGCAGTCGACGCTCGATGCCGTACTCCTCGCTGTAGCCGTAGCCCCCGTGCAGCTGCAGCGCCACGTCGGCCACCTTCTTGGCCATCTCGTTGGAGAAGCATTTGGCCAGCGACGCCTCCAGCGTGCGGGGGGCGCCCCGTCCGGCGCGCCCCGCCGACCGGTAGATGAGCAGTCGCGCCGCCTCGACCTGCAGGATCATCTCGGCCAGCGCGGTCTGCACCGTCTGGAATTCGATGATCTCCTTGCCGAACTGCTGCCGTTCGGTCACGTAGGCGGCGCAGAGGTCCACGCACGCCTGGCCGATGGCGAGGCTCATCGTGGCGTTGCCGAGCCGCTCGATGGAGAACGCGGTGAACAGCCGCCCGAAACCACCGGCCCCGATGACGAGGTTCTCCGCCGGCACCGCCACGTCATCGAAGAACATGTCCGCCGACGGGATCCCCCGGAAGCCCATGAGGCGCTCCTGGGGGCCGAACGTCAGCCCGGCGCTGTCGCGATCGGTCACCAGAGCCCCGATGGAGCGAGCGCCGCGCTCCTCGTTCAGGCGCACGTACACCAGGTACTGCTCGGCATGTCCCGCCCCGGAGCACCAGCGCTTCGTGCCGTTGATCACGTAGTGGTCGCCCCGGAGTTCCGCCGCGGTGGTCATGTCCGTTGCGGCCGACCCGGCGTCGGGTTCGGAGATCGTGATCGCCATCGTCACCTCGCCGGCGGCGATCGGCGGCAGCAGGCGTTCCTTCTGCTCCGGCGTGCCGAAGAGGTCGATGACCCGAGCCGGCCCCGTGTTGGCCTCGAACACCGGGAACGCCGCCGTCGGAGCGGCCTTGGCCAGTTCCTCGATGACGATGAGCGAATCGAGTAGATCCGCCCCGCCGCCCCCGTACTCCGGCGGCAGACCCATGCCCAAGAAGCCCAATTCGGCCAGCCGGCGCCGCTCGGCATTGGGGAACGGGGTGCGCTCGGCGTCCCAGGCCGCGGCCTGGGGGGCGTAGAGGTCGGCGGCGAGCGCCGCAACGGTCTCCCGCAGTGCCTCCTGGGTGGGGGTGAGGTCCATGCCGGATCAGGCGCCGCCGGTGAAGATCACCGGGTAGCGCCCGAAGTACGGCCGCGTGGTGGAAGGGTCCATCTCGGGCGGGTCGTCAGGGTCGGGGATGCAGCCGTGGTCGAACATCGTCTGCACGGCGACCGGCGTGACGCCGAACAGGTGGCCCTCGCGACCGCTCTCGGGGTCCAGGACGATGCCCGCCGCCAGATCCTGGCCGATGCAGGCGTGCATGCCCATGCCGAAGCTCAGTCCCCAGGGGTGGATCCCCTCTGCGGTCTCCCGCAGTGGGTTGAAGTCCTCGGCGTCGTCGCCGAACACCGCCGGATCCCGGTTGACCCTCGGAAGGTCGATGACGACCCTGTCACCGGTCCCGATGTCGGTGCCGTCGGTGAGGGTGATCTCGGCCTCCGCCCAGCGCACGGCAACCGGGCTGGAGGGTTGCAGGCGGATCGTCTCGTGCGTGGCCCGCTGGCAGATGAGGCGGTCCGTGCGAGGGCGGTCGGCGGCGCCCGGATTCGCCGCGAGCCAGCTCAAGATGTTGTGCATCGTGCGGGTGAAGGCGGTGGCGCTGGTGTGCGCCCCGGCGAGCAGGTAGAAGGCCACCTCGCGGCTGATGATCTCGGGCGTGAGGTCGAGGTTGTCCTGGTTGCGCACCAGCACGCTCAACACGTCCGGCGGCAACTCCACCTCGGCGGCCTCGCCGGCCGCGATGCGATCCAGAATGGCCCGGCGTCGGCGGATCCCCGGCGCCAGGAACTCCCGCTGGAAGGCTTGCAGGGCCGCGTGTATCTCCGCCGCCTTGGCCTCCTTGTCGCCGGTGTGGTGCGCGATCGTGGCGCCCTCGATGAACAGCATGAGGTAGTCGTAGAGGCGGAACGTTTCCTCCGGGGTCTCCTCGGGCCGGTCGACGCCGGCTGTGAGCGCGGCGAGGTTCATCATGAGCTGGTGGCCGAAGCGGACCAGTTCGGTGCGGCCTGCGGTCAGATGCGGCGCCAGCGTCTCTTCGAAGATGGCCGGGAACAGGTCCTGCTCGAAGTGCCAGAAGGTGTCCCGGCGGAAGAGGCGGTTCTCGAGGCGGCGCCGGTTGCGGTGCTCGGCGCCGTGCAGATTGATGACCACGTCGGCTATGACGACGTCGCCCTCGTCATAGGACCCCTGGCGCAGGTCGCGGCTGCGGTAGCACTGCTGCGCGGCGACGTAGGAGTCGATGGTGACTGTCCGGGGGGCGGTGGTCGTGCTCATGAGCGGCGCCTCATGGTGGGGAGTGCGTCAGAAGTCGGCATCGTCGAGGGCCACAGTCTGGTGCACGATGAGCCCGCCGGCGACGGTGAAGGTGTCACGTCCGGACGTGCCGGCGGCGGGTCCCCCGGCGATGCGCCAGCGCACCGAGACGCACCCGTCGCCCTCGGCGGTTCGCTCGCCGAAGCACACCTCGCCACCGCCGAGCCGCCCGGGGACCGACGTGAAGTACTCGGCGATGACCGTCGCACCGGCGTAGGACGTGTCGTGGCGGACGAGTACCGCGTCGGTGGCGTAGTCGGCGGCCATCGCCGCGGGGTCGCCCGTCAGAACGGCGGCGAGGTGATCCTCGACGACCTCCCGGGGGCTCCGCGCACCGGACTCAGTCATGGGTGACCCCGAGGCCCAGCCCACCGTCGACCACGAGCACCTCCCCGGTGGTCCACTCGGCCCGCGCCAGGTATTCGAAAGCCTCGGCGATCTCGCCGGCGGTCCCGATGCGCCCGAGGGCGTGCGCGCCGGCCATGGCATGGAGACGGGCGGCGGCCTGCGCGTCGTCGAAGAGGCCGGCTCGCTGGTTGATCTCGGTTAGAACCGCGCCTGGTCGGACGCAGCCCACCCTGATGCCCTGCGGTCCGAGTTCGGCCGCCAGAACACCGGTGAGAGTCTCGATGGCACCCTTCGTGGCCGCGTACGGCGCGACGCCGGGGAAGCTGCGCTTGGTGTGCACCGAACCGACGAACAGGACGCAACCCTGCGTGCGGCGCAGGTGTGGGACCGCCAGGGCGCACAGCATCATGCCGGCGACGACGTTGGTGTGGAACAGCTCGAGCAGCCGGTCCTCCTCCAGCGTCTCGATGGGACCGCGGTACATGTTGCCGGCGTTGCTGAGGAGGACATCGAGGCGGCCGCCGCCGTGGCCAGCAGCGGCCTCGACCATGTGCTCGCGGTCGGTGGCACGCGTCACGTCGCCCGCCACCGCCAAGCAGCGCTCGCCGAGCCGCTCCGCCACGGCGTCGATCTTGGTCGCACGCCTCCCGGTGATGGTCACCGACGCGCCGGCGCGCACGAAGTGTTCGGCGGTGCCCTCGCCGATGCCCGAGCCGCCTCCCGTGATGAGCACCGACATGCCCTCGACGGATCTCATCGGCCCGGCCCCCGGCCCGGTGTCCGCGCCTCGTCGCCCACCCCGTCGACGCTGCGCGGCCGCGGGAGGTGCGACAGGATCGACATCGTGACGCCGCCGTCCACGAGAAGAGTCTGGCCCGTCACGTAGTCGGCATCGTCGGAGGCCAGCCACAGGACCGCCCGGGCGATGTCCGCCGTGGTTCCGAGACGGCCGCTGGGCACCACCATCTCGCGCTCGGCCCGCAATTCGGGATCGGCGTTGATGGGGGCCGACATGCCGCCGTCGATCAGCCCCGGCGCCACGCAGTTCACGCGGATGGCGAACCGGGACCACTCGAGCGCCATCTGTTGCGTCAGCATGATGATGCCAGCCTTCGTGGAGGCGTAGGCACCGGCGTTGGGGCCGGGCACGATGCCGTTCATGGAGGCTACGTTCACGATCCGCCCGCCTCCGGCGGCGGCCATGCGCCGCGCCGCCGCCCGGCCGCAGAGGAACGTGCCAATGAGGTTCACGTCGACGACGGCTCGGAAGTTCTCGGCGTCCTGTTCCAGCAGTGGCCCGAAGCGCACGATGCCGGCGTTGTTGACGAGGACCTCAGGTGGGCCGAACGCGTCGAGAGCGGCCTCGATCTGTGCCTCGTCGCTCACCGATGCACACAGGGCGACGGCACCGGTCACCTCGGCCGCCGTGCGCTGCGCGCCGGGACCGTCCACGTTGAGGGCGCCCACCCGATAGCCGGCGGTTGCCGCGGCTCGGGCGATCTCGGCGCCGATGCCCGCGGCTGCTCCGGTGACGATCAGGGAGCGTTGCGGAGGCTCATGTTGACTCCGGAGTGAGGACGACGGGGTAGGAGGAAATGTGCGGCCGACGGGTGTGCCGATCCGCGACGGGTGGATTGTCGGGGTCGGGGCGCCTGCCGCGGGCCAAGGTAGCGGCGACCATCACCGCCACGGTGCCGTAGAGATGGTCGTCGCCCGGAGTGGCGCCCCCGAGGATCTCCATGCCCCCGTCGAGTTCGGCGCCGATGCAGGCGTGAGCTCCGGCTCCGAAGCTGAGGCCCCAGGCGTTGCAGCCCTCGGGCACCTCGCGGTGCGGGTCGAAGACGTCCGCGTCGGGTCCCCACACGGCTCGGTCGCGGTTCACCGACGTCAGGTCGATCACCACCCGCCGACCCTGTTCGAGGACGGTCCCGTCGCGCAGCACGACGGTGCGCAGCGGCTCCCGCCAGGCCACGGGGCTGGCGGGATTGAGGCGCAGCGACTCGTGCACGCCGCGCTGAGCGAAGGCTGGATCGCCGGCAGCGCGCTCGAGGTCATCCGGATGGCTCTCGGCCCAGGAGAACAACTCGTCGAGAGCGTGCGTGAACGCGTCGGCGGTGCTGTGGGCCCCGGCCTGCAGGTAGAAACAGATCTCCCGCTCGATGACCTCCAGCGGAATCTCCAGCGCCTCCTCGTGGCGCAGGAGCAGCGTGGCCACGTCGTGGGGCAGATCGTCCTCGGTTATCTCACCGGCGGCGACGCGGGCCAACAGGATGCGGCGCCGATCGAGGGATGCCGACAGCATCTCGGTGCGGAAAGCCTCCAGCTGTGCTCGGACCTCGACACGCACCTCGTCGGGGTCGCGGGTGGAGTGGGCCAGCGTGGCGCCGGCACTGAAGGTGCGCACGAAATCCTCCAGGCGCGAGGTGTGCTCGACGTTGGCAGGGTCGTGGTCCACGCCGGCGATCGTGGCAGTGAGGCTGATGGCCGCCCGGTAGCCCATTGCTCGGAGGTCGGCGCGGCCCGCCGCCACGTACGGGGCGAGCACCGCCTCCAGCGTGTCGCCGAGTACGCGGCGTTCCCAGTGGGCGAACACCTCCCGGCGGAACAGGCGGTTCTCCACGCGCCGCCGCCGCCGGTGCGCCTCGCCGTGCAGGACCAGCAGGCAGTCCTTCATGATGACGGCGACCTCGTCGTACATGGCCTGGCAGAGGTCTTTGCTGCGGTATGCCTCGCGCGCCTGCTGCCAGCCGGTCAGGACGATCGCATCCGACCCACCCGTGAGGGTGTCCTGCACGTCAGTCCTCGACGCCGGCAGCGCCGGCCGCTCGGGCCACCTCACCAAGATGGCGGGCCAGCCGGCGCGCCGCCGCGGAGGGTGCGAGCCGGCCGGCGGTGACTTCGGCGAACAGTTCCTCGGCCGGCCCCGAAGGGTCTTCGACCAGAGCGTCGACCCAGCGTTGGAGGTGCCGGCGGATCTCCTCGGCGGCGTGGCGCGACCGGCGGTCGGCGTCGCCGGAGATCTCGCTGACGTGGCGGCGATGGTCCAGCACGTGCTTCCAGAGTTCGTCGGCTCCGTCGCCCTCGGTGGCCACCGTGAGCGTCACCGGCGGTCGCCACCCGGCTCGGTGTCCCAGGTCGAGCATGTACTCGAGATCGCGCCTGGCATCGGCGGCGCCGGGCCGGTCGGCTTTGTTCACGACGAAGATGTCGGCCATCTCCAGAAGCCCGGCCTTGTTGGCCTGCACGGCGTCGCCCCAGCCGGGGCTGACAGCCACGACCGTCGTGTCGGCGGCCTTGGCGATGTCCACCTCCACCTGCCCGATACCGACGGTTTCGACGATGATCAGATCGTGGCCGGTGGCGTCGAGCAGCCGCACCGCAGCCAGCGCGGCCAGCGCCAATCCGCCCGATTGCCCCCGGCTCGCCATCGACCGGACGAACGGCCCTTCGGGGTTGGCCGCACTGCCCATGCGCACCCTGTCGCCCAGGATGGCGCCCCCGGTCAGCGGCGAGCTCGGGTCGACCGCCAGGATCGCCACACGCCGGCCGTCGGCGGCCGCGGCCTGCGCCAGGCAGTCGGTGAGCGTTGACTTTCCCACCCCCGGCGCACCTGTGATGCCCACGACGTGAGCGCCGCCTGCGAGCGGCCAGGCGGCGACGGCCACCGCGTCGGCGCGTTCCCCGCCCCGCTCGGCGTAGGTCAGCAGCCGTCCCAGCGCCCGGTGGTCACCGCTGCAGGCGCGCTCGAACAGATCGGCGACATCGCTGAGGTTCCCCGACGCCGGCGGCGCCGCAGGTCCGGGCTGTGGAGGTGCCGCCGGTTCGGCAGTCATATCCGGCGAGCAGCCGCTGCCCGCACCGTCCGGGCCACCTCGGCTGCGGAGGCTCCGGGGCCGAGCACGGCGAACACCCCGGCCTCCCGGAGCGGCCCGAGGTCGTGTTCGGGCACGATCCCGCCAACGACGACCTGCACGTCCATCCCGGCGGCGCGCACGGCGGTGACCATGCGGGGAGCCAGGGTCATGTGCCCGCCGTTGTGGATCGACAGGCCGATCACGTCGGCGTCCTCCTGCTCGACGGCGCGCACTACCGCTTCCGTCGTCTGGCGCAGCCCCAGATAGATGACCTCGAGCCCGGCATCACGCAGCATCCTGGCGACGACCTTCAGGCCCCGGTCGTGGCCGTCGAGGCCGAGTTTGGCCAGGACCACCCTCACCGGCTGGTCACGCTCGCCGTGGGTGTCTCCAGCGGTGACGGTCATATGACCGCCGGCTCGGTGTAGGTGCCGAAGACCCCTTCGAGAGCGGAGACGATCTCGCCCTCGGTTGCCTCGACGCGCACGCAGTCGATGATCGGCGCCATCAGGTTGACCGTCGGGTCGGCCGCTCCGGCCGCCAGCTTCTCGAGGGCGTCGACGACGGCCGCGTCGTTGCGCCGGCGGCGCGCCTCGGCGAGGCGTTGCAGCTGCAGGTCCTCCACGTTCTCGTCGATGTGGAGGATGGGCGTGTCGCCGCCGTCCCCCTCGGTGTAGGCGTTGACGCCGACGATGATCCGCCGGCCGGCGTTGACCTCGCGCTCGAAGCGGTAGGCGCTGTCGGCGATCTCGCCGACGAAGTAGCCGTTGGCGATGCCCTCGTAGACGCCCTCGAGGATCGATCCCTCGCCGAGCTTGTCGAGGTGGTCGAAGACCTCTGTGGCGCGGCGCTCCATCTCGTCGGTCATCCACTCCACGAAGGCGGAGCCGCCGAGCGGATCGGCCACGGCGCCAGCGCCGGTCTCGTGGGCGATGACCTGCTGGGTGCGCAGGGCGATGCGTGCCGCTCTCTCCGTCGGCAGGGCGAGCGCCTCGTCGTAGCTGTCGGTGTGGAGGCTCTGGGTCCCTCCCAACACTGCGGCCAGCGCCTGAGTGGCTACACGGGCGACGTTGACCTCCGGCTGCTGCGCGGTGAGCGACACGCCCGCTGTCTGGGTGTGGAAGCGAAGCTGCAGGGACCGTTCTTTCTTGGCGCCGTAGCGCTCGCGCATCCAGCGCGCCCAGATCCGCCGGGCAGCGCGGAACTTGCCGATCTCCTCGAAGAAATCGATGTGGCTGTTGAAGAAGAACGAGAGGCGCCCGGCGAAGTGGTCCACGTCCAGTCCGGCGGCCATCGCCGCTTCCACGTAGGCGAACCCGTTCGCGAGGGTGAACGCCAACTCCTGCGCCGCGGTGGAGCCCGCCTCGCGGATGTGGTAGCCGCTGATCGACACGGGATGCCAGCGCGGCATCTCGGCGGTCGTGAAGCAGATGAGGTCGGTCACGAGCCGCACCGAGGGCCGCGGCGGGAAGATGTACTCCTTCTGCGCCTGGTACTCCTTCAGGATGTCGTTCTGGATCGTGCCGCTGAGGCGGCTCCGGTGAGTGCCGCCTCGCTCACCGGCGACGATGTACATCGCCATCAGGATGTTGGCGGGGCCGTTGATCGTCATCGACGTGCTGACGTCGCCGAGGTCGATCCCTGCGAAGAGATCTTCCATGTCCGCGATGGTGTCGACCGCCACGCCGGCGCGGCCCACCTCGCCGACCGCCCACGCGTCGTCGGAGTCTCGGCCCATGAGCGTAGGCATGTCGAAGGCGGTGGAGAGTCCGGTGCTCCCGGCCTCCAGCAGCTTCTTGAAGCGCCGGTTGGTGTCGGCGGCCGTGCCCATGCCGGCGAAGAGCCGCATCGTCCACAGCCGCGACCGGTACATCGAGGGGTGGATGCCCCGCGTGTAGGGGAACTGGCCGGGGTAGGGAGGATCGCCGTGAACCCCGGCGAGCGGGATCCCGGACATTGTCTCGAAGCTGCCGTCGCGCAGCGGGGCCGCCTCGTAGGCGGCCCGCCACCGCTCCTCGGCCTCGGCGCGCGGGGGGGCGTGGTCGTCGTGCGGTTCGACCTCGTCGGGGGGATGGTTGTCGGGGATACTCATGGCTGACTCTGAGTCGGGCGGCCGGCCCGAGCTGTGCCCAACCGCTCCCCGCACAGTATCCGCGGAGCGGTTGCGCCTGCCCCTCGGGAATCCTGTCCGGCGAGCGCGCCGCTGTGTACGGTGGTGCTCGCCTACAATCTACCGCCAATCCGTCAACCCAACAGTTGTTTGAGCAGTAGTCAAGTGCCGGAGGGCGCCGTGGACACGCCGAAGCCTTCCAAGCGCCGCCGCCAGGAGGTCATGGACGTAGCCGCCCGCATCTTCAGCGAGAAGGGCTACGAGGCAACCTCGATCCAGGAAATCGCCGAGGAAGTGGGGATCCTCAAGGGCAGCCTCTACTACTACATCGACACGAAGGAGGATCTCCTCTTCGGCGTCATCAAGGAGGCCTACGATTCGGCGCTCGGTGTGATCAAGGAACTGGAGCAGCGTGACGGCAACGCTCTCGAACTCATCGAGGCCCTCGTCCACCGGCACGCCGAGGTCTTCGCCGCGACCCGCTTGCAGTCCTCGGTGTTCTTCAGGGAGTTCCGAGCGCTCTCAGAAGAGCGGCAGAAGACGATCCGCGAGGCGGCCGTCGTCTACAACAGGTTCGTCGTGGCGCAGATCCGCCGTGGCCAGCAGTCCGGCGAGATCAAACCCGAGATCAACGCGCGGCTTGCCGCCATCGGCATCATCGGCATGATGAACTCGATGGCGTTCTGGTACCGGCCCGAGGGTTCGGCCACCGTGGCGCAGATCGGCGCGGAGTTCTCCCAGCTGGTGATCGGCGGTCTGCGGGTCTGAGGGCGCCCTGTCCGGGGCACTGCCCAGCCGGCGGCGCGCCGGTGAGGCTCAGGAGATGGGACCGAACTTGGTGACTGTTGGCCGCGCTCGGGCGCCGGTGCTCAGGCGCTGGCGACGGGTTCGGTGTTGATGGTGACCGAGCGGATGGTGGCGTCGCCCTTGGGTTGCTCGTCGCGGCGCGGCAGCGCCGCGAAGGCGTGTACGGCTTCCATACCGGCGGTTACCTGGCCGAAGATCGTGTAAGAGTGGGGGAGGCTCACGCTCCCCAGGCAGATGAAGAACTGCGAGCCGTTGGTGTTGGGACCGGCGTTGGCCATCGCCAGCGTGCCCTCGCGGTACTGCCCACGCCCCTCGAGTTCGTCGGCGAAGCGGTAGCCGGGCCCGCCGCGCCCGGTGCCGGTGGGATCGCCCGCCTGCACGACGAATCCGGGGACGACCCGGTGAACCGGGCAGTCGTCGTAGTAACCCGCCCGGGCGAGGAAGACGAAGTTGTTGACGGCCATCGGGGATCGCTCGGCCTGGAGATCCAGTTCGATCGGTCCGCAACTCGTGTCGAGAGTGGCGGAGTAGCGGAGCCCGGCGTCGAGAGTCATGGGAGGGGGTTCTGGCCACTGCACGGGGCGACTCTATCGGGACAAGGGCTGCGGCCCGTTGGCGGCGCCGATCCCGAGCGCGCCCGGGGACGGGTTCGCGAGGCAGAGCCGCCTAGTCTGGACACGTGACGGAGGCGGTTGAGCGGACGCACGCAGGGTCCGACCGTGCCGACGCTCCCCCGCCGGGGGACCGGCCGCCGCTGGTGGTGGAGCGAGACCCTGTAACCGGTCGGGACGTCCGGGACATCCAGCGGCGCACACTTTGGGTGCTGATGGCGACGGTGGCGCTGGGGGGCGCCGGGTCGTCCGGCGCCTTCAGCGCCGTCGCTGTGCTCGCCGACGAGATCACCGGAAGCGAGACGCTCAGTGGACTTGCGGCCGCAGGCTTGGCCACCGGTTCGGCTATCACCGCGGTGCCTCTGGCGAAGCTCATGGCGCGCCGCGGCCGCCGCGTGGGGCTGCGCTCGGGTTACCTACTGGCCCTGGTCGGTGCGCTCGTCACGCTGGTGGCCACCCTCAACGACGTGTACCCGCTCGTCGTCATCGGCGTCGCCGCAATCGGCACCGGCAATGCCTGCGGTCTGGCGGCGCGATTCGCCGTCGTGGACCTGGTGGCACCCCGGGACCGGGCCAAAATCATCGGCTTGCTGGTGGGTGCAACCACGCTGGGAGCCGTCGTCGGGCCGACGATTGCGCTGGGTCCGGCGGCCGCGCTCGCCGGCCGGCTGGGTCTGGACGACCTGGCCGGCCCCTACCTGTTCTCCGTGGTGGCTTCCGGCGCGGCCGCTCTGGTGGTGGCGCGCGGCCTGCGGCCCGATCCTCTGCTGGTGGCCCGGCGCCTGGGTGGGGGTTCGGAGGCGCCGGGGGGCCAAGGGACGCTCCGCCAATCGCTGGGTCTGATCCTGAGCCTGCCGGCCGCCCGCCTGGCCGCGGCGGCGATGATGGTGGGCCAGGCAGTGATGGTGTCGGTCATGGTCATGGCGCCGCTGCACATGACCGATGGCGGCCAGGAGCTGCGGCTCATCGGCCTGGTCATCTCCGTCCATGTCCTGGGCATGTACGCCCTTGCGCCGCTCGTGGGCTGGATGACCGGGATCATCGGTCCGACTGTCATGATCGTCGGTGGCGGCGTCATCAGCTTCCTCGGGGCGGAGATATCGGCCCACACCCCTCCCCACGTTGCGTGGGGAATGTTTGTCGGGATGTTCGGGGTGGGCCTGGGGTGGAACTGCTGCCTGGTGGCCGGGACAGCCCTGTTTACCGCCGTTGTACCGACGAAGGACCGGGTGCCCGTGCAGGGCGCGGCCGATCTGCTCATGAACGCCTCTGGCGCCGTGGCCGGCGTCGCTGGCGGCGCCGTCGTGGCCTGGCAGGATTTTCAGTTCCTCAGCCACTACAGCGGGCTACTCGGCGCCGTGCTGGCGGGCGTGGCGACGCTGGCGTACTTCGGGAACACGCAAGAACTCTCCAGGCGAGCGACCCTGGGCTGACCCCAAGGTCCGCAGAGCCTTCCTCTGGTGCCGATCGCCACGTAGAAGCCGCCGAGATCGGTGTGAGGTGGGCACATCCATCATCCCCACTCAAGCAGTTTGTGAGTCAGTCTCTACTAGGGCGTAATGTCCGTGATCTGGAAGTAGTACGCTCCGTAGTTCCTCCCTATCCGATTGGATTTCTTGATTTCGAAGAAGTACAAACCGCTGTTGGCGACGGCCCAGCGGGCCGAAGCGATCTGATCAATTAGATAGAGGACGTTATTGTTGTGATCGGCCTCGGTCTCCATGGTGAAAGAAGAGCCGAGGCTGAGTCTCGTACCGTTCTTGTTATGGACTGCGTTCCCCATGCTGATGGACCGGGCAAATAAGCGACCGCGGATGTCTCCGTAGCTGCCGGACACTTGGATGCGGTAGGTTCGGCCGGCCGTCAGCTCGGCCCCGATCCAGTCGACATCCGATTCGGACTCAAGCATGCCAATAAACTGCTGGCCGACGTTCACTACCGGTGCGTTCGCGTTGGTAGGGAAGTCTGCCTCAACGATGGAGAACACGTAGAGTCCCCGGTCACTGGCGGAAGCGCCCGAAACGCCGAGGTGGTAGTAACCGGATTCATCTCGAGGCACGTTCAACCGGAACCGGTCCCTACTACTTCCCTCGAAGCTAGGTTGGACCTGTACGCCGTCAGGTCCGGCCATGGCGACGAAGCGAGGGTTGGACAATCCCTGCCAACCCAAATTGCCGCCCGCAGCGAGGCTGACCCGGTACGACTTGCCGGCCTCCAGTTTGACGGTAAACCAGTCCTGGTCATCAACGCTGATATTTCCGAGCACCGAGGCGTTATGCCCCCAATTGAAACGGCCGAATGTAAAAAGCCCATGCTGTTGACGGAAGGACGGTATATTCGGCTGGTCGGGAATCCTGGTTATTTTGATCCCGTACTGTGTGGGGCCAAAATCGGTGCGGACCCGCACCCGATAGACGCCTGCGGCCGGGGCGTGGAAGACATAAGCAAGGTGCCCGGCATCGCCCCAGGACTTGAGCAAATTCCCGTCCCAGAACACTTGCCAATTGCCGCCTATTTGGGGCCTGAATTCACTGCTTTCGTACCGTATCGTTTGGCCACTGGCAACCTGAGTTATGGAGCCCAGGCTGATATGGTAGCCGTGGACGTGCTGCACGGCGAGATTAGCCGAGTTAGCGTCAGGTTCTACGGGTCCGGCGAACGTTGGGGTCGAGTTAAGAGAGTCGTGGTTGTGGCCGCCTTCCTGGGCAAAGAGGTCGTACAGTTCCACGCGGTACGCCTCTCCTTCCTGAAGGGTCAGGACGAAGTTGCTGGAGGCGGTCGACGTGAATATCGATGCCTTCACCTTCTCACCCACTTCCAGCGGATAGTCGCCGTCTTGGTTCGGTGACAGGGGCTCGGGTGCCGAATACGACGTAGTCCGCGGAGCAATCCATTCCGTCGTGCTGGCGAGGGCCTCGTAAGGCATGCTGTAATCGTTGCTCTCCACGTCCAGCACCTGGATGGCATATTTGTAGCTGGTGGCCGCAGTCACGCTGGTGTCGGTGTAGTAGAAGCGGGACTTGAGCGCGCCCCTAGGCTGTGCGGGCGATGTCACGTCCGTACCCTCCGCCAACAGCGTATAAGCAGAGCCTCCGGCCGGCGCTCGCCAGATCCGATAATCGACAACTTGGGCCGGCCGCCACCAGGACAGCTGTACAAGGTTGTGTTGGGCGACAACCCAAACTCTGGGGATGTAGGTATCGAAGGCGAGGTCGTCGTGGGGAATGGCCGCCGCCTCGGAACTCAGCGCCCGCGTTGACACCGACTCCTGAGTGGCGGTTTGGAGTTCCTCCGGGGCATTTGTTACCAATGTCAGGGTTACGGTTGCTTCGGGGGTGGCCGAGACGATCTCGAGCTCCGTCCAGGGGCCAGTCCAGGCATTGTTTGACCCTTGTGGGTACTGGACGCGCACCCGGACCCGGTAGGTCTGGCCGCTCTCGAGGCCGGTCAGCGTGTGAGAGGCGCCGGTTTCTTCAACATAGCCGGTGGAGGCGGTGGAATCGGGGTAAGGCTCCTGATCCTTGGCCCAATTGACGTGATAGCCGCTGGGCGTTTCGTCTGTGGGCATAGACGGCGCGGTCCAGGATGCTTCGATATTCCCGGCCTCAGGACTGGCAAGCCTCATCGCGGCCAACTGGCCCCGTTCGAACTGTGCTGGAACCTGAGCGACCACCGGTTGGGGTATCACCGCTGGGATGACCACTATGGTCGTCGTCTCTTCCGGATCCGGGTCGGGGCTGGCGACAACTATCTGTAGTTCCGTCCAGGGACCGTTCCAGGCGGGCCGCAGGTACAGTGAACCGGCTGGGTAATTGGCTCTCACGCGGACCCGGTAGGTCTCGCCGCTCTCCAGGCCGGTTAGCGTGTAAGAGACCCCGGCCACATCAGCGTTGCTGGCGGTATCGCTATATCTGGGGAATGGCTCATCGCCCTTGACCCAACTGACGCGGTAGTCGTCAGGTGGAATAGGACCGTCGTTGTTGACGGGCGAGGACGCTGGGATCCATTCCACCAGGATGTTCCCCGGCTCCGAGGTGGTCAGCTTCAAGGACGTCAGCTGGCCGGTCGCGTACTGGTCCGGTACCGGCGAACTGACTGCCGAGGCCGTCGCCAATGGCGGCGGCGGTTCGCCGTCGCCGCCAACGGTCACCTTCATGATGCGACTCCAGGGTCCATTCCAGGCTGGCGATTGCCCGACGGCCGGGAATCGGCCCTGTACTCGCACCTTGTACTCAACCCCTCCGGTCAGACCGGTGAGCCTCGTTGAGGTCGCAAATGGGTAATGAACCCAGTGATTTCCGGTTTCCGCACCCTCCCAGGGGAAGCTGGTTTCGGCAAAAGCAGGGTCTACCGGGTCAAAATTGATCCGGAACTTGACAACGGTGTAACTGATCGGCGCGGCCCATGCCACGTCAATGATGTGGTCCTCGGTACTGGTGATGGAGGTGGGGAGGACCTGTCCCGGGGTCCAATCGGGTCGGTCATGATTCGTATATCTGGGCCGTAGCCGCTGTCCCTTCGGGGTGTTGAGAATCGTTCCCGTGGCCTCGGCGTCCGCAATGGTCGCGCCGGAGGAGCTGGTGAGCACGAACGTCAAGTTTTCCCGGCCATCTTCCTCCTCGTCTTCCCGCAGCCGTACCGATACGGTCTTCTCCGTCTGACCCGCATCAAAGGTGAGCGTGCCGGAGACGGCGTGGTAGTCCCACTCGGGCCTCGGTGCCCCCCTCCCTTTCTCCCTCAACGTCTTGTAGGTGACGGTAATCGCCTGGTCGCTCGGGTGACTCAGGGTCACCACGAAATCGAGGGTGGCCCCGGGGCCTTCCTGAGCGACCGCATCCGCGATCGACAAGCTGGGCGCGGTCAGGGTTTCCTCCTGTTGACTGCTCACCGCCAAGTCAATAATCGTGCCCATGGCATATTCGTCGGACAGGATCGCGCCGGAAGGGCTGGAGAGGCGGAACACCACAATCTCCGGACCATTGTCCCCCAGGTTCTCGAGCACTGGTACCGACACGGTCTTCTCCGTCTGACCGGCGTCAAAGGTGAGCGAACCCGAGGTGGCGGTGTAGTCGGACCCGGCCGTCGCGGTCCCGTCCTCCGTCTGGTAGGAGACGGTAATCGCCTGGCCGAAGGCCCGGTTCAGGGACACCACGAAGTCGAGGGCTGCCCCCGGGCCTTCTTGAACTTCCGGTTCGGACACCGACAAGGTGAGCGGGCCCAAGACAACTTGCTCACCGCCGCGAAGCATCAGCCCCTGTGCGTCGCACACCGCATGTTCGTCGGCACAGTTGGCAGTACCGTTTATCGTTACGGTGACATCGCCGTACCCATCCGGGCTCAGCCTCACGGCCCAGAGCCGATTACGTCCCGGCTCTCGGCGCCAGACTCGGTCGATGCTGGCGCCCCGCACACTCAGGACTTCCACCACCACGGACCGAATGCCCAGGCCCTCCGGTTCGTGACTGAAGTCCCAGAGCACTTCGAAGTTCGTATTGCCGTCATGCTCGGAAGGCGCCTCCAGGAACGTCACCGCAATCGCTTCCACCTCGTTCTCGTCATCGTTCTCATCGTCAAGGGTCACCACTGGAATATCGCCCAAGGGTTCCTCTGGACTACCGGTACGTTCGGTATCGTCAGTGGGCGTGGTCACGGTGAGGATTGCGGACTCGGCCCCATCGCCGTCGAGGCTCAGGGCCAAAACGGAATAGACATACTCAGTAGCCGCCGCGACGCTGGAGTCGGTGAACGTCGGGTCGGTACCGCCGGTGTCGTCTGCGATGACAGACCGAGACTCGGAGTCGGAACCGCGGAACACCCTGTAGCCGGTGACCTCACTGCTGTCGGGCCCCGTCCAAGCAAGGGTAACGCTGTCGTGGGTCACACTGGATGCGGCCAGATCGGTGGGAGCGGCCGGCGGATCATCCATGATCCGCACAGTGAACTCGCCGCTCCACGGGCCGCTCCATTGCGGGGAGCCCGTTCGCGCGACCCCATATCGCGCGCGCACCCTCACCTTGTACTCCGCGCCCCCGACCAGTCCCTGCACCTCGTGCGACTCCGACTCCGGGAACGCATTCCAGGACAGATCCCTCCAACTACGGAACGGCTCTCCAACCGGCGCCCAGGTCACCCGATAATCCTCTGGAGCCAGCGAGGGCGCCACCCACTCGATCGTCAGCACGCCCGGCTCGTCGCTGCTCAACTCCACGCCCGACACCGCACTGGCCGCAGCCGACTGCGCGCTCGCACCGACCGGAACCAGCACCGCCGCCAACAACATCCCGCCTAGCACCACGACCAGAACACGCTTGGGGACGATCATCACCACCACCTCCATGAAGTAACCAGGGCACGTTGAGATACCATGTTAGACACACATCTACATCGCGTGCGATACATATCTACATCGCGTGCGATATATATTTCACTCATGTGCGTTGGGGCGGGGCCTCAGAGGGCTCGCGGCATCGCCGAGAAGGCCAGGCCAAACGGGCAGCAGCGGGCACCAAGGAGCGACGACGGCTAAGTGCCACCCGACAGGCCTCCGCAGAGCCTTCCTCGGCGCCCGCTGAGCCGCCCCGCAGGATCACCCCGCGGTCTCCTAGCCCAGGACGTTGCTCGGGGCGTTGTCGTCGAGGGGGCGGTTGCGGCTGAAGGTGGCGAGGTCGATCGGCAGGCCGAGGTGTGGACCCTCGACCACCAGGGGGTCGGCGTCGTGGTCCCGGCCGCCTTCGACCTCGACGATCAGTTCGGCCATGCAGTGGGCGGCGATAGCGGCGTTCTTGAACTGGTTGCCGCTGGTGCCGATCGCCACGTAGAAGCCGTCGAGATCGGTGCGGTCGTAGACCGGCAGCCAGTCCTCGGTGACGTCGTAGACGCCGACGGTCCCACGGTGCTCGTGCGGCAGGCCGAGATTGCGGATCCGCCGGGCGCCCCGCAGCACGTGTGTCTCGAACTCTTCGCGGGTGGTCGTCAGCGACACGGCGTCGGGGTCGTCGACCCATCCGAGTTCGTCGCAGGCCGCCTCGACGCTGCCGATCAGGATGTTGTTGGGGCGTTCGGGGCGGAGGTAGAACCCGCAGTCGAGATCACCCATGACGCAACCGGCAGTGTCGAAATCCAGCCGGTCCGGTGCGGGGACCACGTAGACCTCACGTCGCATCGGGCGGGTGGAGATCGTCGTGCTGCTATCGAGACCCGCCATGTGGTTGATGACCGAGGAGTGCGGCCCCGCCACGTTCACGACGACGGGGGCCCGCACCTCCGTCCCGTCGCCGAGAGCGACGCCCGCAACCCGGTCGCTGGACCGGAGCAGGTCGACGACCGTCCTGCCGTAGAGGAACGTCCCTCCGGCGGTGGCTGCCGCGTCGGCCAGGTTTCGCGCCGCCAGCATGGGGTCGGTGACGTAGCCGCCCTCGGGCATCCAGATGGCGCCGTCGATGAACCCGGCAGGTTCGACCCAGAACCGATCGTCGTCCATGCGGGTCGGCGGGCCGAACCGGCGGGCGTCGAGGTACGGGAACCGGCGCTCCAACTCGTGGCGATCAAGGTCCTCGTACGGCACCCCGAGGGCGTCGAAGTGCCCGACGGCCCGTTCGTGGTTGGATCCCGGGACCTTGAGTAGCAGCATCCCGCACTGCACGAACTCCGCCACCGGCGTCCCGCCCGCCGCGCCGACGTGCTCTCGCCACCCCAGCCAGTAGTGCAGTCCCTCGACGGACATGGCCACGCCGGCTCTGGTGGAGTAGTTGAAGCGGACGACCGCACTCGACGCGCTCGTGGAGCCCTGGCCGGGGCCCGGCAGCCGCTCGACGCTGACCGTCGCCAGGCCGCGCCGAGCGAGTTCGTAGGCGACACCCGCACCGATCACACCGGCACCGATGACGATGGCGTCAGCGTTGGGCGCGCTCACGGGCGCTGGTCCTGGTTGGGCCGGTTTCGGCCCCCGGGCCACTCGGCCTGCCGGGCTGACGCCTCGGGCAGGGGGACGGCGTGGTCGTCTTCTCGACCGTTCACTCGCTGGACGGTAGTTGTCGGGCGCGGCGGAGGCTGTCGCAGGGGGTCCCTACAGTTGCGGGCGTGGCTGCTGCGGTCCGGGTGACGCCGTACGGGGCGCCGGCGTTCGAGGCGCTGTGCGAGGTGGTGGAAGCCGCGCGCCGGGCGGCGGGGCACTTCCTGGCGCCGGTGACCGTCGTGGTGGGGGAGCACCGTCTGGCCATGGCGACGCGCCGGGCGCTGGCCCGGCGGCGGCTCATCGGGGTGGACTGCCTCACGCTGCGTCAACTCGCCGAACGGCTGGCCGGACAGGCGCTGGCGGCCCAGGGTCTGCGGCCCGCCTCGGCGGCGGTGCTGGCGGCCGCCGTGCGGCAGGTGCTGCAGACGCCCGCCGCAGGGGTGTTCGGGGAGGTGAGCGACCACCTCGCCACCGAACGCGCCCTCCTCGATGCGCACCGGACGCTGCGGGATCTGCACGAGGGCGAGCTGGCGGCGCTGGCCAGAACGACGGCGCGAGCCGCCGATGTCGTCGCCATCAGCCGGCAGGTGCAGCGGCGGCTGGCGGCCGGCGGCTTCCACGACGAACGGGATCTGCTCGAGGAGGCCAGGCGGCTGCTTGGCGGTGCGAAGCAATCTGTGGCCCCGGAGTCGGCGGACCCGGCGGACCCGCACCACGGACCGTCGCTCGGGGCGATTTGCCCGGCCGTCGGCTCCGCGGCGGCGGCGCAGGGCGACTCGTCCCGGGCGGTCGAACTCGCCGGGTTGGGCCGGGTTGTGCTGTACCTACCGCAGCGGTTGGGCTCGGTGGCGCTCGACCTGCTGGTTGCGTTGACCTCGGCCGCCGGTGGCTTCACTGTCGTGGCCGGCAGCTGCGGCGACACCGATGCCGACGCCCCGGTGGCCGCCGGCGTGCGCCATCTTGCCGGTCCCGCAGCCTGGCAGCCTCCAGCTGTCCCGGCGCCCGCGCCAACCCGCATCATCGCCGTGCCCGACGCCGACGAGGAGGTGCGCACCGCGCTGCGGGGGGTGGTCGAGGCGATGCGTCGCGAGGTGCCGCTGGAGCGCATGGCGGTGCTATACGGGCGTAACGATCCCTATGACCGCCTTCTGGCGGACCAGTTGCAGGCAGCGGGGTTGCCCTTCAGCGGTCCGTTGGCGCGTCCGCTGACCGAGAGCGTGCTCGGCCGGTTCCTGCTGGAGTTGCTTGGCCTGCCCGCACGCCGCTATAGCCGCCAGGACGTCATGGCCTGGTTGGCGGGGGCACCGATCCGCTCGGCGCTCGAGGTCGGGGGAGACGGGCGTTGGCGCCCGGTGCCGGTGGCGGCCTGGGAGCGGATCAGCCGCCGCGCCGGGGTGATCGACGGAGCCGGGGAGTGGGGTCGGCGGCTCGAGGACTACTGCGCCAACCGGCGGTCGGAGATGGACCGGCTCGGCGAGGACAGCGACTGGCGGCGTGCCCATGTCGAGCGCGACCTCGCCACCGCCGACAGTCTGCGCCTCTTCATGACCGACGTTCTGGCTCGTGGCGAGGCGGCGAGCGCGCTGAGGTCGTGGCGGAGGCTCGCCCAATGGGCTGAGAGGTCGGTCCGGGACCTCGTGGGCGGCGCCGAGTGGCGCGAGGGCAATTGGCCGCCGCACGAGCGCGCTGCCGCAGAGCGCGTCGAGGCCTCCCTCGAGCGTCTCGGCGGCCTGGATCGCGTCGACCCCCGGCCCGATCTACCGCGATTCCGCCGCGCCTTGGAGGCCGAACTCGCGACCAGCAGGGGTCGGCAGGGACGCACGGGTCATGGTCTGCTGACCGGACCTGTCGGCGCCGCTCTCGGCGTGGACCTGGAGTGCGTCTGGGTGCTCGGGATGGCGGAGGGCGTTTTCCCCGGCCAGGCGGTCGAGGAAACCTTGCTCAGTGAGACCGAGCGGGCCGCGGTTCCCGATGCGTTGCTGTCGCCTCCGGCTCGCCTCGCCGACGATCACCGCCGCTTCCTGGCTGCGCTGGCCGGGGCGTCGAGCGAGCGAGCGCTCGTCTACCCGCGCGGCGATCTGCGCCGCACCGCGGACCGGCTGCCGTCACGGTGGCTGCTGGAAACGGCACACGGACTACAGGCAGCCGGCGCCGCCGGATCGGACCTCCTCCTCGGTGCCGGGGACCTGGCGAAGCTGCCCGACGGCATCTTCAGCGACGTGCCCTCGCCCACCGCCGCCCTCCGGGCGTGTGCGTTCGCGCCGACGTCCCAGGAGTACGACCTTCGCCTGCTGCTCGATCACCGCGACAACGGGGGCTCGCTGGGCGAGCATCCGCTCGCCGCCTCCGGCGAGCCGCTCGAGCCGGCAGTGACGATGCTGACCAAGCGGGGAAGCACCGCGTTCACGCGCTTCGACGGGAACCTCGCAGGGTGCGACATCGCCGACCCGGCGGGTGGCGGTCCGGCCGTCTCGGCCACGCAGCTGGAGGCGTGGGCGACCTGCCCTCATGGCTACTTCATGCGCTACATGCTCGGCGTGGAGCCCGTGGATCAGCCGGAACGGGAGTTGCGGATCTCGCCGCTGGAGCGCGGTGATCTCATCCACACGATTCTGGACCGGTTCTTCAGCGAGGTCCTGGCGGCCGGTGCGCCGGATCCGGTGCACGGCTGGGGCGTCGACGAGCGCCGCCGCTTCGCCGAGATCGCCGAGGAGGCGTTCGCCGAGCGCGAGGGGCAGGGGCGCGTCGGTCAGCGGATCTTCTGGAACCCCGAGCGCAGCAGGATCCGCCGCGAGTTGCTGGCGTTCCTCGACGTCGAGGAGGAGTGGCGCCGCACCGAGCGCTGCGTGCCGTGGGCGAGCGAGAAGGGCTTCGGCATGCCGCCCCGGCGCGAGGAGGGATCCCTGCCTCCGGTGGAGATCCCGTTGGGCGACGGCCGCACGATCCGCCTGCGCGGCGCGGTCGACCGCATCGACATGACCGATAAGGGCGTCCTCGTGGTGATCGACTACAAGACGGGCCGCAGCAACCTCTACCAGCGGCTCGGCGAGGCACCGTGGACGATCTATGCGGGGGCGGGCCGCAAGGGTGGTCCGAAGCGTGAAGCCCTGCCGCGGCTGCAACTCCCGCTGTACGCCCAGGCGACGCGGCAGATGACCGGCGCCAGGGCCGATGTGATCGCCGGGTACTGGTTCGTGACGGCAAGCGAAGGCTTCCGCTGGTTGCCGCTGCCGCTGGCCGACTCGGTCGAAGCCGAGACGCAGTGGACGCTGGCGAGCATCTGCGACGGGATCGCCGGCGGTGTCTTCCCCGCCTACCCCCGCCCGCGGGGCCACCCGTCGCACTGCGACTACTGCGACGCCGATCGGCACCGGGCCGGCGAGCTTGCGGCACAACTCCTCCGCAAGGCCCAGAGCCCCGAGATGATCGGTTGGCTCCGGGTGGGGGCGAGGGAGCTATTGCCGATCGAGGAGAACCGACGCCTGGCCGGCGGGCCACCCGCTGGCGATCAGTTGGAGCACGATTCGGAGGATCGCACATGATCCGCCCCGTGCATACAGGCGACGACCCCGGTCCCGGCGCGGGCAGCGGTGACGGCAGCGACGGCGACGACCGCGCTCGCCAGGCCGCGGCCGAGGATCTGACCCGCGACCTCTTCCTGGAGGCCGGCGCGGGAACCGGCAAGACGACGGCGCTGGTGGCGCGGATCATGGCGCTGGTGCGCAGCGGCGTGGCGCTGTCCAACATCGCCGCCATCACCTTCACGGAGAAAGCCGCCGCCGAATTGCGCGAGCGTCTGCGGCGGGATCTCGTCACGGCGAGCCGCCGCGCATCGGACGAGGAGGCGGAGAACCTGCGCCGTGCCCTGCACGATCTGGACGGCGCGGCGGTCTGCACGCTGCACTCGTTCGCGCAGCGGATCCTGCGCGAACACACCACCGAGGCCGGCCTGCCGCCCCGGCTGGAGATGCTCGACGAGATCGGCGCCGACATGGAGTTCGCCGAGGGCTGGGAACGGTTCGTGGAGGAGGTGCTGGCCGAACCGGAGATGGAGCGGGCACTGGTGCTGGGAGATGCCCTGGGGATGCGGGTGGCGAACCTGCGGGCCGTGGCCCGACGTATGGCTGACAACTGGGATCTGGCCGCCGAGCGCATCCCCGCGCTCGAGCAAGTGCCCGAGGTGCCACCGCTGGAGTTCGCCGATCTGATCGCGCCGATGCGCGAACTCGCCGGCGAGAGCCACTGGTGCCGAGTCCCGCTCGACCGGCTTTCCGAGGCGGTTCCCGGAGAGCCGGACGCCCTCTGCGAAGTCCTTCTGCATCTCGACCGGCTGGCTGGTCGCCTCGAGGCGGCGAGCGACCTGGAGGCCGTGGTGTTGCTCGAGGAGGTGGCCGGGGGGCGAGTGCCGCGAAGCCGCAAGGACAACTGGCATCCCTCGTTCGACAAGGAGGCCGTGCGTGAACGGCTGAAAGAGTTACGAGCCGAGGCCGGAACACGTCTCGATACCGCGGGGCGGGCGTGCTCGGCGCGGCTGCTCGCCCGCCTGGCGAGCTTCATTCTGGCCGAGGCCGACCGCCGCCGCCGCCAGGGACGGCTCGTCTTCCACGACCTGTTGGTGCAGGCCCGGAACCTGCTGCGTCATCCCGACCGGGGTGTCGCCGTGCGCCGGGCGTTGCGCCAGCGTTACCGGCGGCTGCTCATCGACGAGTTCCAGGACACCGATCCCATCCAGGTGGAGTTGGCCCTGCTGATCGCCTGCGACGACCCGAGCGACGGCGCCGGGACGCCGTCCTGGCAGGACCTCGAGGGTGGCGACGGCCGGCTCTTCTTCGTGGGCGACCCGAAGCAGTCGCTGTACCGCTTCCGGCGGGCGGACATCGGGCTGTACCTGCAGGTGGCGAAGTGGGTCGGCCCGACCGCCCGCGAGACGCTGAGCAGGAACTGGCGCTCGTCACCGGCGATCGTGGACTGGGTCAACGCCGTCTTCGGCCGCCTCGTCCGGCCCGCCGACGGATCCCAACCCGACTACGTTCCGCTTCGGGCCGCCCGCCGGCCACTCGCCGGCGAGGCGGGAGCCCCGGCGGTCCTGCTGGGGAGCGACAGCCTCGGCGCGGGCGAGTCGCGGGGCATTCCCGCCGAGCGGCTCCGCAGCATCGAGTTCGCCGAGGTCGCCGCTCTGATCCGGCGAGCCGTCGGTGAGAGCTGGGCCGTACGTGACGGCTCGGAGACGCGGCCCCTGCGGCTGAGCGACGTGTGTGTCCTGATCCCGGCGCGCACCGTGCTGAGCCCGCTCATCGGGGCGTTCGAGGCGGCCGGCGTGCCGTACCGGGTGGAGTCCTCCAGCTTGGTCTACGCCACCCGGGCGGAGACCGACCTGCTCGCGGTGCTGCGTGCCGTGGACGACCCGTCGGACCATCTGGCGGTGGTGACGGCGCTGCGGTCGGCCGCCTTCGGCTTCGGGGACGACGACCTGTACAACTACCGGCAGCTGTGTGGCGGCGCCCACCGGTCCTGGGACTACCTGAGCCCGAGCCCGCACCCCGACCACCCGGTCGCCAAGGCGCTGAAGTGGATGCAAGAACTGCACGATCAGCGGCTCTGGTGCAGCCCGGGGGAGATCGTGGACCGGGTGGTGCGCGAGCGCCGGCTGATGGAGCTGGCCTTCGCGGAGGATCGTCACCGGGACACCTGGCGCCGCCTGCGGCGTGCCGCCGATCAGGCGCGTGCCTTCTCGGATTCCACCGGTGGCACGCTGCGCGCATACCTCCGCTGGGTCGACATGCAGCGCGGCGAGGGGGCGCGGGTGGTCGAGGCGCTCGTTCCCGAGACCGACGACGACGCCGTGCGGATCATGACCGTCCACGCCGCCAAGGGACTCGAGTTCCCGTTCGTGGTCGTGGCGGGATTCTCCGGCACGACCGGGCCAACTCGGGGCAACCGATCCTCCGAGTTGGCGTTCCCGCGCAGCGGGGGGGCATTCTGCAAGCTGGGAGGGCGCGTCAGGTCGTTCGGCAGCGACGGTGTGGCGGATTCCGAACAGCTGCACGAGTTCCACGAGGACATCCGCAAGCTGTACGTGGCCTGCACTCGGGCCGAGGACTACCTGGCGGTCTCGCTATACCGAATCGGCCGCAAGCCTTCGTCATGGCAGAACCTGGCCGTCGAGGAGGTCCTGCCGAAGATGACCCTTGCCGAACTGCTGGCGCACACCGTCGCCGAGGTCGTGGATCCGCAGCCCGCAGAGGTTGCGGTGGCTCCCCATCCGCTCACCGTGGCGCTTGACGTACCCACCGACGCCGATGAGCCGGGGGAGGAGGCGCCGGCTTCATCCCCGCCGAGCTTCGTGTGGGCTCTGGATCTCGCTGGCTGGACTGCGGGCCGCCCGCTGGAGACGTTGCAGCCGGGTGCTTCGCCGTACGGCGCAGGTTCTGGTGAGATGGCGCCCGGCAATCGGGATTCCCGCCCCAAGCACCTCGGCGTGGACCCGGAGCCGGCGACGACCACGGGGGCACCGGCTGCCGTCGTTCCGTCCCGCGACGAGTGGAAACGCGAGCATGCCGCTTTGTGGCGCGAGGCCGCGCGCAGCCCTCTGGTGGCTGCGAGCGGGGTGGCGACGGCGACCGGAAACGGAGCCGCAGCGCCCGCCGAGCCTCGGGGACTTGCGGTTGAGAGCGCCGGCCTCGAGGACCACGAGCTCCCGGCGGGGCGAGGCGCGCCCGATCCCGGCCTCGCCAAGGACGTGATCGACGAGGATGCGCCGGTGTGGCGGAGAGGCCGGTACGGCACGGCACTCGGCCGGGCGGTCCACGCCGTGCTCCAGACGGCGAACTTCGACGCACCCGGCGAGACGCTGGCGCCGTCTGCCCGCCGGTACGCCGCCGCGGAGGGCATCGATCATCTCGCCGACGACGTGGCAGCGCTGGCACGCAACGCCCTGGGCTCGTCGACGATCCGCGAGGCGGCCCGGCAGCGCCACTGGCGCGAGCTGTACGCCGGCGTCGAGGTCGGGGGCCGCTTCCTGGAGGGGTTCATCGACCTGCTCTACGAAACGTCCGACGGCTCCTTCGTTGTGGTCGACTACAAGACGCACGCCTCCGACGAGCGTCCCGATCTGCGCCATAAGCCCGGCTACCGGCTGCAGATCGCCGCCTACGCCCTCATGATCAGCGAGTCAACCGGCCACCCCGTCTCACGCTGCGTCTTCGTCTTCCTGGGCCCCGACAGCGTCCACGAGGTTGAGGTCGACGACCTTCCCGAGGCCATCGCCGAGGTGCGCGCGGCGCTGACCGCCGGTGATTGAACGGCGGCGCGTTCTGAGCGGCCGCCGAGCGATGCCTTTCACTCGCCGGCGGCGACGTCGGTCCAGAGGCGATCGATGGGGAGGGCGATTATGCGCTCGTCGTCGGCGTAGCGGATGCAGTGCGTGCCCGTGTGGAGGACCACCCCGACGATGAATCGTTCGCCAAGTCTGTCGCGAAGCATCCGTAGGCCGCGCCGGTCGCGTGGGTGGACCCGGGAGCCGGCCTTCACCTCGATGCCGACGACCGAGCCGGATCGCCCGTCCTCGATGATGAGATCAACCTCTGCTCCGTCGTGCGTGCGCCAGTGCCCAACGTGCGGGCGGTACTCCATCCATGACGCCTGCTTCAGCACTTCGCCGACGACGAACGTCTCGATCAGGTGCCCGAACTGCTGCAAGGACGTGGGGTCGAGCCCGCCGAGCCTTTCGGGCGTGAGGCGCAGCAGCCGGGCCGCGAGGCCCGAGTCCACCAGGTGGATCTTCGGGCGCGACGCGGTGGCGGCGCGCAGCGTCCTCCCCCAAGCCGGCAGCAGTCGCAGCAGGAAGTTGCTCTCGAAGAGGTCGATGTAGTCAGAGGCGGTGCTTGTGGGAAGCCCCGCGTCGGCGCCCGCCCGCGACACGTTGAGGATCTGTGCGGTCTGTGCCGCGAGCCGTGATAGCAGGGGAGAGAGCGCGCCGGGCCGGCGCACGCGGCCTAGGTCCAGTAGGTCGCGTTCAAGGCACAGGGCGACGTAATCGTCGAACCAGCGATCCCGCGCCGCTTCGCTCCGCGTCAGCGCCAGCGGAAACCCGCCGCGGGCAATGCGGGTTGTGTACTGCTCGCGTGTGGTGGCGGACGGCTCTGGCGTCAGGACCGCCGCGTGGTCAACGAAGAGCGTCTCGATCAGGTTCTCGCGCCGGGAGTCGATCTCGCCCTGGGAGAAGGGGTGGATCTCCATGCGGTGCAGCCGACCCGTCAGGGACTGCGAGGCGAGCGGCAGCGAATCGAAGCGCGTGGACCCGGTGATGACGAATCGGCCCGGCGAACCATCGCGGTTCAGTTCGGCCTTGATCGCGGTAAGCAGGTCGGGGACGTGCTGGTACTCGTCGATGAACACCGGCCTGCGCCCGGAGGCGAACAGTCCGGGGTCGTTGGCCACGGCTGCACGGACCGCGAGGTCGTCGAGATCGATCACTTGGCGGTCGTGGCGTCTCGCCAGCGCCGCCAGCAGCGTCGACTTGCCGACCGAGCGCGGTCCTTGCAGCAGCACGACGGGCGACTCGGCCATTCGCCGGCGCACGATGTCGTCGAGTCGACGCTGGATTAGTCCTGCCACCGGTTCCTCCCGTGAAATTCATACAGATCCTACCGTGATTTGTAGGAGAGAGCTACCGTGAATAGTTGGAACCAACTGCCGTGAGTTTCAGGGTTGCAATGTCGTGCTTCTCTGAGACCTGCATCGCGGAGAGGACGCGCCGACGGAACGGGAGGGGGGCACAGGTCGGTGGCGGTCGGCTGCGTGTACCGGGCGCCCGCCCCCCTCAGTCGCCGCGCAGGGCGGCCTTCATCCTCTGGCGCTGTTCGATGAGGATGAACTCGGTGTAGCCGTTGGGCTGGCTGCGACCCTCCAGCACCAGCGCCACAGCGGCCCGATAGGGAATGCTGCGGGCCAGATCACCGCACATGGGCTGGTAGTCGGGGTCACCGGCGTTCTGGGCGTCCACCACGGCGGCCATGCGTTCCATCGTGGCGTGCACCTGCTCGGTGCTCAGCAGGCCGTGGTGCAGCCAGTTGGCGATGTGCTGGGACGAGATCCGCAGCGTTGCCCGGTCCTCCATGAGAGCCACGTCATTGATGTCGGGAACCTTCGAGCAGCCGACGCCCTGGCCCACCCAGCGGGCCACGTAGCCCAGGATGCCCTGCGCGTTGTTCTCCAGCTCTCGGGCCATCTCGGCGGGGGTCAGCTCCCGTCCGGCCTCGAGGGTCGCGATCTCCAGCATGTCGAGTGCCGGTGCCGGCGGGCGCTCGGCCAGCTCGCGCTGCCGGGCCGCCACGTCGGTCTCCAGGTAGTGCAGGGCGTGCAGGGTGGCCGCCACCGGTGAGGGGACCCAGGCGGTGGAGGCCCCGGACAGGGGATGACCGGTCTTCTCGGCCAGCATGGCCGCCATGTCGTCGGGGCGGGTCCACATGCCCTTGCCGATCTGCCCGTGGCCCACGAGGCCCGCCGCCAGGCCCACGTCCACGTTGACGTCCTCATAGGTCGTGAGCCACGTGGCGGTCTTGATCTCCGCCTTGGGAATCATCGGCCCCGCCTCCATGGAGGTGTGGATGTCGTCGCCGGTGCGGTCCAGGAAGCCGGTGTTGATGAACATCACCCGCTCGGCGGCCGCGGCGATGCACGCTGCCAGGTTCAGCGAGGTGCGGCGCTCCTCGTCCATGATGCCGATCTTCAGGGTGTTGCGATCCATGCCAAGGATGTCCTCAACGCGGCTGAACAACTCGCAGGCCAAAGCGACCTCGTCGGGTCCGTGCATCTTGGGCTTGACGATGTACACCGAGCCCGTGGCGCTGTTGCGATGCGGCCCGGTGCCCGCCAGATCGTGCAGCGCGCACCAGGCGCCGATGGCGGCGTCCAGCAGGGTTTCGACGATCGGTGCCCCGTCGAGGCGCACGATGCCGGTCTCGATGTGCGGCCCGATGTTGCGCACCAGCACGACGCTGCGCCGCCGCAGCATCATGGGGTTGCCGTCGGCGTCCAGGTAGGGGGAATCGGCTCGCAACTCGCGGGTGATGGTCCGGCCGCCCTTGGCGAACGAGGCCGCAAGGTCGCCCTTCATGAGCCCCAGCCAGTTGCGGTAGGCCAGCACCTTGTCGGTGGCGTCCACCGTGGCGACGGAGTCCTCGAGGTCCATGATGGTGGTCAGTGCCGCTTCGAGGTGGATGTCCGCCACCCCGGCGCGGTCGACCGCCCCGATGGGATGATCGCGATCGACGATGATCTCGATCCCGAGCCCGTTGCGCCGCAGCAGCACCGAGTCGGGATCGCCCGGCTCGCCGGTGTAGCCGGCCAGGTGCGCGCCCGGCGCCAGTCCGGCGGCGGCTCCGCCGGCGAGTTCGACGACCAGGGCTCCGGCGGTCACGTGGTAGGCGACGGCGTCGGCGTGCGAGCCGGCCGTCAGCGGGGCGTGGCGGTCGAGCAAATCGCGGGCATAGGCGATGACGCGGTCACCCCGCACGGCGTTGTACGGACCGTCGCGGCCCGCCCCGCCGTCGGTGCGGATCACGTCGGTGCCGTAGAGGGCGTCGTACAGGCTGCCCCAGCGGGCATTCGCGGCGTTCAGGGCGTACCGGGCGTTGTCGACGGGCACCACGAGTTGCGGTCCGGCCATCTCGGCGATCTCCGGGTCCACGTTCGTCGTGGCGACCCGCACACCGTCCGGCTCGGGAGCCAGATAGCCGATCTCGCGGAGGAAGGCCTCGTAGGCGGCCCGGTCGTGAGGTTGGCCCCGTCGTGCGACGTGCCACGCGTCGATCTGTGCCTGAAGATCGCCGCGGGTTGCCAGGAGGGCTCGGGAGCGCGGGTCAAGGTCGTCCACGATGGCGCCGAAGTCGTCCCAGAATCGATCCAGATCGATCCCGGTACCGGGCGCAAGCTCAGTACGAACGAACTCCTCGAGCGAGGCTGCAACCTCCAACCGCCCAATGGTGACGTGTGCGTTTTCTGTCATGCCCTCACGCTAGGCGGCGTATCTGTTCGATCGGCGGGTGCCTGCCGACTCCACGCGTCGAGCGCACCCGCCGTGGGTGACGCCCCTGGCCGTGTCGCGAGACTCTCCGACTGATGCCCCCAGAAGCAGATTAAAGTCGTGTATATCGAAAGATCAATAATAATTATCTTCCATAATCGAGAGTATGTCCGGTCAATCCGGCGATCGGTTCAAAACATCTGCATAAAGTTCGGATCGATGAGTTGCCGGTCTCTCGAAGCAACAATCGAAGAGACCCGAAGCGGAGGTGTCCTTCCATGAGCGTTCTCTCACCGAGTCCAGTGCTGGATCGGTCATCGGTCGAGCTTGCCCGTCCACAGCCCCTGGCGCTGCCCGGCGAGAGCGGCGCGCCGGATCGGTTCGACGCCGACCTCGAGGCCACGCGCCGCTGGATGGCGGTGCCCCGGTTCACCGGGTTGACGCGGCTCTACTCGGCGCGCCAGGTGGTCGAGCAGCGGGGAGCGATCGGCCAGGACTACACGGTCGCCCGGGTGGCGGCGGATCGGTTCCACGCGCGGCTCCGGCGGCTGTTCGAGTCCCGCCGCAGCATCACCACGTTCGGGCCGTACTCACCGGGGCAGGCGGTCGCCATGAAGCGGGCCGGAATCGAGGGCATCTACCTGGGGGGTTGGGCGACCTCCGCCAAGGGCTCGTTGCACGAGGATCCCGGCCCCGACCTCGCCGGCTACCCGCTCAGCATGGTTCCCGACGAGGCCGCGGGAATCGTGCGTGCCCTGCTGACCGCCGATCGCAACCAGAGCTTCGCGCGCTCCCGCATGACCGCAGCCGAGCGGGCCGACACGCCCGAGGTGGACTACTCGCCGTCCATCATCGCCGACGCCGACACCGGCCATGGGGGCGACCCTCACGTCCGGAACCTGATCAGGCGCTTCGTGGAGGCGGGGGTGCCCGGCTACCACATCGAGGACCAGCGCCCGGGCAACAAGAAGTGCGGCCACCAGGGCGGCAAGGTGCTCGTGGGTTGTGACGAGCAGATCAAGCGACTCAACGCGGCCCGTTTCCAGCTCGATGTGATGGGCGTCGGCGGCATCATCGTGGCGCGCACCGACGCCGAGGCCGCCAGCCTGATCGACAGCGCGGCCGACGAGCGCGACCAGCCGTTCGTGCTCGGCACCACCTCACGCAACGTGCCGTCCTACAAGGCGGCCTACCTGGCGGTCTTGCGGCGCCTGACGGAGGCCGGTGTCGAGGGCGCCAACGGTCATCTCCTCTACGCCCTGCCGGCGGGGGAGTACGCGCAAGCGGACGCCTGGCTGGATCGATGTGGCGTCGGCAGCGCCATTGACGAGGCAGTCGAGGCCTACCTGGCCGCGCCGCACGGGCGCGCCGGGGAGGTGGCCGACCGCGCCGGTGATGCGCTCGCGGAGGCCTGGCAGGCCGCCGCCGGGCTCTGCACGTACGCCGAAGCGGTGGCCGAGCAGATCGAGTGGCGGACAGCCGAGGGCGGGAGCTTCCCCGTCAGCGTTGACGAGTGGCTGGATTTCGCGCGCACCGCCAGCCACGCCTGCGCTCGGGCACGCGCCGAGGAACTGGGGCTCGACATCGACTGGGACGCCGAGCCGGCGCGCACCCCCGAGGGCTACTACCAGGTGCAGGGAGGGATTCCCTACGCCGTGGCGAAGTCGCTGGCAGTGGCGCCGTTCTGCGACGTGCTGTGGATGGAGACGAAGACTGCGAACCTCGCCGACGCCCGGGAGTTCGCCGAGGCGGTCCACGCCGTTTACTCCGACAAGATGCTGGCCTACAACCTGTCGCCCTCGTTCAGCTGGGACACCACTGGGATGAGCGACGACGAGATGCGGGACTTCCCCGAAGAGCTGGCCAAGCTGGGATTCGTCTTCAATTTCATCACCTACGGCGGCCACCAGATCGACGGCATGGTCGGCGAGCAGTTCGCCGCGTCCCTCCGCGAGGAGGGGATGCTGGCACTGGCGAAGCTGCAGCGCCGCCTGCGCCTGGTGGACTCCCCTTACCGGACACCGCAGACGCTCGTCGGCGGCCCGCGCCTCGACGCTGCGCTGATGGCCTCGACCGGCCGCACTGCCACGACCCGCGCCATGGGCAAGGGGTCCACGCAGTTCCAGCATCTCGTGCAGACCGAGGTGCCGACCCGTCTCTTGGAGGGCTGGCTGGAGGGCTGGGCCGCCCATCACGACCTTGGGATCAGCCCGCGGGTGCGGTTGCGCCCCTGGAAGGCGGGCTCGGAGATCCTCGAACTCGGCATCCTCGACGGCGGCGAGAAACCGGCAGGCAAGGCGCTGGCCAACATCATCTTCACGGTGCTGCGGGACCGCCGGGGCCGGTCGATCCTGTCGATCCGCGATCAGAACACGCACGCGCCGGAGATGCGGCGCAAACGCCTGATGACGCTGGTGCACCTGTTCCTGATCCTGCGCTACGAGGTCACGTCGGTCCACTACCTCACGCCCACCGACGACAACCGGTACCAGACGGTGCGGATGTGCCACCAGGGGCTGTTCGCCTCGGTCACCGACGAGGTGGGCGAGATCATCGTGGCCGACGTTGACGCCGCCACGGTGGCGACGCTGACCGACGATCCCGAGGAGTTGGGCAAATTGATCAGCCGAGCCCGACCGGGACGCCCGGAGCGCTCGGAGATCTGATCCTGACCCTGACCTCGACCGGGGGCGCCCGGTAGAGTGCCGAACGTGAGTCGAGAGCCGGCACGCGCCACAACCCGCCGGTCGCCCCGGGGCACCTCACGATGAGCGTCGTCGACCTCGACGAGGCGCCCAGCGAGATGCTGATGCCGGACCCGCCGGCCCAGCGGATCCGCTACACGCTCATCTCCGTGGACGATCACCTCGTGGAGCCGCCGTGGCTCTTCGAGGGCCGCCTACCGCGCCGCTATGCCGACCAGGCGCCGCGGGTGATCGAGCAGCACGACGGCACGCAGGCCTGGATCTTCGACGGCAACGTGTACGAGCAACTGGGGCTCAACGCCCAGGTGGGCCGCGCCGACCGCGACGACGTGACGTTCGAGCCGGCGCGGTTCTCCGACATGCGCCGCGGCGCTTGGGACATCCACGAGCGCATCGGTGACATGGACCTCGCGGGCATATGGGCGTCGGTCTGTTTCCCGTCGGTCATCACCGGTTTCTGCGGGCGGGTGTACTCCGAGTGCTCCGACCCCGACCTGGGTCTGGCTGTGACCCGGGCGTTCAACGACTGGATCTACGAGGAGTGGTGGGGCGCCTATCCCGAGCGGATCGTCCCCATGGGCATCACCTGGCTGCGTGATCCCACCCTGGCGGCAGCGGAGATCAGGCGCAATGCCGAGCGGGGCTTCACGGCGGTCACGCTGCCGGAGAATCCGGCGTTCATGGGTCTGCCGTCGATCCACGATCGCTGGTGGGATCCGCTGCTGGCGGCGTGCGAGGAGACCGGGACGGTCATCTGCCTCCACGCCGGGTCGTCGGGCCACTGGATGCCCCAGGACGACGCCGGGCCGCACCTGGCCGTCAGGGCGACGCTGTTCCAGATGCACGCCTACGTGGCCGCGGCCGAGTGGGTGTGGTCGGGCATCCCGCTGCGCTTCCCGAACATCCGCATCGCCCTGTCCGAGGGCGGCTGCGGTTGGGTGCCGACGATGTACGACCGCATGCGCCACCAGATGGAGGTCTCCGGCCACGGCCGCCAGGACTGGCCCGCAGATGCCACCGGTCCGCACGAGTTGCTGCTGCGCAACGTGTGGTACTGCAGCATCAGCGACCCCTCCAGCATCGACGCGGTGGTGGCGCTGAACCGGAGCCACCTGATGATGGAGACCGACTACCCGCACGCCGATAGCACGTGGCCCAGCTGCCAGGACGCCCTGGAGGAGATGATCGGCCACCTGCCCACCGACGTGATCGCCGACATCTGCCACCGCAACGCCGCAGCGCTCTTCCGCCACCCCCTCCCCGTCGAAACGCTGCCCTAGGAGGCTGGTGCAAAATAGCAATTTGTCGCAATCTGCAAGTCGCTGACCTGGGGGTTTGTGATCGCAGAATCCCCATTTCGGGAGTTTGGCACCAGCCATCTAGCGGGGCGCGCGACGATCTGACGCCGCGGCGCTCTCAGAGGCGGGAGCGGATGATGTTGAGGGCGCTACCGGCGCGGAACCAGTCGATCTGGTCGGCGGAGAGCGTGTGGCGGGTGTCGAAGGCCGCCGTCGAGCCGTCGGGGCGGGACACCTCCACTCGCACCGGCCGGCCCGGCGCCAGGTCGGCGAGGCCCCGGATCGAGATGCGGTCGTCCTCACCGACACCGTCGTAGTCGGCGGGGTCGGCGAACGTGAGCGCCAGCACGCCCTGCTTCTTGAGGTTGGTCTCGGCGATGCGGGCGAACGAGCGCACGATGACGGCCCTGCAGCCCCGGAAGCGGGGCTCCATGGCGGCGTGCTCCCGCGAGGAGCCCTCGCCGTAGTTGGCGTCGCCGACGGCCACCCACGACCAGCCGGCCTCGTCGTAGCGCCGGGCGATCTCGGGGTAAGGCCGGACCTGCCCGTCGGTCTGGTCCTTGCCCTCGCCGACCGCCCCGCCGAACGCATTCACCGCCCCGGCGAACAGGTTGCCGCTGATGTTCTCGAGGTGACCGCGGTAGCGCAGCCACGGCCCGGCGGCGGAGATGTGGTCGGTGGTGCACTTGCCGGCGGCCTTCAGCAGCACCGGCAGGTTCTCGAAGTCCCGCCCGTCCCAGGGGGCGAACGGCTGCAACTCCTGCAGGCGCTTGCTTGCAGGGGAGATCCGCACGTCGATGGCGGCGCGTTCGGTCGCCGACGGGGGCGGCACGAATCCTGCCTCGCCGGGGTCGAAGCCGTCGGGCGGAAGTTCCACGCCGATCGGCTCGGGGAGCAGCACCTCGTCGCCGTCGTCGGTGCTGAGAGTGTCGGTCATGGGGTCGAAATCCACGCGACCCGCCAGCGCCAGGGCCACGACCACCTCCGGTGAGGTGACGAAAGCCAGCGTGGAGGCCAGCCCGTCGTTGCGCTTGGGGAAGTTGCGGTTGTAGCTGGTGACGATCACGTTGATGTCGCCCTCGGACACGTCGCTGCGCGACCACTGGCCAATGCACGGCCCGCAGGCGTTGGCCAGCACAGTCGCCCCGGCCTCCTCGAAGATCCCGAGCAGCCCGTCACGGGCGATCGTGGCGCGGATCTGCTCCGAACCCGGCGTGACCAGAAGCGGCGCCTTCACCGTCAGCCCGCGAGCGACCGCGCCGGAGACGATGCTGGCCGCCCGGGTGATGTCCTCGTAGGAGGAGTTGGTGCACGACCCCACCAGCGCCGCGGAGATCTCCATGGGCCACCCTTCGGCCGCCGCCTCGGCGCCCAGGTCCGACACGGGACGGGCCCGGTCGGGGGAGTGGGGGCCGTTGATGTGCGGGGCCAGGGTCGACAGGTCGATCTCGATCACCGAGTCATAGCAACGCTCGGGGTCGGCGAGCACCCCGTCGTCGGGCCGCAGATGCTCGGCGACGGCGTCGGCTGCGGCGGCCACATGCTCGCGCCCGGTGGCCTTCAGGTAGCGGGCCATCGACTCGTCGTAGGCGAACAGCGAAGTGGTGGCGCCGATCTCGGCGCCCATGTTGCAGATAGTGGCCTTGCCGGTGGCGGAGATCGTCTCGGCTCCCGGGCCGAAGTACTCCACGATGGCACCTGTCCCGCCGGCCACCGTGAGCAGGTCGGCCACCTTCAGGATGACGTCCTTGGGCGCCGACCAGCCCGACAGGCTGCCGGTGAGTCGCACGCCGATGAACTCGGGCCAGCGCACGTTCCAGGGGAACCCGGTCATGACGTCGACGGCGTCGGCGCCGCCCACCCCGACGGCCACCATGCCCAGCCCGCCGGCGTTGGGGGTGTGGCTGTCGGTGCCGATCATCATCCCGCCGGGGAATGCGTAGTTCTCCAGCACGACCTGATGGATGATCCCCGAGCCCGGCTTCCAGAACCCGGCGCCGTAGCGGGCGCTCACCGACTCCAAGAAGTCGTACACCTCCTCGTGGTTCTCCAGCGCGGCCAGCAGGTCGCGGCGGGAGTCCACCCGGGCCTGGATGAGGTGGTCGCAGTGCACGGTGGTGGGCGCGGCCACCTCATCCAACCCGGCGGTCATGAACTGCAGCCAGGCCATCTGAGCGGTGGCGTCCTGCATGGCCACCCGGTCGGGGCGGAAGTCGACGTAGCTACGGCCCCGCTCGGGCGGCAGCGGGCCGGACGGATCGTCGAGATGGCCGATGAGAATCTTCTCCGCCGCCGTCAGCGGGCGGTCGCCACTGGGGCGGGCCGTGCGGACCGCCGCGGCCAGGCGGCCGTAGGCGGCTTCGATCAGGGAGATGGGGGTGGTGGCGTGAACGGCCATGACGTGTACCTCTCGGGGCGGGGACTCGCTTCGTTTCTACCGTCCGCGCGGCCCGGCCCCACCGTCGGGCGCTCTCAGCGGGGCCAGCGCCGCCTTCGCGGCCTGCTGCGGTGCGACAGTGCCCAGGCGCGCCGCCACGAGGCGGCGTCGGGGCCGGTCAGTGAGGGAGTCGTGCCGGCGTGGGCACGCTGGCGTGCCTGCCACCAGTTCGTCGTGACCTCGTCGGCCAGGCCGGCGACTGCGGCCTCGATGCGCTCGCCGAGGGTCCGGATCCGCTCGCTGGGGTCGGGTCGGACCGGGTCGCCGAACACCACCAGCGTCCGCCCCGGCTTGGGTATGAAGCGGCCTTTCGGCAGCACGCCCCGGGTGCCGGCCAGGTAGACGGGGACGACGGGCACGTCGCAGCGGTGCGCCAGGTAGGCGGCCCCGCCACGGAACGGCTGGCCCCAGCCGTCGGTGCTGCGCCCGCCCTCGGGGTACAGCAGGAGGCTCCAGCCGCGACGGACCAGGCCTGCGACCTCCTGGGCCGAGTCACGCCCCACCCG
Source organism: Acidimicrobiales bacterium (assembly GCA_963668565.2). Lineage (GTDB taxonomy): Bacteria > Actinomycetota > Acidimicrobiia > Acidimicrobiales > CATQHL01 > VXNF01. Next base: position 143,574 of record CAXXMX010000002.1, read on the forward strand.
CGCCCGTTCCACCGGCACGGCGCCCATGAACAACGCAGAGGCGACGCCCTTGGGGCGGGTCGGGAAGAAGTAGTCGGCGGCGGCGGCGACGATCAGCGTGTGGCGCCACGGTTCGGGGATCGACGTCAGCAGCAGCGGAGTGTCGAGGTGGCTGCGGTGGTTGGCGGCGAAGATGACCGGCTCCCCGCCGAGCGCCGCGAGACGGTCCAGCCCCAGCCGGGTGGGCTGGGCGGCTGCGGTCACAACCGGGCGCCAGAGCAACTCGATTAGCGAGGCGCGGACCATGCGGGCCGGCCAGCGGCGCGCCCAGTCGGTGTCGAAGGCGGCGCCGAGGGTCGTCGGGGCGTGGCTCACCCGTGCCGAAAGGGGAGCGGTCGCGGCGCGCCACGGGAAATCCAGGCCCCGCGCCAAGGCGACCACCGGATTCCGCCTCACGACACGTCGGCCATGACGAATGGTGGCAGGTGGAGGTGCGTGATGGTCGGATGGCTCCCCACCACGTCACTGGCGATCTCCAGGGCGTCGCTGAGGCTGGAGGCCGGCGCGAACCCCATGCGCCGCACGGCGGCTCTGTCGCCCCCCACGATGATGATCCGTCCCACGTACGACATCGCGTGGGCGCCCCAGTACCACATGTAGAAGGGATGCACGCCGTGGTAGGCGTAGGAGGTGCGGTACAGGTGCCGGTACCACTCGTCGTTGGCGTACTGCACCTCGTAGCGGGCTTCGATCTCGGCGGGGTCGGTGGTGTCGGCCAGTACCTGCTCGAAGAAGTCGATGTAGCTGGGGTGGTGCACGGGGTGGAACTCCCACGGCGTGGGGTGCGTCATGATGACCACCCCGCCGGGGCGCACCAGCGGCCGGCCCCGGTAGAGGTTGAAGAAGTACCCGAGCCCCAGGCACATGACCAGGATCGGGTTCATGATGGAGTTGACGTTGTAGGGGCAGATGTAGGGGAGTCCCATGGTCAGCACGTCGGTCTGGCCCTGGACTGCCACGAGTTGCTGGCGGTAGACGTTCTCCGTCGTGATCTTGTGGACCGCCTCCACTTCGCCGGCCTGCACCGAGGTCATGGCGTACGGCGCCCGCCAGGACTGGAACGCCCGCCGCCGGCCCGCCGGTGACATCACCCCGAGGCCCGCCTGCATGGCCAGGAACGACGCCCGGTCACGCGCTGTCCACTCCCACTCCCGCTTCTGCAGCATCGACAGCGACCCGCTGGTGCCGAAGCTGTTGTTGTTCACCGTGGTCTCGATCTGGAAGATGCGGGGGCCGCTGTCGCGCAACACCGCCCCCTGGCGCCAGTTGGAGCGGTGCAGTTCCGAACTTCGCTGATCCATGAACGACCGCGACTTCAACATCGTGGCGACGTTGTGGTGGTGGCGCAGGCCCTGGTAGCCGGACAGCCCGGTGGCGGTGCTCTTCCAGCCCCCGTCCATGGCCACGAGGTTGATGTTGACGTACACGACGAGGTCGCTCTCGGCGGCCCGGCGGCTGATCTGCACCTCCTCGCCGTGGTCGGTCACTCCGAGGACGACCATGCCATTGGGGTCCTCGGCGTCGTGGTTGTAGAGCCGCCGCGACGGGGCGAAGGCGTCGTACACCCGGTCGCCGACGGCGTGGCGCAGCTCGGCCTCGGTCATGCGGCGGTGCAGCGCCAGCGCGGCGATGATGTGCACGTCGTCCACCCCCGCGGCGGCCGCCATGTCCAGCACGGTCTCGATCACCTGCTGGCGCACATCGGGGCGCTGCATGGGGGGCAGCGGCAGGGAGATGTCGTCGAAGGCGATCGTCAGACGCATCCCCGGGCGCAGCAGCGCCGGCAACGGTTCGCTGTCGATGGGGTGCTCGAGAGCGTGGCGTATCGCGCCGGCGGGATCCGGCAGGCCCTCAAGCGGGCTGGGCGGGTAGAGCACCCGGGAGCGCCCCGCCGGCAGCCGTTCGGTGCGGAACCCTTCACCGTGGTGGAACAGCATCGGCGGAGTCGAGCGTTCCACCTCCAGCACGAATCCCGGGCGGGGTGTGGGCGACGCCGTGCGGGGGCTCATCGCCGCACCACCGGTTCGGCCAGGGGCAGCAGCCTGCGCGGTGCGCCGGGAGCCTGCTTGAAGTTCTCGATGAGCCAGCCTCGACGTCGGGCGAGCGTTGCCAGCTTGGTCTCGGGGTTCACCGCCACCGGGAAGCCCACCGCCTCGAGCATCGGCAGGTCGCTCGTGGAGTCGGCGTAGGCGACGGATTCGGCGAGCGACAGGCCTTCGCGGGCCGCATAGTCCAGCAACGCCTCGGCACGACTCTCGCCCGTGGGTGGCACCTCCGCCAACTGGCCGGTGTAAGTCCCACCGCTGTGGGTACGGGTGAGCGAGGAGCAGACGATGTCGTCGAACAGGGGAGCGAACGGAGCGATCACGAAGTCGAGGGCGCCCGTGATGAGCACGGTGCGATGGCCGAGTGCCCGGTGGTGGCGGACCCGGCGGATGCCGGCGGGGAACGACTGCCGCAGCAGCAGGTCGCTGAACATTTCGAAGCTGTCGTTGGCCACCTGTTCGACGGGCGCTCCGGCGAAGCGGCGGTAGAAGTAGCGGAGGAAGTCGCTGCGGTCGTGACGGTCGAGGTCCAGTAGCTTCGGCGCCTCGGCGAGGGTGCGGGCCACCAGCCGGGCCCTGTCGGCCGCTGGCATCCGCCGCGTTGCCAGCCAACCCCACGACGCCACCACGTTCGACGCGACCAGAGTGTTCTCGAGGTCGAAGGCGGCCATGTGCCGCTGGGGGGACAGCACCTTCGCCCGGCGCCGGGTGTCGCGGTCGGCGCCGGTCCGGTTGCTCGGCACGGTCTTGAGACGACCCTGGGCGATCACCGAGGGCAGGTGAATCTCGGTCACGTAGGTGTGCCAGTCGATCCGCCGCGGGTCGAAGTCGAAGTTCTTCCGATCCTCGGGTGTGAGGGACTCCCCCAGTGCCAGGAGCTTCTCGACCCCGAACGTGGCCTGGCACTCCACGTAGCCGCTGTACAGCTCGACGTAGCTGAGCGCCCGCTCGACCAGGGCGCGCTTCTCGGCGAATCCAGCGGCGATGCCCGCCTTCTCGCCCCGCACCGGTAGGGCGCTGAGAACCTTCTCGCCGACGAGCAAGGTGCGCCTGGCACGGTCCAGGTGGCTCTGGACACGCTTGCGGCTGGGATACGACCAGCGCGGCGGGCTGATCGGCTGGTTGCGCTCGTCGTAGATGGGGTGCTCGCAGAACCAGGCGTGCGACCAGTCATGCAGATCCGCGAACCGGAACGGATTGACCGCACCGGACGCCACCTGCACGACATTCGGCCGACCGTCGGCGGCCGGCCCGTCGGCGGCCACCGCGCAGACGGCGGCGGCAACCTGGTCGACGGGGATCACGTCGAGGGTGCCCTCGGGGATTCCGGGGAAGTCCTGCAGTAACCCCCGTGCGTAGGAAATGATGATGGGTTCGGCCATGCGGAACCCGCGGATCCAGCCGGGGTACGGCTCGGCCAGCGCCGACTCGATGATCGACGGTCGTACGATCGTCAGTGGGATGCTGCCGCGCGTCTCGCTCAGGGCCGTCTCGGCAAGGGCCTTGGTGAGACCGTACGAATCGGGAAAGCCGAGGGAGGCCGACCGAGCCCGACCCACGTCCACCAGGCGGGTGCGCACCCAGCGGTGGCGTATCTGTTCGCGCTTGGCAGTGAGGGCGGCCGTGCCGGCAGCACCGAGTTCGGCGGACGCCTCCTTGGCGAACTCGCCGAGGCGCTCGGGCGTGCGGCTCTCGTCGTCGATGGAGTCGCGGCTGCGTTGCACAGAGGCCGCCTCGGCGCGCCAGTCGACGGACACGGCGAAGTGGCTCTCGGAGAGGAGTTCCTCCGGTGCGAACCCCCGGCGGTTGCCGGCCACGTACGCCGTCGAAACCGACACCAGATGGGGCGTCGTGCCGAGCTCGGTCAGCAACTCGACGAGGCGTATCGGCCCGAGGAGGTTGGTCTCCACGGCGAGGTCGAACGGGTTGTCGAAGGCAACGGCCGCGGCCGCGTGGATGACGATGTCGCAGCTTGCCAGTAGGTCTCGGCCCTCGGAGTCGCAGCCCAGACCGTCCATGCTCACGTCGGCTGCGACGGCTTGGAGGCGTTGGGCGGTCTCGGTTCCGAAGCCGTCGTTCCCGAGGGCGGAGCGGAGGCGGTCGAAGGCATCGTTGCGGAGGACCTCTCGGCGGATCCGCTCGGTGGCACCCCGGCGACCCGGTCTGACCAGGAGGATCAACTCGCATTCGGGGACCGACCGCAGCAGCTTCTCCACCAGCGCAGTGCCCAGGAATCCGGTGGCGCCGGTGAGGGCGATGCGCTTTCCGGCCAATGCCTCGGGGATCATTCCCCTTTTTCTACCATGTAGTAGAGGCATCTACCACATGGTAAGGGCAAGTCTTGACGACGAACGGTCAGGGCTCCTCTACCAGATGGTAGAGAACCGAGGGCTCAACTAGGGTGACAACCGGTGGAGACGCGGGACCGGATACTCGAGGCGGCGCTGGTGTCCTTCGGAGGGCGCGGCTACGACGCCGTCTCGCTGGATTCGATTGCCCGGGACAGTGGGATTCGCAAACAGACGGTCCTGTACTACTTCGGTTCGAAGGAAGCGCTGATGGAGGCGGTGATCGACCGGACGGTGACCGGTCTCACCGCGGCGCTCCTGCTCGCCGTCGAGTCGTCGCCCACGCCGACCGCGGACGATGGCGAGCCGCCGGACGCCTGGGCGGGGGTGGAAGCGGTCGTGCGGGCGGTGTTCCGGTTCGCCGTGCGTCGCCCCGAGATGCTTGGACTGCTGCGCGAGGTCACCCGGCTGGGTCGACCGTGGATGGACAGGGTGCGCGCCGGCTTCGAGCCGCTCGTTGAGCGTGCCCGCGCCTTCCTGGAGGCCGGCATGGACTCGGGGCGGATCCGCCGCTGCGATCCCCGGCTCTTGCTGGTGTCCACCTACTCCACGGTGATGGGCGTGGCCACCGAGGTGGAGGTGCTCCGCACCGTCGGCATCGAGCCCACCCTCCGCGAGACCGTCGTGCGTCGCCGCGAACTCCTCCGCTTCCTCCGCTCAGCCCTCGTCGGCTGAACGTCGCCGACCAGAGGGCTCGGACATTTCTGCCCGGAGAATTGCCGACGGGATCGACAGTGTTTGGCAGCCGGAGGCTTCTTGACTTGCGCTGGAACTGAACCAGCCTCGATGTCACCGATTGCGGAAGTGTGATTATTCACGGATCGGGGGAGATCGTCCGGTAGTCGCCGATTTTCTCCGTGGCGGCCCGGATGCGGGGACCGTCGTCTCCGATCCAGACGCAAAGCGGCCCGCCGAGCTTCTCGGCGGCGGCCACGGCTTCGGCGCCGAGATTCGACAGGTGGTAGGCGGCACACAGCTCGGCCATGCGGAATGCGAGATCACGCATCGGTATCACCTCGATCCCGCCGGGGAGCGAGATGAGCTGCCGGCCGAGCGCGCGGCGCACGTCGGGTCGTAGCGAACCAGTCAGAGCCCCGCCCCGCGCGGACAAGACGCTCTTGCACAGGCGCAGGAAGTACAGGTTCGTCGTCGCCGGCTCGTGATCCGCTAGCACGCCTTCGAGCCCGGTACCGGTGCTCCCGGTAAGCAAGTCCCGGAGAAGATGGTCGTCGAGGACCGCTCGGCTCACGTGGTGGCGAGGTCGGGGTCGTCGGCCAGCGATCGGACGAAGGCGGCATGCTCGTCGCGACTGAGCAGGTCGTTAAGCAGCTGCCGTCCCTCGCCCCTGGGGACGGTCAGGACGCCGAAGCCCAGGTCCAGCACATCGACGGGTCCGCCGTTATCGAGACCCCAGCGGCGGCGCGCAGCAGCCGGGAGCGACATCTGCCCCGACGAAGACACCCGAAACTCCTGCATACCGGCCACATTCGAAGTCTACTTGGTAACTGTCGGTAATGTACCAAGTAAGCCGACGCTCCGCGCCTGTCGGAGTTCCGCTCCGCTGAGCTCCCGGCATCGCATTCCCATGGAGGTTCGCGGCTCTGGACGCTGGAGTCTCCTGTGTACTCTGTGAACAGCGCCCAGCGTTTCGCATCCCGAAGGAGCAGTCCGACGAATACCTCTGTTTCGATTCTTGAGCGGCCCGTGTACGGGGTCGGCGAGGCGGCCGGTCTTCTCGGCCTCAGTGTTGGTCGGGTGCGCGCGTGGCTTGACGGGTACGAGCGGGGCGGCACGTTCTATGAGCCGGTGGTCCGCCCTGACCACACAGGCGACGAGATCGTCACCTGGGGCGAGTTCGTTGAACTCGGCTACCTGCGCGAGTACCGGCGCAAGGGAGTCCCGCTCCAGCGGCTGCGTCCGGTGATCGCGGCACTTCGCGACGAATATCGAACGCCGTACCCACTTGCGACGGCCAAGCCGTTCGTGCACGGGCGCGACCTCGTCCTGGTGCTACAACGCCAGAATGACCTCCCGCACCCTCTTGCAATTGTCGTCCAGTCCGGGCAGACGATTCTTCTCGCGAACGAGGCAGAGCGATTCTTCCGCAAGGTCGAGTTTGACTCCCAGGACACTGCCTGCCGGCTTTGCCCGGCGGGGCGTGCCTCGTCGGTTGTCATCGATCCGCTCATTCGCTTCGGCCGGCCATCTGTGCGGGGAGTGTCTACGGATCGGCTCTGGGAGTTGTACGACGTCGGCGAGCCTCTCAAGGTCATTTCGGAGGGTTACGACCTGCCGGAGCACGAGGTCCGCGCCGCGGTGGCCTATGAGGAGCAACAGCGTTCGATAGCGGCGTGAAGCACGATGGCCGAAGAGTTCTTCGTTGACGAGAACGACTTGGCCCTGGATGTACGCCTTGACTGAGGCCGGAATCCGGCCAATCGACTTGGTGGATCGCCGCCCTTAGCCAACCCGCCGGGCCGTCCGTCGTTGCCGGCGGCGCTCAGCGGTTGGTGCGGGTGTGGGCGGAGCGACGTTGGTGGCGCTCCAGCGCCAGATGGACCAATTCGCCGATGAGCGCGGGGCCGTCGAGGCCGGAGACGGCCCAGAGGCGGGGATACATGGAGATGGGGGTGAACCCCGGCATGGTGTTGATCTCGCTGACGATGAGGCGCCGCTCGGGTGACGCCGCATCGTCGTACAGGAAGTCGACTCGGGCGAGGCCCTCGACCCGCAGCGCCCGGGCGGCCGCGACGGCGAGGCGTTGGACCTCCTCAACGACGTCGTCGGTGAGGTCCGCCGGAGTGTGCAGGGCCGCTGCGTCGTTCAGGTATTTGTCGGCGTAGTCGTAGAACTCGCCGCCGGGAACGATCTCACCAGGCAGTGAGGCCCGGAGTTCGTCGTTTCCCAGAACGGACACCTCGATCTCCCGCCCGGGCACGTACTCCTCGACGATCAGCCGATCGTCGTAGGTGCTCGCCAGCGACAGTGCCGCGGCCACTTCGGCTTCGCCGGCGGCCCTGGAGATGCCGATTGAGGACCCCAGGTTTGCCGGTTTCACAAAGACCGGGCTGCCCAGCTCGGCCAGCAGGGCGGCCGGGGTCTCGTCGGTAACTTCGGCGCTGCGGAGAGTTGCGTGGCGGGCCACCGGCAAGCCGGCGGCGGCCAGCAGTTGCTTCGAGACGGGTTTGTCCATGCAGACCGCGCTCGACAGCACGCCGGGCCCCACGTAGGCAACTCCGGCCATCTCGCAAAGGCCTTGGATCGTCCCGTCCTCGCCGAACGGACCGTGCAGGACCGGAAAGACGACGAGTGACTCGCTGGGTCGTTGTGCCAGTACGTCCTCTGTGGCAACAGCGAGGTCGTCATCGCAAACTACGGGGAGCGTGCCGACTGGCGATTCGGCGTGGCTCTCCGAGGTTGCCGCCGGTCGGATCCAGCGGCCGCCGCGAGTGATCCCGACGAGGTCGACGTCGAAACCCGCGGCACGGGCGCAGTCCGAAACGTAGGCAGCCGATACCCGCGAGACGTCGTGTTCGGCCGACCGCCCGCCGTACAGGACAACCAACCGGATGCGCTCGGTCACGATCGCCACGCTAGTGGTGCCGCCGATAGCGCCGATGAATCCGACCGATGCGCGGTCGAGCCCAGGGAGCTCGTCGGCTGGTTCGATGCCGAGTCGGCCCCCATCAGGGGTGTACGTTCGACCTGTGAGATTCGCCGTCTCCGACGTGGCCGGCATCGTCGGGGGTGAGTTGCTGGGTGCTGATGTCCCAGTCGACGGCGTCTCGACCGACTCCCGTACGTTGACGGCAGGTGAGCTATTCGTCCCGCTCATCGCCGAGCGGGACGGCCACGAGTTCATCGGCGCCGCCGTCGAGGCGGGCGCGGCCGCCTGCCTGGCGCGCCGCGATCGACTCGGCGACCTGCAGCCTCCGGGGGTGCCGCTCATAGCGGTGACAGACACCGAGACCGCGCTGGGGGCGCTGGGAGCGGCGGCGCGGGCACGCTTCGGAGGCCGTGTGGTCGCCATCACGGGATCGGTGGGGAAGACTTCGACGAAGGATCTGCTGGTCGCAGCTCTGGGAGAGGCGGGGGCCGTCCACGCCAGTCCAGCCTCGTTCAACAACGCCATAGGTGTGCCGCTGACCCTGCTGGGCGCCACGGGAACCGAATGGGCGCTGGTCGCCGAGATCGGCACCAACGCACCCGGCGAGATCGCCACCCTGGCGGCGCTGGCACGCCCCGACGTGGGGGTGGTGACCGCCGTCGCCGCCGCGCACACAGCGGCGTTCGGAACAGTCGACGGCGTTGCCCGCGAGAAGGCGGAACTGGTCGCGGCGCTGGCGCCATCGGGCGCTGCGGTTCTCAATGCCGATGACCCGCGTGTGGCGGCGATGGCGGCCCGGACCGGGGCGCAGGTCGTCACGTACGGGTTCGACGGGGGCGACGTTCGGGCCGGCACTGTCACTCTCGACCGCGGGCTCCGGGCGTCGTTCGAGTTGACGACACCGTGGGGGCGAGCGCCGGTGCGCTTGCAGGCTGCGGGCCTGCACACTGCGCACAACGCCTTGGGCGCGGCCGCTGCGGCACTGGTCCTGGGTGTCGACATCGGGGCCGTCACCGATGGTCTCGGCCGGGCCGAACTGTCACCGTGGCGGATGGCGGTGGGCACCGCTCCGTCCGGGGCGCTGGTGATCAACGACGCCTACAACGCCAATCCGGCATCGGCGGCCGCGGCGCTGCGCGCTCTTGGGGCGGCTCCCGCCCGGCGGCGCGTGGCGGTGCTGGGAGTGATGGCCGAGTTGGGGGACCGCCACGGCGCTGAGCATGCGGCCGTCGCCGCCCTGGCCGCCGAGTTGGGAATCGAACTCCTGGCCGTGAACGAGGCGGCCTACGGCACGCCGCCGGTGCCCGACGCCGCCGCGGCGCTCGCCGCGCTGGGGCCGCTGGGTCCGGGGGACGCCGTGCTCGTCAAGGGCAGCCGAGTGGCCGGTCTCGAAGCTCTCGCGGACGCACTTCTCGAGAGGGTCGAGACCGGCTAGCTGTGCCGGGTGCGCCTCACGGCCCCGGAGTCTCGTAAGCGGGCAATCAACATGTTGATCACAAAGTGTGGATAACTAACTGAAACATATGGAGATACTCTATAGCTCTGAGCGGGCCCGAGCCCTCACCTATCGGTCCGGCTGGTGACGCCGTGAGCGGCGCTCCCTAGAATCGAGCCGTGACCGCTCCGGCATTCGAGAGCATTCCCACCGTTGACGTGGCGAGCCTCGCGAACGGCGCTCGGCCGTCGCATCAGCTGGCTGAGGAGTTGTGCCGCGTCGGCCACGAGGTCGGCTTCGTGCTCGTGGTCAACCACGGGGTCTCCGATGCCCTGAACGGCGCCATCTACGAGATGATGCGCCGCTTCTTCAGCCTCCCGACCGAGCACAAGCGGCTTATCGACAAGCGCACGTCGCGGCATTTCCGGGGCTGGGAGCCGGTCGGCTCGGAGTACACCAACAACCGTCCCGATATCCGCGAGCAGATCGACTACTGGACCGAATGGCCGGCGCTGGCCCCCGACACCGAGCCGGAGTACCTGCGCCTACTGGGTCCCAACCAGTGGCTTCCCGACGACCTCCTGGCGGACCACGAGGCGCTGAGCAACGAGTGGTCCTGGCAGCTGGGCACCCTCGCCGGCCGCCTGCTGGGGGCACTGTGGCACGGTCTCGGGCTGTCCGCCGAGCATCTCGAGCGCTTCATCGGCGCACAGCCCATGTCGCTCACCAAGTTCATCCACTATCCGGCCACGCCGCCCGGCTCGGCCGGCGTGAACGCCCACCACGACACCGGGTTCCTTACCATCCTCTCCCGGGGATCGGCCCCGGGTCTGCAGGTACAGAACCCCGCCGGCGACTGGATCGACGTGCCGCAGATCCCGGGATCGTTCGTGGTCAATCTCGGCGAGAGCCTGCAGGTCATGACCGGCAACTACCTCGTTGCCACCGCGCATCGGGTCATCTCCTCGGTGGAGCGCTACTCCACGGCCCATTTCTACGGACCGTCGCTGGAGGCGCCACTGGACCCGCTGCCGCTCGAGGGCCGGTTCGCGGAGGCGGTGGCGGCAAGTCCCCACCACGCCAAGGCCGGCTTCATGGCCCGCAAGGAGGAGACCGACGCAGGTGTCGGCGACATGGCGAGCAGTTACAGGCCGAGCACCTACGGCGAGCAGCTCTGGAACTACTTCTCCCGGAGCTACCCCGACAACGTCGCCCACCACTACGGCTAACGACGGCAGCCCTTGTGCCACGTTGGCCTTCTCCATCCTGCACATTGAGTGGCCGGAGGCTGGATCTCGGGCCTACAATCCGGTTTCTCTCGGACCGTTAGCTCAGACTGGTAGAGCGCTCGCTTCACACGCGAGAGGTCACTGGTTCAAGTCCAGTACGGTCCACTCCATCTCCCGGGGCGACCAGCGCTGCCGTTGTGCAGGGGTCTAGGGCAGCGTCCGGTCGAGAAAGTCCTCCACGGCGTCGGCGAAGGCGTCAGGGCGCTCCAGCGGTGGGCAGTGCCCGCAGTTCTCAATCACGACCAACTCGGAGCCGGGAACCGCTGCGGCCAGTTCCGCGGACATCTCCGGCGGGGTCGTCACGTCGGAGCCTCCCCCGATGATCAGCGTCGGGTTCCTGATGGCCCCCACGTGGGGGCGCAGATCCATGTCGCGCAGGGCGCGGCACGAGGCGGCGAAGGCTCCAGGGTGGATGGCCCGGAGCACCCGGCCCCGCTCGTCGAGGACCTCGGGGTGCGCGGCCAGATACTCCGCGGTGAAGATGCGGCGAACCGCGGTGTCGACCACTGCGTCCATGCCCAACCGGGTCACGAGGTCGCTCATGGCGGTGAAGGGGGCGCGGCGCTCCGGGGAGAAGGCCGCTCCGCCGTTGGCCACGATCAGCGGCCCGAACTCGTGGCCGTGCCCGATGGCCAGTGCCACGCAGACGAAAGCACCGAAGCCATTGCCGAGCACAGTGGCGCCCTTGCCGGCAATGCCGGCTTCGGCCATGGCGTCGGCCACCGCACCGGCGATGTCGAAGATGCTCAGAGATTCGCCTGCGAGCGGCTCGGAGTTGCCGAATCCGGGTAGCCAGACACGGTGGACGCCATAGCGGGTGCCGAAGCGTGCCGCCACCGGATCGAAGGCGCGCGCATCGGTGAGCAGGGAATGCACGAGGAGGAGCGGCGGACCACTCCCCTCGACGTCGATCTGGATGCCGGCCACCTTCGCCTCTCTTCGAACTCGGTCTGTCCGGCTTGATCAGCCGACAGCCATCAGCACCTTCAACGAATCCGACTCCTGCACCCGCTCGAACGCACGGGGCGCTTCGGACAGGTGGAGTTGGTCGGTCACGATCGGTTCGAGATCGAGCACGCCTGATGCGGCCAGTTCGATGGCACGGGCGTAGTCGTCGGCGATGGCGGCTCTCGGACTCCGCAGCGTGAGTTCCTTGAAGTACATCTGGTAGTAGGGAAGGCCGGTGCCGCCTCCCGTGACGGTGCCGAACACGAGGACCTCGCCCCCGATGCGGGCGGACTCGATGGCAAAGCCGATTGTCGCCTCAGTACCGACGGCTTCGACAGCCAGGTCGGCGCCCATGCCGTCGGTCAATTCGGCGATCAGCGCCGAAGCGTTCTCGGGGGCCGCTGCTGCCGTCGCCCCCAGGCGGGTCGCCAATGCACGCTTTGAAGCGGAGCGTGTAACCCCGATCACGGTGGCGCCGGCTGCCCGCAGAAGTTGGGTGAAGATCAGACCGCTCACGCCCAGCCCGATGACGACGGCGACATCGCCGACGGACACCGGCGCTGCCCGCTGGGCATGCACGCACGTGCCCGCAACCTGCAGCAGGCCCGCGGCGGGCCCACCGACAGCGTCGGGAATGCTCAGCAGCCGGTCGGCCGGGGCCACGGCGAACTCGGCGAACACCCCGTCGGCGTCCCGACCGAGCAGCCCGCCGCGCAGGCACAGGTTCGAGCGTCCCTGGCGGCACAGGGCGCAGCTCCTGCAGGAGATGGCGGGATCGATGAGCACTCGGTGCCCCACCGCCAAGCCTGATTCCCCGGCGTGGACCACCTCGCCGACCATTTCGTGCCCCATGATGCGCGGGTAGTCGACGGGCACCCCACCGGAGAAGATCTTGAGGTCGGTGCCGCAGATCCCCACCATGTCGATCCGAACGAGTGCCTCCGGAGCATCCGCCCGCCTTGCCGGCTCGGGGACATCGGTGTACGCCAAGCGGCCCGGCGCCGTCACCTGTACGGCTTTCATCGTCAACCCCTAACGTGGCTCAAGGTGGCTGGAACCCCCGAAAGCTCGCATGGTACAGCGTGTACGAATGCCGTTCGGAAGCGGGCGTGCCGGCCGCGCTCGGGGTGCGGCGCCGGCAGGTCGGCGACAGGCGGCTTGGGTTGAGTCTGCACGCCTGGGTCGTGGCGGGCGGCGATCCGCAGGATCCCGCGCCGCTCGCCGAACTGCTGCCGGCTCAACTCGTGGTGGCGGCCGACTCGGGAGCCGACATCGCCCGCAGCCTGGGTCTGGTGCCCGATGTGATCGTCGGGGACTTCGACTCGGTGACGCCGGCGGGGGCGGCCGCGGCCGCCGAGCGGCGTCGCTTCCCCGCCGACAAGGACGCCACCGACCTGGAGTTGGCTCTGGCGGAGGCGCGGGACAGGGGTGCGGGGAGCATCACTCTCGTGGGCGGTGCAGGCGGCCGACTCGACCACTTCCTGGCCAACGTGGCAGCGCTTGCGAGCGACGACCTCGCCGCAGTGCGCGTGGATGCGCTCATGGGTGCGGCGCGGCTCTGGGTCGTGCGCCGGCGGGAGACAATCACCGGTAGGCCAGGGGACCTCGTGACGCTCCTGCCGTACGGCGGCCCCGCAACCGGTGTGCGCACGACCGGGCTGCGCTGGCCGCTGGCAGGCGACACGCTGCCGGCCGGCTCGACCCGGGGGGTCAGCAACATCCTCCTTGCAAGCGAGGCGACGGTGAGCGTCGAGAGCGGTGTCCTTGTCGTAGTCCGTCCTTGACGTGTCGTGCAAACCGTCGGGGGGCGCGATCTGCGCACGCTGGGGGTGCTGCGGTCCGTGAGCGGGCGGAGTTCACCGGGCCCTCAGCCAACCCCGCTCTCCGCCGGTCATAATGAGGGAAATCATTCTTGGAGGCGTCCATGGCCCTGACTGCAGACCAGATCGAGTCCTACGAACGCGACGGCTACGTGGTCGTGAAGGACGCGCTGACGGGCGCGGAGATGGCGGAGCTGCGTGCCGCCGCCGATTTCTTCGCCGAGCAGGCCCTACACCTCAAGGCGGACTCGGACGTCATCGAACTCGACGACGCAGCGCACCTGGCGGATGGCCCGCCGCTGATCCGCCGCCTCAAGAGCCCGCACACCAATCACGAGGCGTTCGCGAAGGCTCTCGCCCATCCCGATGTGCTGGACATCGTCGAGGACCTCATCGGGTCCGACATCCGCTGGATCCACACGAAGCTGAACGCCAAACACCCGGGCGGCTCCGCGCTTGCCGAGTGGCACACCGACTGGGGCTTCTACCCGCACACGAACGAATCCGTCCTCGAACTCGGCATTGCCATCGATCCGTCCACCGAAGCGAGCGGGTGCATGCTGGTGGTTCCGGGCTCGCACACCGGTCCCGCTCTCGATCACAGTCAGAACGGCCGCTTCATCGGGGCGGTGCAGGTGGGAGCGGTCGACCCCGCCGATGTCGTGGCGGTCGAAGTGATGCCAGGAGACGTCTCGCTGCACCACGTACGCCTGCTGCACGGCTCGGGCCCGAATCGCACTGCCCACCAGAGGCGACTGCTCTTGCATGGCTACGCCGCAGTGGACGCCTGGCCGATCATGGCCCGTAGCCAGCCGGATGACTGGCCGGAGTGGGACGAGCGGATCCTTCGTGGCAGCCCCTCCACGCACGCGCGCATGGAGGCGTGTCCCGTGGTGATACCGATGCCCGACCCGCCCCCGTTCGGCCTGTACAAGCTCCAGGCGGAGTTGAAAGGGTCGCACTTCGCCGAGGCCTCGCGGTAGCCGGCGGTTCCGGCCGACTACCCGCTACCTGCGGTACACGTCGCAACGTGCCCTACGCAACGAAGTCTCCCCAGTGATGGGCGATTCCCCTTCTCTGCGGTCGGGCTACGCCAAGGGCCCGTTCGCAGTGGACTGGGAGGAGCGCTACGACATGGCGCGTCTGCGGCGGGAACGGGTCGCCGCAGCCCAGCGCGAGTTGGCGGCGAGCAACATGGACGCCCTGATGGTGTGGAAGGACGAGAACGTCCGGTACCTCACCTCGCTGCGGGCGCAACTGATCGCCGGCAAGACGATGGCGCTGAACGGGGCACTCCTGACGCCGGACGGGGACCCAGTGCTGCTTTGTTCGGGAGGGGAGATCGACAAGGCGCGGGCGGGCATGCCGTGGATCGCCGAGGCCCATGCCATCCCGATCATGGAGCAGGCCGAACTCGTCGACGGCTTCGTGCGCGACATCCTGCGGCCGATCCTGGCGGAGCGAGGTCTCGACAGCGGGCGGCTCGGTGTCGACGCCGCCAACATCTCGTTCATCGACTCCATGCGCACCCACCTGCCGGACCTGGAGCTCCTCGACGCCGACACACCGATGCAGCGGGCAAGGCTCATCAAGAGCGACGTGGAGATAGCCATCATCGCTGAGGCGTGCGCGATCGGCGACGCCGTCACGCAGAGGGCGCTCGACGGGACCCGCGCCGGCCGCCGTGAGTTGGAGGTCGCCGGTGACGCCATGCAGACGCTCTTCCATCTCGGCGGCGAGATGGCCCACGTGATCACGCCGTTCGTGGCGTCGGGCGAGCACATGTCACCGCCGCACCGCCTCGCCACCGACAAGCTGATGCGCAACAGCGACCTGTGCTTCATCGACATCGGCGCCATGTGGAATGGGTACTTCGCCGACATCGGCCGCACCACGATCATCGGCCGTCCCAACCGTCGCCAGAAGGAGATCTACACCGCCGTCTATGCGGGGCTGATGGCCGGGATCGCGAAGATGCGACCTGGGTTCACCACTGCCGACGCCTCCGATGCCATCGTCGCGGAGATCGGCGAGCACGGGCTCGCCGAACACCTCTTCAGCCTGTTCATTGGCCACGGCATCGGGGTGGGGGCCAACGAGCCTCCCTACATCGGCGAGAACATGCCCGGCGCCACCACCCACGAGTTCCTCCCCGGCATGGTGTTCGCTGTCGAGCCCCTCGTGTGGGTACCGGGTGTGCCCGGCGGTGGCGGCGTGCGCATCGAGGACATGGTCCTGGTGACCGAGGGTGAGCCGGTGGTGCTGTCCCGGGTCGAGTACGAGGAAAGGCTGCTGCTATGAGTGAACGGTTCGATCCGGTGCGCCTCGGGGTCGTCGGTCTGGGCTGGTGGGGCGGCGAACTCGCCGACGCTGCGGCCCGCTCCGGCGCTGCGGAGGTCGTGGCCTGCTATGCCCGCACCCCATCTGGCCGGGAATCCTTCGCAGCCGAGCGGGGCTGCCGGGCGGCCGGTTCCTTCGCCGAGTTGGTGATGGCGGACGACATCGACGGGGTGATACTCGCCACGCCGCACAGCACCCACGCGGACCAGATCTGCGAGGCTGCGGCGGCGGGAACGAACGTCCTGGTCGACAAGCCCTTCACGTTGAACGTGACCGATGGCCGGCGTGCCGTGGCCGCCGCGGCCGATGCGGGCACGGTCCTGATGGTCGGACACCAGCGACGGCGGCTCGCCGCCATCCGCCGGATCCGTTCGCTGGTCGACGACGGGAGCCTCGGAGAGCCGCTGGTGGCCACAGCGATCTTCACCGTGGGGCGCGGTTTCCCGCCGAACTGGCGGTCGTCACCCGATGAGAGCCCGCTGGGGGGCATGACCGGGCTCGGTGTCCACATGATCGACTCGTTCCACTACCTCGTCGGGCCCATCCGGCGGGTCAGTGCCTTCAGCAACGAGGTTCTGCCCGGCGAGCCTCTCGACCACGCCACGGGGCTGCTGCTGGAGTTCGAGTCCGGAGCCGTGGGGACGTTGGTGACATCCCACTACAACCCGTTCACCGAAGAACTCTCCGTCCTCGGTTCGGCGGCCTCTGCGTCCAGCAGGAACGAGGGGACCCGCCTGTTCGTTCAGGAGCGGGGCGAGATGCATCCCAGCGAAGTGCCCCTCGAAGTCACCGACCCGCTGGCGGAGCAGGTCGCCGAGTTCGCCGGCGCCATCAGGGGTGCGGGCTCCGTCGAGACCGACGGCGAGGTCGGCCTGGCCGTCATCGCCGTGCTCGAGGCCGCCATGGCGTCCGTCGAACGCGGCGAGGCGGTGACCGTCGCCGAGTTCGCGGAGGACTAGCCCGATTGCCGCAGCGGTGTCAACTCGTTATGACCTCATTGACGCCCGCGGGAGTCTCCGCATCGGCTTCCCTCTCGAGTTCCGGTCCAACGGTTCGGCGCTCTCCGATCACTAACATCGCCCGCATGGACGCCGGCTACACGCGGATCGTCGATGGGCGTACCGTGCCCGCTGTCGGAGAATGGGTGATCGATGGGCTCCACACCTCGGTTGCTTTCGCCGCTCGACACCTGCTGACGGCCATGCGCGGCCGCTTCCGCGAAGTATCGGGCACGATCACCATCGCGGAGGATCCGGCGGCTTCGCGGACGGAGGTAAGGATCGCCGCATCGAGCATCGATACTGCACATCCCAAGGCGGACGAGCATCTTCGCGGCCCGAAGTTTCTCGACGTCGAGCGCTATCCGGCCCTGACATTCGTCAGTGACGGAGTGCACGCTGCGGGTTACGACGCTTGGGACCTGCCGGGCGCGCTCACGGTCCGAGACGTGACGCTGCCTTTGCTGCTGGCCGTGCGCTTCCTGGGTGCTGTGCGCCACCCGTCCATGCCGCTGGCGAAGATGTCCTTCGAGGCCACAGGCAGTCTGCGGCGCGATGATTTCGGTGTGGCAGCATTCCTGGACGTGCACGCACCTGGCATGCCCGAGGTGCTGCTGGTGGGCCGTGAGCTGGACATCCGCCTCGACGTTGAGGCCGACCTGCGGCTGGACGACGGAGCTTGAGGGGAGAGGGGAGCGGCGTGGCGTCCGGACCGGTCATACCCGACGGTGTCGAGCAGATAACGGCCGGCTGGATGCAGCAGGCTCTCGCGGCGGGGGGAATGGCGGACGTACCGGTGATCGAAGACATCGGTGTGGAGCAGGTCGGTGCGGGCATCGGCCACGTCGGGGAATCGGTGCGGTGTCGCCTGACTTATGCCGATGACGCCCCCGGGTTGCCGGAAACCGTTTTCGTCAAGATGCACTCCTCCCACCCGAGCACCGACAAGCTCGCCAGGCGGGTCCGGTTGTACAGGCGTGAGTGCGCCTTCTACCGCCTCCTCTCGCATCGCGCCCCGATCCGGTCGCCGAGCCTCTACTACGGCGACTACGAACGTCGGAGCAACAGGCTCGTCCTCGTGCTCGAGGACCTCGGCGGCATGCAGCAAGCCGACGAGATCGACGGCGCCGACGCGGACCAGGCGAGATGCGCCGTCCGGGCTATCGCCAGGTTTCACGCCTCCTCCTGGAACAGGACTCACGAGTCGCCGTACATCGACATCTTCAACTCGCTCGATCCGAAGTGGCGGCCGCCGGTGCAGCTCATCTATCTCGCCTCGCTGCGGCGCACGTTCGAGGTGTTCGGTGACCATTTCTCCAGCGACATGCGCCGGGTCACCGAAACCCTCGGCTGGAGGGTGGCGGACTATTTCGGCGATCTGGCGGTCGGTCCCCGGAGCTTCGGCCACGGCGACTTCCGGCTGGACAACATGTTCTTCGGCCCCGGCCCCGACGACCTGGCCGTCATCGACTGGCAGGTCTGCGGAGGCAACAACCCTCTCGGTGACGTGGCCTACTTCCTGGGCGGCAGCCTGCCGATCGACCTACGCCGCAGCATCGAGCGGGAGGTGGTGGCCGAGTATCACGAGATCGTGTGCCGGGCGGGTGCCCAGGACTTCAGCACCGAGGACTGCTGGAGGCTCTACCGCCAGAACATGTTGGTCCGCCTGCTCGTTCTCGTCGTGAGCATCGGCGGTCTCGACATCTCGAACGAACGGAGTGTCCGGCTCCTCTCCCTCGGCCTGAATCGCACGCTCGCAGCCCTTGAAGACCTGGATTCCGAGGAGTTCCTCCCGTCCCGCCGCCGGCTCTTCGGCCCGTCGTGGGCGTTCTCGACGGCCTCCCACTACGGCTACAAGGCGTCGAAGGTCCTGCGCAGATCCTGAACGCCGATCCGATCGGGCGCCGGGATCCTCCCTGCCGCACTCAGTCCGCGGCGTGGGCCCACCAGCGGCCGCGGCGATGCTCGAGTTCCAGCGCCATGGCGAAGCATGCGCTGAGGTGCTCGGCGGTTAGCACCTCCCCGATCGGGCCGGCGGCGATCACACGTCCCTGCCGCAACATCAGCACGTGGTTGAAACCCGTGGGGATCTCCTCGACGTGGTGGGTTACCAGCACGGTTGGCGGTGTGGAGGGGTCGGCGCTGAGGGCGTCCAGGGTGCGAACCAACTCCTCCCGGCCGGCGAGGTCCAACGCGGCGGTGGGTTCGTCCAGCAGTACGAGGCCGGGATCGGTCATGAGGGTCCGGGCGATCTGCACGCGCTGGCGCTCGCCGGAGGAGAGCAGGCCGAACTGCTGCTTGCCGAGGTGGCCGCATCCCATCAACTCCAGCAGGTCGGCGGCCCGGCGGCGGTCGGCGTCGTCGTAGCTGTGCCACCACGGCTCGAGGGCGCCGTGGCGGGCGGTCATGACCGCGTCGAGGGCGCTGATGGTGGGCCGGATCCGGTCGGACAGCATGGCCGAGGCGTAGCCCACCTGGTGGCGCATACGGCGAACGTCGACGCGTCCCAGGCGCCGGCCCAGGACCTCCACCGTGCCTTCGGTCGGGTGAAGGTACAGAGCCGCCACCCGCAGCAGCGTCGACTTGCCGGCCCCGTTGGGGCCCAGCACGACCCACCGTTCACCCGGGGAGACTGTCCAGTTCACATCGGCGAGCAGGGGGCGGCGGTCGCGCACCACGCCGACGCCGATCAGCCGCAGGGCCGCTGTTGCCTCGGAGATCATTGTTGTGGACTCGCCCGCTCGGTGCCGGCTGAGCGAGAGTTCTGTGGATTGGCGTTGCCCGAGGCATGTGCGTCCCAGGCGGCGTACATGGCGGCGTAGAGCCCACCCGCGGCCACCAGCTCGTCGTGGCTACCGATCTCCGCGATCTGGCCATTGTCCACCACGGCGATCCTGTCGGCGCGCATCGCCGTGGCGAGACGATGCGCCACGATGACGGCGGTGCGCCCTTCCAGGAGGGCGTCCAGCGCTCGTTCGACCTGCGCCTCGGACCGAAGATCCAGGTTCGACGTGGCCTCGTCGAGGATGAGGACTCGGGGCCGCGCCAGGAACGCCCGTGCCAGCGCGAGCAGCTGGCGCTCGCCGGCCGACAGTGACGTTCCCCGCTCGTGGCACGGCGTGTCCAACCCGTCGGGGAGCGAGTCGATCAGCGAGTCCAGGCCGACCACCCGGCAGGCCTCCGCCACCTCGGTGTCCGTGGCGTCGGGACGGGCGAAGCGTATGTTGTCCCCGATCGTCCTGTTGAACAGGAACGGCTCCTGGGGCACCACCCCGAACTGGTGCCGCAGCGTTTCCAGTTGCACGGTGCGCAGGTCCACACCGTCGATGCGGACCGTGCCCGCGTCGGGGTCGTAGAAGCGAACGGCCAGCTTGGCGATCGTGGATTTGCCGCCCCCGGTCGGTCCGACGATCGAAAGACTCCCCCCCGGGGGAACGTCCAGATCCACTCCGGTCAGCACCGGCTCGCCGGGTCTGTAGGAGAACGACACCGCCTCGAAGGTGATCCGGCCCTCGATGGGGCCGAGTGCCACCGCGTCGGGCGCCTCCAGCACGTCGGGAGCTTGCTCGAGGAGCTCGCGCAACTTGGCGGTGGCCGACTGGCCCTGCTGGTACGCGTTGTAGAGGACCACGAGCTGTGCGACCGGGGCGAAGAAGGCCGTCAGGTACAGGGCGAAGGCGGTCAGTTCGCCGACAGTGAGGCGGCCGTCGATTGCCAGCCAACCTCCGACGCCTATCACGACAGCCTGTGCCACGATGCCGATGCCCTCTGCGGCCGCCGCGTAGATCGAAGACACCCTGGTCGTGTAGACGTTGGCGTCCTCGTGGTCGGTGACCACGCGCTCGTGCTGGTCGATGTTGCGGTGCCGGCGGCTGTAGGCGGTGATGGTACGGATGCCGGCGAGGCTCTCGGACAGATCGGCCAGCACTGCGGCGATCCGGTCGCGCACCCGGTTGTAGCCCGTCTCCGTGGCCCGGCGGAACCACAGCGACAGCACGACGGTGATCGGGACGATCACGCCCACGGTCAAGGCGGCGAGGGGCACGTTCAGGTAGAACAGGGCGCCCGTGATCACCACCAGGGTCAATCCGTGCACCACCATCATGACCAGACCCTCCTGCAGCAGCATCGTGAGGGCCTCGATGTCGCTGGTCATCCGCGACATCAGCACGCCGGCACGCTCGGAGGTGTAGAAGTTCAGCGACATCCGCTGGAAATGGGTGAACACGCGAACCCGCAGCTCGTACATGAGCCGTTCCCCCAGCCGCCCGCCCAGGGCCGTGCGGGCGCGGCTGGCGCCGATGTGGATCGCCACGACGGCGAAGAACACGGCGGTGACGATGCCGACCACGCTGAAGCGGCCGCGCAAGACGCCCTCGTCGATGCCAATCTGGGTGAGCAGGGGGCCGGCCTGGGTGGCAACGGCCTCCACCACGACGAGTGCCACGACCTGCAGTACCCGGCGCCGGTGCCGAGCGAGCATCGTGCGTAGGCGCAACGGCGGCGCTCCGGCCGGTGGGCGGTGCCCGAAGTCCACTTCGGGTTCCGGGTGGTCGGGTTCGGCATCGAGGATGTCGGCCGCTCGGTCGATCATCTCGTCGGGGATACCGGCGAAGGGCAAGCCGGACGCCGCATTCGCCTGGGACGACGAGGGCGACTGCGCTCCGACGTAGGCGCCTCCGACGAAGACCATCAGTGCGACCCGCCGGCGTCGGCCCTTGCCTCGGCGTCGGCAAGCACCTGCACGTACCGGGGCTCGGAGGCCATCAGCTCGGCATGGGTTCCGGTGGCGACGACCACGCCGCCCTCGGTGAACACGACCCGGTCGGCGAGGCTGATCGTGGAGAGCCGGTGGGCGATGATCAGCGTGGTGCGGTCGGCCCGCCGGCGCCGCAGGGCGGCGCCGATGGCTTCCTCCATGTGCATGTCCACCGCACTCACGGCGTCGTCGAGGATCAGCACGCTCGGGTCCATCAGCAGCGCCCGGGCAAGGGCGATGCGCTGGCGCTGCCCGCCCGACAGCGTGTAGCCGCGTTCGCCGACGATCATGTCGTACCCCTCGGGCAGGGCGGCGATCGTGTCATGGATCTGCGCCGCCCGTGCCGCCTGTATTACGTCGTCCAACGTGGCGTCGGGGCGGCCGAAGGCGATGTTCTCCCGCAGCGAGACCGAGAACAGGAACGGCTCGTCGAACACCACGGCGAGGTTGCGGCGCAGCGACGCCAGCTCGAGGCTGCGTACGTCGACGCCGTCGAGGCGGACGACCCCGTCGGATGCGTCGTAGAAGCGGGCGGCGAGGCGTGCGACCGTGGACTTGCCGCACCCGGTGGGCCCCACGAGGGCCACCGTCTCACCGGGTTCGATCCGGAGGTTGAATCCCTCCAGGACGGGCCGCCTGACGTGCCCGTCGGCACCGCCGTAGCTGAACGCCACCTCCTCGAGTTCCAGCCGGCCCTCGGCCCGGTCGAGGGCGCGGGCGCCCGGGTTGTCGGCGATCTCCGGCGCCGTGTCCAGCACCTGGAAGATCCGCTCTGCGGACGCCGCAGCACGCTGGGACTGCATGACGAGGAAGCCGGCCATGCGGAACGGCAACTGCAGCATGATCACGTAGGCGTTGAAGGCGAACAGCGTGCCGATGGAGACCTGTCCGTCGATCGCCAGCCAGCCCCCGTACAGCAGCACCAGCCCCATCGCCACCCGCGGCAGGGCCTCCAACAACGGGTTGTAGCGAGCCCGCACGTCGACGCTGGTCGCCGACGCCCACTGGAGACGCCGGGCGGACCGGGCCAGCTTGGCGATCTCCGCCCGCTCGGCGGCGAACGACTTCACGACGCGGGTGCCGTTGACGTTCTCGTCGACGATCATGGCCACCTCGGCGCTGCGTCCCTGGATGATCCACGACAGGGGGAGGAAGGTGTTGCGGTACCGGTTGCCGAGGAGCGTCGCGACCGGCAGCGTGGCGAGCGCCACGAAAGTCAGCGGCACATGAATCGTGAGCATCAGCGCGAACGCCAGGATGAACGTGAGCATCGCCATCCCCGCCATGGGGGCGAACGCGAAGAGGATCTGGATGGAGCGGATGTCGGTGTTGGCGCGGGAGATCACGTCCCCGGAACTGGTCCGGTCGTAGAAGGAGAACGACAGCCGCGTGAGGTGGCGGTACAGGATCAAGCGCAGCTCGCTGTCGAGGCGAAGGGACAGCTTGAACAGCACGTGGCGGTACGTTCCACCGCAGAGAGCCCGGGCCAGCGCCAGCCCCCCGAGCACGAAAACGAACGTCCGCAGGTCGCCGCCGCGGCCATCGGTGGCAGCGTCGATGGCCCACCGCGCCACGGCCGGCACGCCAACCTGAGCAGTCAGACCGACCACACCGCAGATGGCGGCGACGGCGAGCAACCGACGATGCACCGCCACGATCGGCCACAGGCGCTGCAGCCAACCCTTCGTGGTGTCAGGGTGGATGTGAGCGGCGCGGGTGATGGGAGGGGATGCTACCGCCGAGCCTCTGGAGCGCCGGTGCGACGGCTCACCGGACCTCCGATGCGCCGGCGGTAGGCTGGACGACGATCAGGGTCGCACTTGGACTTCTAGCGGTCGTCGCGCTGATCGGCGCCAACGCCTTCTTCGTGGCCGCCGAGTTCTCCGCCGTGTCCGTACAGCGGGGACCGCTCGAGGAGGCTGTGGGCACCGGGCGCCGGTCGCGGCGGCGGTCGGCTCAGAGCCTTCTGAAGGTGACCGACCGGCTCACGTTCTACCTCTCGGCCGCCCAGTTGGGCATCACGGTGATGTCGCTGCTGCTGGGCTGGGTGGCCGAACCGCTGATCGCCGAGTTGTTGCTGGGTGCGCTGGGCTCGGTTCTGTCGGAGACCACGGCCCACGCCGTCGCGGTGGCGCTGGCCTTGGCGCTGGCCACCGTGGTGCACCTCGTGGCGGGCGAGCAACTACCCAAGATGCTGGCCATCTCGCGGCCGCTGCCGACAGGGCTGCTCTGCGCTCGGCCCCTCCGGCTCTACGGCTTTCTGATGTGGCCGTTCGTGACGCTCTTCAACGGCACCGCCGACCGCATCGTGCGGCTCGCCGGCCTCGAGCCGACCGGGGAGCTGCGTTCGGTGCGGACGCTGCGAGAACTCGAACACATCATCCGCTCGTCGGGCAGCAGCGGGGATCTCGGTCCCGAGGACGTGACACTGCTGACGCGCTCCATCCGCTTCGGCCGCAAGACCGCCGCCGACGCCCTCGTCCCGCGGGTCGAGGTGATCACCGTTAACCCGGACGACACGATGGCCGATCTGGTCGATGTCTCGGTCGCCAGCGGGTTCTCGCGCTTTCCCGTGGCCGGCGCCGACCTCGACGACGTGTACGGCGTCGTCCACGTCAAGGCCGTGCATCAGGTGCCGCCCACCGAGCGCCATCGTGTCACCGTCGCCGAGGTGATGAGCGACGTGTGGGCGGTCCCGGAGAGCGCCGACCTGCGGAGCCTGCTGGGCGAATTGAGCCGCAGGCGCCAGTCCATGGCCGTCGTCGTGGACGAGCACGGCGGCACAGCCGGCATCATCACCGCAGAGGACATCGTGGAGGAGATCGTCGGCGAGATCGACGACGAGCACGATCCCGTGGCGGAGCTCACCCCGCCGGCACCGCCCGGTGTGTGGGTCCTGGCGGGCGACCTGCGAGCCGATGCCACCGAGGAGGCGAGCGGGCTGCGTCTCCCGGATGGCCCCTACGAGACCCTCGCCGGGTTCTTCCTGAGCCAACTCGGCCGGATCCCGACGGTGGGCGACTCGTTCTCGTGGGATGAATGGAGCTTCGAGGTGGTCGAGATGGTGCGCCGACGGATCGTGACCGTCCGAGTCGCCGGGCGCCGGGGGCAGAACCTGTGACGGCCGCGGCGCTGCTGGTGGCGGTCGTCCTGCTGGCTGCCAATGCCTTCTTCACCGCCGTGGAGTTCGCCCTCGTGGCCGCCTCGCGCAGCCGTCTGGAGGTGCTCGCAGAGTCGGGCAACCGGCGCGCTCGGGTGGCGGTGCGGGCGATGAGTGATCTGGGCATGCATCTCGCCGGCGCTCAGTTGGGCCTCACCATGACCGCTCTGGGCCTCGGCTACGTCGTCGAGCCGGCTGTGGCGCGCCTGCTGGACCCTCTCCTGGGGGGCTTCGGCCACGGAGTCAGCGTGGCGGTGGCGATCGCCATCGTGGTCTTCGCCCACGTCCTGCTCGGCGAGATGGTTCCGAAGAACGCCGCGCTCTGCAACCCCGACGGTCTGGCGATGTGGCTGGCCCCGGCGCACCGCCTGTTCGTCGGGGCGTTCCGGCCGGTTATCCGTGCGCTCGAATGGCTGGTGGCTGCGCTGGTTCGTCTCTGCGGCGTTGCGCCCGTCGACCGGGCTTCCAGCGCTCGCACGCCTGCGGAACTCTCGGACCTTCTGGCGCGCTCGCGCACCGCCGGTTTGCTCAACGAGTTCGAGCACTCACTGCTGGCTTCGGCGCTCGCATTCGGTGAGCGCTCGGCGGCGTCGATCATGGTGCCCCGCGAGCGGATCAGTTCGGTCCCGCGGGGTGCCAGCGTTGCCGAGGTGGAGCGAACAGTCGTGGCCAGCGGGCACTCGCGCCTGCTGCTGGGTGACGCGGACCGTCCCGACGGGTTCGTGTACGCCAAGGATCTTCTGACGGTGCCCCCCGAGCGCTGGGGGCAGGCGCTTCCCGCGGGGTGCATCCGCCGGGCCCTGATGGTGCGGCACGATCTGCCGCTGGAGGATCTCCTGCGGTTGATGCGTCGGCACCGTGTCCACGTGGCGCTGGTACGGGAGGGCACGGTTACGGTGGGGCTCGTGACTCTCGAGGACGTGCTGGAGCTGCTCGTGGGTGACATCAGGGACGAGAGCGACGTTCTGTAGGGTTGAACGTGGTGCGCCGGAGAGTGTCGTGGGCGCTGTTGATCGTTCTGCTGGTGGGGATGAGTTCTGCGACCGTCGCGCAGAGCGAGCTCGAGCGAGTGCGTGACACCGTCGGAGCACTGCAGGACGAGATCGATGCCTACCTCGAGGAGCTCATCGCGACTCAGGAGCGCGCTGACGCCGCGGCTGCTCGCTACTGGGAGGCCGACCTGGCGCTCTACGAACTCTCCGTCGAGATCGCCACTCTGTCTGCGCGTGTGGAGGTGGTCGACGCCGAGGTGGCCGAGTTGCGCCTGCGCATGATCGAGATCGCCGTGCAGCGCTACATCGACTCGACCACACCCCCGTCGATTCTCGCAGGCGCCGACATCAACCGTCAGGCCGTGGTCGATGCCCTCGCCCGATTCGTGAGCGAGGGCTCACTCGACATCATCGACGACTACCGCAGGGCACGGGACGATTTGGAACAGGCACAGGCCGAGCTTGCCGAGCGTGCCCGGCACCAGGAGGAGTTGATCGCCCAGGCCGCTGTGGCCGCCGCCGAGGTGCAGGCGGAGTTGAGCGCCATCGGCGACGTCTACCTGGTGATCGCTCCGCGGCTCTACGAGCAGGACAGGCTGCTGGACGGGCTCGAGGAGACCGAACGCCGGCGGCTGGCCGAAGAACTGCGGCGCCGGCAGGCCGAGGAGTCGCGCCGCCTGGAGGCCGCGCGCGCCGCCGCGGCCGCGGTAGCGGAGGCCGAGCGGGCCGCGGCTGCTGCTGCGCAGGAGGCCGCTCGGGCTGCTGCGGCGGGCCAGGACGGCTCGGCGGAGCCGGGGGCCGGCGCGCTACCGCCCGTCGCGCCCGGTGCACCGACCGATGGGCCGGCGCCGGCAGCAGCCACTTCGGTCGCCGATCTCCCGGTGCTGCGTGCGGCCAGCGGATGGGTGTGCCCGCTGCGCGGTCCGTTCAGCCACTTCGATGACTTCGGGGCTCCCCGGCACTACGGCGGCTGGCACAAGGGCAACGATCTCATCTCTCCGACCGGAACGCCGGTCCTGGCCGTCGAGAGCGGGCGAGTCGAGCACCGCGCCAACCGCATCGGCGGGAACTCGGCCTACCTCTTCGCAGACTCCGGCAACTACTACTACAACACGCATCTCTCGGCGTACGAGAACGTCGGCGCCGGCTGGGTGCCGGCCGGCGCGGTGATCGGCTACGTGGGCGACTCCGGCAATGCCGCCGGGCTGCCGCACCTGCACTTCGAGTACCACCGGGGGGGCCGGGGGAACCACATCAACCCGTACCCAATCGTGCACGAGGCCTGCTTCTAGGTGGCTGCTGAGTAAGGCGCCGGGTTCACGCACCCGATGCTCCGGCGAAGAGCCTGCCCCGGGCCCCGATTCGGGGCCGGAATCCAGTTGGCGGCGACCCTGGCGTGATGCCGGAGCCGCCGACGGCTAGGGGTCGAGCGTCTCGGCCATCAGAGCGGCGAAGGCCTGCTGGGCGGCTGTGGTGGCGGGTCCGGGACACGCCGGGAGCGGCACGCCGTCGACCGCGGAGATCGGATGCACGTTGCGGGTCGTGGAGGTCACGAACGCCTCTGACGCCTCGGCAAGGGCCGACAGTGGCATGGTCTCCTCGGCCGCGTCGGTGATCTCCAGTGCCAGGTCGCGGGTCACGCCGGCCAGGCAGCCCGAGGACAGGGGAGGCGTCAGCAGCCGGCCCCCCAGGACGAGGAACACGTTTGTGCCCGTGCCCTCGCACAGTTCCCCCCGGGTGTTGGCGAAGATGGCCTCGCCGGCCCCCGCGGCG
>CAXXMX010000003.1:0-82616 GCA_963668565.2 Acidimicrobiales bacterium
CCAAGCCTCGATGACAGCGCTCGCCGGTGCCGCCGCGCAGGCCGCGGGTGTCGGGAACCGCTCGCAGAAGGGCTCGTACCGCTCGAGAACGCGCGACACGCCGGTCTGCTGCAGCATCACCTCGGCCACCAGGATGAGCCACGGATCGCGGGTCCGCCGCCAGGGGAGGTCGCGGAGTCGCGGCTCCGCCCAGGCCAGCAGCGCCTCCTGCATCCCCGCAGTGTCGCCGAACGGCGGGCGCCGTGCAGGGCCGCGGCCACGATCGGTGACCGCGACGTGCGCCGGGAGTCGCCCGCGGGGCGCTAGCTTCGAAGCCCGTGGCCACCTCACCACCTCCGGATCTGACGCTGCAACCGCTGACGGGGAACGCTCGAGCGGTCGAGGAATGGGTCACGACGTTCCACCTCGTCGTCGTCGTGCTGGATCCCTTCACCCACGAGAGCGGCTGGATCCTGCCCACAGCCGGTCGGGTGATGGGCAACTTCTCCGGGGCCGACTGCCGGGTGGGCTGGTTGGTGTGCGGCACCGGGGATCAGGCGCGCAAATTCCTCGGTCCGTGGGCGGAGAGGTTCCTGACGTTCGCCGACCCCGAGCGAGAGATGGTGCGCGGCCTCGGGCTCGAGCGCCTGCCCGCCATCGTGCACCTGAACCACTCCCTGGAGGTGCTCGGAGCGGCCGAGGGCTGGAACCCGCGGGCCTGGCGGGCCGTGGCGAACGGGCTGGCCGAGGCCATGCGTTGGAGCAAGCCGACCATCCCGACCCGCGACGATCCCGCCCCCTACGCCGGTACCCCCGCCGCGGGCTGAACCGCGCCCGCCGCGCGGTACCGTTCAAGTCGTACCCCAAAGGCGCCGAGGACCGGGCGCCCCAGCCAGCCAACGCGAGGCCGCCGGAGTGCCACGGGCAGCGGCGCCGCGGACCCCGAAGCCGCCTGCACCAGGAAGAACACCTGATGGAATTCACCTACACCGACACGCTTCCCGCAGGCGCCGACGAGGTGCCCTACCGGCTCCTGACGACCGACGGCGTGCGGTTGACCGAGGCCGCGGGGCGGCGCTTCCTGGAGGTCGACGACGACGTCATCCGGCTGCTGACCGCCGAGGCCATGCGTGACGTCGCCCACCTGCTGCGACCGGGACACCTGCAGCAACTGAGGAACATCCTCGACGATCCCGAGGCGTCCACCAACGACCGGTTCGTGGCCACCGAACTGCTGCGCAACGCCAACATCGCCGCAGGCGGCGTTCTGCCGGGATGCCAGGACACCGGCACCGCCATCATCAAGGCCCGCAAGGGCCAGCAGGTGCTGACGGCCGGCGACGACCGGGTTGCCATCTCGCACGGGGTCTTCGACACCTACCGCACGTCGAACCTGCGCTACTCGCAACTCGCCCCGCTGGAGATGTTCAGCGAGCAGAACACCGGCGACAACCTGCCGGCGGAGATCTCCATCGAGGCGGTGCCCGGCGAGGAGTACAAGTTCCTGTTCATGGCCAAGGGCGGCGGATCGGCCAATAAGAGCTTCCTATACCAGAAGACACCCGCGCTGCTGAACCCCGACAGCCTCACCGACTTCCTCGACGCCGAACTTCGCATGATCGGCACCACCGCCTGCCCGCCCTACCACCTGGCGGTGGTGATCGGGGGCACCTCCGCCGAGTACGCGCTGCAGGTGGCGAAGCTGGCCTCCGCCCGCTATCTCGAGCACCTGCCGAAGCACGGTTCACCCGGCGGGCGGGCCTTCCGGGACACCGGCTGGGAGGAACGCATCCTGGAGATGACCCGGCAGTTCGGCATCGGCGCGCAGTTCGGCGGCAAGTACTTCTGCCACGACGTGCGGGTGGTGCGCCTGGCCCGCCATGCCGCCTCCTGCCCGGTGGCCATCGCCGTCTCCTGCTCGGCCGACCGCCAGGTGCTCGGACGCATCAGCGCCGACGGCGTATTCCTCGAAGCGCTGGAGGCCGACCCGGCCCGGTTCCTGCCCGCGACGACCGACGAGAACCTGCCGGCCGAGACGGTGGCCGTGGATCTCAACCGCCCCATGGACGAGATCCGCGCCGCCCTGTCGGCCCACCCGGTACGGACCCGCGTGTCGCTGACCGGCACGCTGGTGGTGGCCCGCGACGCCGCCCACGCCCGCATCAAGGCCGCCATGGACGCCGGCGCGGAACTGCCGGAGTACCTGCGCCGCTACCCCGTGTACTACGCGGGGCCGGCCAAGACACCGGCGGGCTACGCCTCGGGATCGTTCGGCCCCACGACGGCCGGGCGCATGGACGGCTACGTCGAGCAGTTCCAGGCCGCCGGCGGGAGCCTCGTGATGCTGGCCAAGGGCAACCGCTCACGGGCCGTGGTGGACGCCTGCGCCCGCTACGGCGGCTTCTACCTCGGCTCCATCGGCGGCCCCGGCGCCCGTTTGGCCGCCGACTCGATCCGCTCCGTGGAGGTCCTCGACCACGCCGATCTGGGCATGGAGGCCGTCTGGCGGATCACCGTCGAGGACTTCCCGGCCTTCATCGTCATCGACGACAAGGGCAACGACTTCTTCGCCGAGGTCTCCCGACCCCTAAGAATCCGCCGCTGAGCCAACGGTCTACGAGCCTGGTTCCATAAGGGTCGCACGCCATAGAGAACGGACCAGTAGTGTATCACGATACGTGATACACTAGGCATATGACACGCGCCATCTCCGTCCGTCTCGACGACGAGGCAAGCCGGGCCCTGCACCGGCTGGAGGCCACCGGCATGACCCGATCGCAGGCGATCCGCGCCGCTGTCGTCGCGGCAGCGGCCCGCCTCACGGAGCACCAGGCACTCGCCGCAGAGGTAGCGGCCCTAGAAGCCGACGACGAGGATCGCCGCGAGATGCTCGCCGTCACCGAGTTGATGGAGGAGTTGCGTGCGCCGAGGTGACGTGTTCACCCTGCGCCTGCCGAAGGGAAAGGGCCACGAACAGCACGGACGCCGATTCGGCGTCGTCGTGCAGGCCGATGCACTCCTGCCCCGCTCGACGGTCCTGGTTGCACCCACCTCGAGGAGTGCCAAGCCCGCCACGTTCCGCCCTGAGATCACCGTGGGCGGCATGTCCACGCGCGTTCTGGTCGAACAGCTCGGAGCCGTGGACGTCAGCCGGTTGGGCGAGCTCACCGGCCACCTCACCGCCGCCGAAGAGTGGGCCGTCGACGCCGCGCTGCTCACCGTGCTCGACCTCACCTGACCGCGCGAAACCGAGGGCACACCAACCGCCGTCATGCAGTCAGCATCGTCGCCGCTGTCGCCCCACAGGCGGTCGTCATCCGCGGCATGGGCCACCGTGGCTCACGTACTCACTCCCGGAGCGGCCCGCCACGAGCCGCAGCAGTTTGGGGATCAGGTCGGCGTCGCGGATGTCAT
This sequence comes from Acidimicrobiales bacterium, assembly GCA_963668565.2. Classification (GTDB taxonomy): domain Bacteria; phylum Actinomycetota; class Acidimicrobiia; order Acidimicrobiales; family CATQHL01; genus VXNF01. The sequence continues at coordinate 3,394 of CAXXMX010000003.1, forward strand.
CAAGCCGTGTGATCTCCCGCGTGGCCACCGAGGACACATACCCGCCGAACCATCGGTGGCGAGCGCGACGCGAGGTGCTCCGAACCACTTCGGGGAACCCGCCCCGGCAGATCCCGATACGCATACCATCTTGGTATGCTGAGAACATGATCCAGATTGCGGTCAGGCTCGACGACGAACTCGTCGCCCAGGTGGACCGTCTGGTGCGCAGCGGCGTCGTGGCGTCACGATCCGACGCGGTGCGCGACGGGTTGCGCACGCTCGTCGATCAGCAGCGGCGGAGCATCGTGGCCGCTGCAATCGTCGACGGATACCGCCGGCTCCCGCAGACCGACAGCGAGGTGGGTTGGAGCAACGAGGCGACCGTCGCCATGATCAGCGAAGAGCCGTGGTGACACCGGCGCAGGGGGACATCTGGTGGGCCGAGGCCGGAGGACAGCGGCGGCCGGTGCTGGTCGTCACCCGCAGCGAAGCCATCCCCGTACTGAACAGGATCCTCGTCGCACCTGTCACCCGCACCGTCCGAGGCATCCCCACGGAGTTGCCGCTGGACGCCGACGACGGGCTGCCCGAGTCGTGCGCCGCCTCCTTCGACAACCTCCAACCGATCCGCAAGTCGTTCCTCACCGACCGCCTCGGCAGTCTCCATCACCGCCGCCACGAGATCTGCGCCGCGCTCGAAGCGCTCGCCAACTGCTGACCGCGCGATACCCGGGACAAGACATCACCTAACCTCATACCCAATGAAGCGCCACCGTGCTGGTGCAAGCGTCGGCAGCGTCGCGATCACGGTCGCAGTTGTCGCAGCGGCGTGCACGGCCGGCGGTGGCGGCGCCCCGGGGACCAGCGCCACACAACCCATCGATCACCCGAGCCCATCGACCTCAACGGCTCCGCCGGCGGTGGGCGAAAGCGGGCGGGCACTCTCTGAGGAAGCCCCGGACGCGACAGCAGCGGCCGAGGCGACGACGAGCGATCACGGCGAGCGGCCGAGGCGACGACGAGCGATCACGGCGAGCGGCCGAGCCCAGACGGTGTCGGTGATCCGGTTGGGGGGACCGGGTTCGTGTCGGTGGAGTTGGGGGTCGATTTCGGGTGCGCGTTGCGGGCGTCGGGTGAGGTGGCGTGTTGGGGTTGGAACAATGCGGGTCAGACGTCGCCGCCGCAAGGGCGCGTGTCGGTGCTGGCGGTGGGTTCGGATTTTGCGTGCGGGATCCGCGTGGGTGGCGCGGTGGAGTGTTGGGGCAACACCGGCGGCTGGCCACTGGCGACCCCGGACGGCGAGTTCATCGACATCGCCTCGGGCGACGGGTTCGCCTGCGGCGTGCGGGCGGGCGGTTCGGTGGCGTGTTGGGGCGACTACACGGCGACGGCGTCACTGCCGGCAGACACGGGATTCGTATCAATCGCGCTCGGGCCGGAATATGCGTGCGCCGAGCGCGGCGACGGTTCGGGGACGTGCTGGCCGAAAGGCGAGGTCGGTTTCGCGGGGCTCGACTACGACTTCGATCTCTTCGAGATCTACGACAATTTCCGTCTCGGCTCGTTGGGTACCGAGCGTGCGTGTGGTATCGGCGAGGCCGGCGATGTGTCGTGTTGGTTGTTCTTCGGACTTGATGGCTTCGGGCAGGATTCGCCGCCGCCGGGAGAGTTCGTGGCGGTTGACGTGACCCATACGTTCACCTGTGGTGTGCGCGCCGACGGAGAGGTGGAGTGTTGGGGAGCCCAGTCGGCGGTGCCCTGCGTCGGGGGGGCGGGCTGCCCGTGCGCCCTCGGCGGCGACGGCAAGCTGGCGTGCCGGGAGACCCCCCAGTCGCCGGCGCCGTGCTGGCCGCCAACGACGACCGATGAGCCTGGGGGATGCGGACCCCACTGGGTGCTGCCCTGTTCGTGGGGGGATTGTTGGGGGTGGGGTATCGATGCGACGCCTGAAGGTCCGTTCCGGGCGATCAGTGTCGCTCCGGGTTGGTCGCGCGAGCCGGTGCCGATTTGTGGCGTGCGCGTCGACGGCGCCTTGGAGTGCTGGAACAGCGGGCGCTACTCCCCGCAGCCGCCGGAGGGCCCGTTCGCGGCGGTCGACGCGGGTCTTGACTTCTTCTGCGGCGTTCGCGTCGGTGGGGCGCCGGCGTGCTGGGGCAGCGGCGCAGCGGGTTGGGTGCTGCCGGCCGGCGAGTTCACCTCGCTCAGCGCCGGCGCGCATCACGCCTGCGGGTTGCTCACCGACGGGCAGGCGCGCTGTTGGGGTGCGGATACCGACGGGGAGAACGAAGCGCCGCAGGGCCCGTTCACCGCGATCGCCACCGGTGACGCGGTGGCGTGCGCGCTGCGCCCCAGCGGCGAGGCGACGTGTTGGGGTTCCAATACCTGGTGGGTCGCGACACCGCCTGCGGGCCCGTTCGTCGCGCTCAGTGTCGGCTCCGAGACGGCGTGCGGCCTGCGACCCGACCTCAGCGCCGCATGTTGGGGCCGCCTCGACGGGTCAACGCCACCGGAGGGCGAGTTCGTGTCGCTCAGCGTGCAGATGCACGCCACGAGTGCTGCGTGCGGGCTGCGCCCCGCAGGGAACATCCACTGCTGGGCAAGTCTCGACCAAGGCCTGGAACTAAGCCCGCAACAAGAGGTGGTGCTATCGCGGGCGCGCTGGGGTGCCGCGAACTGGAGGCTCGAGCCATCGAGGACCGACGAGCAGGGTGGTCAGGGCGCGGTGGCGTTCGACTCGGTCGCCGGCGCGTTCGGGTATCGCTGCGGGTTGCGGGCCGACGCCACCGCCGTGTGCTGGCACGACAGCTACCACTGGTGGGACTACTCGCCGCCGGGCATCTTCAGCGATATCGCCGCCAGCCGCTTGGACGCGTGCGGGATACGCCCCGGCGGCGAACTCGAATGCTGGAACCCGCTGTGGCCATCCTGGGTGAGGTTCCCACCCCCACTCCCGCCCGCAGCGGAGCCCGAGGACCGTTCCGGCGTGCCCGAAGCGTTGACATGGGTAGGCGACGAAATGCCGCCCGGCCCGTTCACCGCCATCGACTCCGGAGACAGCGTCACCTGCGGCCTCCGCGCCGACGCCACCGCGCAGTGCTGGGGCGCCACGAGCGGCACCGACGTGATGCCGACGCCGCCGGGGACGTTCACCTCCATCTCGGTGGCGGGCCGCTACGCGTGCGGGATCCGCCCCGACCGCGAACCGCACTGCTGGATCACACGGTCAGGAGAACCGACCTCGGAGGTCTCTGTCCCCGCCGGTCCCTTCGAGACGCTCGACGTTTCCGGGATAGGCGTGCACGGAATCCGCCCCGACGGGACACTGACCTGCTGGCGGGAAGGATTCGTATGCCAGGAACGCCCGGGGCGGTTCACCAAGGTCGACACCGGCAGCGGCTTGGACTACCGGTCAAGCGCCGCTCGATTGGGCGACTCAGAAGTAATCTTCGCCAAGGTCCACAGCTGCGGGATCCGCCGCGCCGGTACCCTCGCCTGCTGGGGATCGAACGACCACGGCGAATCCATCCCACCGCGCCACGCCGACGGCGCCGCCTACACCGACGTGGCCGCCGGCTTCGCGCACACATGCATCCTTGACGCCACCGGTAAGGCGATCTGCTGGGGCGACGGCATCTACGGGCAGACCAACGCCCCCGAAGGCCCGTTCACGGCAATCAGCGCCGGCATGTGGCACACCTGCGCCCTACGCACCGACGGCAACATCGCCTGCTGGGGCAACGGCCCCGCCGCACATCGACACGAATACGACGAGCCACCCGAGTCCTACCCCACCCAACCCCCACCCGGCCCCTACATCGCCGTCAGCGCCGGCGCCTGGCACACCTGCGCCCTCCGCACCGACGGCGAAGCCGCCTGCTGGCTCAGCTACTGAAGCGCCGGAAGGCAGCGCTAATTGATGGCGCGCTGCTGGTCTTCCCAGTAGGGGGCGCGCAGCCGGTACTTCTGCAGCTTTCCGGTGGCCGTGCGGAACAGGGCGTCGCGGAACTCCACCGAGGTGGGGCACTTGTAGTGGGCCAGCCACTCACGGCAGTGGGCGATCAGTTCCTCGGCGCCGGCCTCGGCGCCGGGGGCGAGCACCACCAGCGCCTTGGGGGTCTCGCCCCAGCGCTCGTGGGGGACGCCGATCACCGCCACCTCCGCCACCGCCGGATGGGTGAACAGGCAGTCCTCCACCTCGATGGAGGAGACGTTCTCGCCGCCGGTGATGATCACGTCCTTGCGCCGGTCGGTCAGCACCAGATAGCCGTCGTCGTCCACGTAGCCGCCGTCGCCAGTGTGGAACCAGCCGCCGGCCAGCGCCTCGGCGGTGACCTCGGGCTGGCCCCAGTACCCGGCCATGACGTGGTTGCCCCGCGCCTCGACCTCGCCGTCGGCCGAGACACGCACGCGGATTCCCAGCGCCGGCGCACCCTGGCGCACCAGCCGCCGCGCCCGCTCGCCGGGCGCCAGATCGTCCCACTCCGGACGCGCCCGGTTCATGGTGAGGTACGGCGCCGTCTCGGTCAGCCCGTACAGCTGCATGAACTCCCAGCCCAGCTCGGCCTCCATGCGCTCGATGGTGCGTGTCGGCGGGGGCGCTCCCGCCACCGTCATGCGGACCGTGCCCGACCCGGGGATCGGGCCCGACCAGTCCTCGGCGGCCGCCAGGACGGCGGCCACCACCGCCGGCGCCCCGCACAGGTAGGTGACGCCGTGGCGCTCGATGCGCCGCAGGATCTCGGCGCCGTCGATCTTGCGGATCACGACCTGGGTGGCGCCGACGCCCGTGAGGGCGTAGGGCATCCCCCAGCCGTTGCAGTGGAACATGGGCAGGGTGTGCAGGTACACGTCGCGGTCACGCACGCCGGCGCTCCAACCGAAGGTGACCGCGTTGAGCCACAGCGTGCGATGGGTGACCTCCACACCCTTGGGGCGCGCCGTGGTGCCGCTGGTGTAGTTGATGGCCGCGGTGGCGTCCTCGTCGGGCTCCCAAGGGCGCGGCTCGGTGCCCGTGTCGGCGAAGAGCGCCTCGTCCGCCTCGGCGCCGATGACGAAGCGGTGCTCGCAGTCCACGCCGGCCAGGTCGTCGGCCAGTTCGGGGTCGATCAGCAGTAGCCGGGCGCCGCAGTGCGAGACGATGTAGGCGACCTCGGCGGCGTTGAGGCGGAAGTTCACCGGGACCGAGACGCGTCCGGCGGCGCTGACACCCAGCATGGTGGTGGCCAGGCGGGCGGCGTTGTGCGACACGATCGCCACCCGCTCCCCCCAGCCGAGGCCGAGCCGGTCGAGGGCACTTGCCAGCGCCCGCGTACGGTTCGCCACGTCGCCGTAGGTCAGCGTTCCCCAACTCGGCGCCGGCTGGTCCGGCTCGTCGATCAACGCCGCCCGGTCGGGGTAGACCAGGGCGGCCCGGTCGATGAAGTCGCAGACCGTTAGCGGTACCTTCATGCGCCCTCCCCAACTCGTGACTGGTCGTGCAATCTAGCCTTGGCGGCCGGCGGCCTCGGCGCCGCCGCGAGACCTCTGGAACACTGCTGCGCCGTCGACCTGCCGGGAAGTTGACCGAAGGCACGGGCGGAGCGGCTAGTGGTGTGTGCACACACGTTCGCGCGGGTCGCTCAGTGCCACCATGTCCCCGTGATCCCCTCAGCGGCGGCCGTTGGCGCTCTCCCCGTCCGAACGCGCTCCGGGCCCGCCTTCGGGAGTTTGTGGGCACTGCACGACGGGACTGGCGCGTGCTTGGCCGCGGGCTTGGAGAGCCTCTTGCCGACGCGAGGTCTCAAGAGGGGATACACCTCACCGGAAGTTCAGATGTGACATCGGTCACACCGGGTGGCGCGGTTCGCGTGCGGTGACCCGTCCGAGAGGCAGAGCCCGCTGACCTGGGGTTTTGATGGGACTTCCAGGCCCGATCCCGGCAGGCACCCGAACGCGAACCCACCCAGACACAGAAGAATACATACATCCGTTGGTGATCTGTCCTACACATACTATAATGTGGTGACAAGCAATCAACACGTGACAGCCGGCCGGAAGAGGACCGGTCGGGGACAATCCGGAGCGCTTTCGAGAGGGGGTGATGAACCGATGGGTGGCGATGCGATGCGGGACGCTGCGATGGGTGAGTGGGCGGTGCTGGCTGAGTGGCAGGCGTCGCCGGTCTCGCTGGTGGGAGTCGACCTTGCTGTGTTGCGTGGGCGTTTGCGTCTCGTGGGGCGGGCGAGGGCGTCCCTCGCCGCGTTCGAGGCCGACCTCGTTGGTGAGATCACCCGCCAGGAGGGCGAAGCGAAAGCGGAGGAGATCCTGCGCCGTGACCAGAAGCGCTCGCTGGCCGGCGCCCGCAAGGCGGTCAAGGTCGCGGCGCAACTGGAATGGATGCCCGGCGTGGCCGAGAAGCTCGCGGAGGGCGCCATCACCGCCGAGGCTGCGAGCCTGATCGCCGAAGCCGCCGGGGAGACCCCCGTCGACCAGAACTTCCTACTCGACGCCGCCGAGAACGAGGCCGACGACCTGTTCCGGCGCACGCTGAAGAACCACATCAACGAACGCACCAACAACGAGGAACTCCAAGCCCGCCGCGACCGCCAGCGCCGCCGGCGTCGCGCTTCGATCTCCGAACAACCCGACGGCATGTTCAACCTCTTCGCCCGCCTCGATCCCCTCGCCGGAGCGCGGCTGCGCGGCGCCCTGTTCGCCAAAGCCGACGAACTGTTCCGCGCCGAGGACCCCCAACAACGCGCCACACCCCAACAGCGCCTCGCCGACGCCCTCGAACAACTCGCCTACAACCCCAACACCGCCAACGGCGGGCGACGCACCGACGCCGAACTCGTCGTCCTCGCCGACTACGACGCCGTCCACGACAAACTCGTGAACGCCGGCCTCGTCGACGGCACCCGCCTCACCGAAGCCGAAACCCTCGCCATCGCCTGCGACGCCAACATCCTGCCGGGCATCTTCAACAAACACACCGGCAACATCATCCTCGGCCAAACCCGCCGCAAAGTCAGCCGCCGCCTCCGCAAACGCCTCACCATCCGCGACCGCGGCTGCATCGGCTGCGGCGCCCCAGACAAGATCTGCGAAGTCCACCACATCGAACACTGGCAAAACGGCGGGCCAACCACCTACCACAACACCTGCCTCCTCTGCTGGCGCTGCCACCACATCCGCGTCCACCACCACGGCGAACAAGTCACCCGCCACCCCAACGGCCACTACACCCTCCAACCACCAACCCACACCCCCCCACGCGCCGGACCGCCAAGCCCGCCAGACCGCGAACAAGAAGGCCCGCCAGACCCAGGACCGCCAACCCCACCCGACCCGGCAACGCGACACGCACCGCCAACCCCACCCGACCCAGCAACCCGACAGGCACCGCCAACCCGACACGCACGCCGAACGGTGGACCCAGGCTCAGCGACCGCGGAGGGAGCGTTCGCCAGTCCTCTGTCCGCAAACCCTTGTAGGGGTGCGGCGAACGCCGTTGAGTCGGAGCACACGCGCAGCACTGCTGATGACACGCCCGATCGGATGCACTGGCCGGATTCCCGACGCGACGAACGTTGGGGGACACGGCACAAGACAGTGGACCCCGGCCTTCGCCGGGACGACGGAGCAGTCCTCGAGGCATGAAGACGCGAGGACACAATCAGCTAGACAGTGCACCCCGGCCTTCGCCGGGACGACGAGAGAGAGGCCGGAATGACGAACGGCGGGGCCGGAATGACCGACGGCGGGGCCGGAATGACCGACGGCGGGGCCGGAATGACCGACGGCGGGACCGGAATGACGAACGGACGGGTCAGGACGGCCCGCAGGATGACTCGATCAGAGGAGCGACGATGACACACCAACCCCTGGTGGGCGTGGAGCCGGATTGCTGGCGGAGCGAGTCGCTGGCCGTGGCCGTGGCCGCCGGCGGGGGCGTCGTCGTACCGGCAGCCGAGGCAGAGGCGCTGATCTGGGCGGATCCGGACAACCCCGACCTGCTCGGCCCGGTGCTCGAAGCGGCGCCACAGCTGCGCTGGATCCAGTTGCCGTATGCCGGTATCGAGCCGTATCTGCGGTTCATCGACGGCGACCGCCTCTGGACCTGCGGCAAGGGCGTGTACGCCGAGCCCGTGGCAGAGCTGGCACTGAGCCTGCTGCTGGCCGGCATGCGCGGCCTCACCACCTACCTGCCGGCCCGGCAGTGGCTTGGACCGGAGGGCCGCAACCTGCGCGGCGCCGCGGTGACAATCCTCGGTGGAGGGGGCATCACCGTCGTGTTGTTGAAGCTGCTGGAACCGTTCGACTGCGACGTTACGGTGCTGCGCCGCCACCCGGATCCGCTCCCGGGCGCGACGGTGGTCGGCCCCGCAGGGCTCACCGATGCGCTCGCCGGTGCGGACGCGGTCGTCGTGGCGCTGGCACTGACCGCCGAGACGAGGGGCATCATCAACGCCGCCGCGCTGGACGTGATGCTCGAGCACTGCTGGCTCGTCAACGTGGCACGGGGCGAGCACGTCGTGACCGATGATCTGGTCGCAGCGCTTCGAACGGGGAGCATTGCCGGCGCGGGACTGGACGTCACCCACCCAGAGCCGCTCCCCGACGGCCACCCGCTCTGGGACCTGCCGAACTGCATCATCACGCCGCACGTGGGCAACACCCCGGAGATGGGGCTGGCGCTGCTGGACCGCCGGGTGACCGAGAACGTTCGTCGATTCGGGGCGGCAGAGCCGCTTCTGGGACCGGTGAACGCGGCGCTCGGCTACTGAGCCGGCGCGGGCGCCGAGGCCGGTGGCGCTACGGCTCCGACGCGACGCGCACCTCGACCAGGCGGCTGGCGCCACCGTCGTGGCGGATGACCCGCAGGGCGCGCCCACCGACGGCGTGCCGGTTGGGGCCGAACGTTGCCGTGTCCGTCCACAGTTCCACAGCATCGAAGCGTTCGATGTCGGCGGCCAGGACGGCCGGGTCGAGGCTCCCGGTGCGTTGCGCGGCCCGGATGAAGATCCAGAGCGCCTCCGCGCCGGTCACCGCCCAGCCCACACGGTCGTCCACGACCGCCTCGACCGCCTCGCTCGCAACCTGATCGCCGGCCTCCTGATCTCCGGCGGAGCGCTCGCGGCGGAGATCGCCGGTGATGATGGAGGCGAAGTAGGCGTTCACCTGGTTGCTGAGGTCGTCGCCGTAGGTGGATGCCTCGCTGATCACCACCAGAGGTTCGTACCCCGGGATTCCGTAGCGCAGAGCGGCACCATCCAGAGCCGCCGAGGCCAGGACCGGCGTCATGACTCCCGCCGACCGTAGGAACTCGAAGACCTCCGCACCGCGGCCGCCGACGGCGGCACAGATGACCGCCATCGGGTAGCCGGACACCGGCGATAGCGCAAGGGCGGTCGCGTCCGCCCCGACGATGGGCTGCGCGCCAATCCAGTGGCGGTCGAACCGGAACGAGAACCCGACCGATCCCCCGAGTTCGGCGAACCGACTGTCGAACGCGTCGCACATTTGCACCGCCTCGTCGTTATCGGTCTCGACCAGGGTCGCCACCGAGCGGATCCCGGCATCGACGGCGTGCTCGGCCATCACCCGCCCGTAGGCCGCCGCGGGGGTTCCGGCCGAGAAGATCAGGGCCCGCACGCCGACGCCGGCCCGCCGGGGCTCCGGCCCGCACGGGATGATCACGAGCACGCCGGCGCGCCCCGCCTCCTCCAGGATCGGTCGGCTGAAGTAGGGGTCGCACGTGGCGAAGATCACCGGAACATCCCTTTCGACGAGCCGGCGCGCCGCCTGGTAGGCCCCGTTGAGTTCCGAGCGGGAGTCCGCGTACACAATCTCCAGAGGCCTCCCCTGCAACCCTCCGGAGGCGTTCACCTGGCGTACTGCGTACTGAAGGACGTCGAGGACCGGCCCGTCGTGCGACGCCAGCCGGCCCGTGGTCGCCATGATCACGCCGATGCGGACGGGCTCGGCACCGCCGGGCACCGCAGGCGGCGGTGGAGCGCCGGTCGGAGCCGCCACCGGCGCGGCTCCCGTGTCCTCCCGCGCCGCTTCAACCTCGGGGGCGGTTCCACCGTTGGGTTCGACCCCCGAGGGGTCCACCGCGCAGGCCGCGGCCACCAGGACCGCCGCCGTCAGAACTGCCGCGGCTCCGAAGCGGCTGCGCACGGAACGCAGGTTACGTCGGCGGGCTTGTTCGGGTGGGCCGAGCGGCCGGTCGCGTTCTGGCGCGGGGCCCGATCGCGACCGCCGTCAGCTCGAGACCAGCGCTCGCAGCGACTGGCGCAACGAACCTGCGGTGGCAAAGACCGCGGAGGGTTCGTAGCCGCAGTGCGCCATGCAACCGGCGCAGCGCTCGTCGCGCCCTCGCCCGTACTGATCCCAGTCGGTCTCCTCGATCAGTTCCCGGTAGGTCTCGGCGTACCCGTCAGCCATCAGGTAGCAGGGCCGCTGCCAACCGAACACCGAGTAGCTCGGGATTCCCCAAGGGGTGCACTGGAAGTCGACCTTCCCTTCCAGGAAGTCCAGGAACAGCGGCGAGTGGTTGAGGCGCCACTTCTTGCGCCGCCCATCGGCGAAGCTCTCACGGAAGAGTTTGCGGGTCTGCTCGACCTGCAGGAAGTGCTCCTGATCGGGGGCCTTCTCGTAGGCATACCCCGGCGAGATCATGAGCGAGTCGACACCGAGGTCGTCGTTGAGGAAGTCCAGCACGCCGCGCACCGACTCCGGCGTGTCGGTGGTGAAGAACGTGCTGTTGGTGGTGACGCGGAATCCCCGCCGCTTGGCCTCCCGGATCGCCTCGACGACCTCGTCGAAGACGCCGTCGCGGGCCACGGCGATGTCGTGGCGATCACGCAGGCCGTCCACGTGCACCGCCCACGAGAAGTAGGGCGAGGGTTTGAACTGATCCATCTTGCGCCGCAGCAGGACACCGTTGGTGCACAGGTAGACGAAGCGCTTGCGCTCGAGCAGCGCCCGCACGATCTCGGGCATCTGCGGGTGCAGCAGGGGCTCGCCGCCGGCGATGGACACCATCGGCGCCCCGCACTCCTCCATGGCCGACACGCAGTCCTCGACGCTGAGGCGCTTGCGGAGGATCTCGGTGGGATGCTGGATCTTGCCGCATCCGGGGCATTCCAGGTTGCAGGCGAACAGCGGCTCCATCTCCACGATGATCGGGTACTTGGTGCGCCCACGGAGCTTGTTGTTGAACATGTAGAGGCCCACGCGGGTGGCCTGTCGAAGCGGGATGCCCATCAGCGAATACCTCCAGAGGCTGCATTCTCCAGCCCTCGACGAATGTCCTGCCCGAGAAATGCCTCCCGGGCGTCCAACGTTTGGGCGATGCGGGAAAGCACCACCAGGCTGCGGCGCACCCGCCACGGTAGCGACAGCGACACCAACTCCGCTCGGGGAGCGTCACAGATGACCCTGACCACCGCAAGCGGCCGCGGCTCGGCCGCCAGTAGCCACCACGACTCCATGTCCACAGCCAGGGTTCCGTCGGTGGCGAGGCTGTGCCGCCCCGCACCGCGCACAGGATGGGAGACGGAGCGCACAGGCCCCCGAACCGCAGCGATGCCTGCGGTTTGCAGCCGGGAAACGATCGCCTCGGAGGCGGGACCCCAGATCGGGTGATCGGGACCGGGACCACGCACGGTGTCCGCCACGATCACGTCGCCCGGTGCCAGGTCGTCGGTGATCGCGCCACCGAGGCCCAGCACAACCGCACCGGCGTGGGCCTGCTCGCCGGCGGCGCCGCGGCGGTCGGCGAACGCCGCCGCCCGCCGCGGTCCGGCGCCGGTGCGCGCCACGATGGCCGAGCGAGCCGCTCGGCGCGCCGCCGACGCCTCGAGGCGCAAGGGACACCAGATCTCGAGACTCACCGCGGCGGTCCCTCCCCCACGGTGGTGCGCAGGTACCGTCCCAGCGCCATGGTCGGGAAGATCTGCCGGTAGAGGTGGTAGTTGATGTAGAAGTAGCCTTGGAAGCCGGTGCCCGTGTACTGGGGTTCGTCCCACGTGCCGTCGGCCCGGCAGGTGCGGGCCAGCCATTCGACGCCACGGCGGGTCGGTTCGCCGTACTCGTCGGCGGCCATGAGCGCCAGCAAGGCCCAGGCTGTCTGCGAGGCGGTGGGGTCGCCCCGGCCCCGCCAACTGTCGGAGTCGTAGGACCGCAGGTCCTCACCCCATCCACCGTCGGGTCCCTGCGTGGCGTGCAACCAGCGCACGGCGCGCCGGATGCGACGGTCGCTGGGCGGTATACCCACGGCCCGCAGCGCCGGCAGAACGGCGCCGAGCCCATAGAGGTGGTTCACTCCCCACCGTCCGAACCACGAGCCGTCGGCCTCCTGGTTGAGCCACAGCCAATCCACCGCGCGTCGCAGGCGTCGGCCGTCCACCGGGATGTCGGTGTGGGCGCGGACCCAGCACAGCATCTCCACCACATGCGCCGTGACGTCGGAACTCGGCGGATCGATGACCTCGCCGAAGTCACAGAACGGCAACTGCTCGCACAGTCGCCGGACGTTGTCGGCGTCGAACGCCGCGTAGCCGCCGTCGCTGGACTGCATTCCCTCGGCCCAGGCAACCCCGCGTGCGATCGCCGCGGCCGCCCGCTCGGGGTCCGACGCCTCCGCCTGACCCAATGCCAGCACGACCTCGGCGGTGTCGTCGAGGTCGGGGTAGTTGTCGTTGTGGAACTCGAACGCCCAGCCTCCCGGCGCGAGTCCGGGGCGGCGGGCCGCCCAGTCGCCGCGTACCTGGACCTCCTCGTCCACCAGCCAGTCCGCCGCTGCCACCATCGCCGGATCGTCGCGGCGCAGTCCGGCGTCGCCGAGCGCCACGACCGCCAGCGCCGTGTCCCAGACCGGAGACTGGCAGCACTCCATCCAGCGCATGTCCCCCTCACGAACCTCGAACTTGTCGAAGCCCGCCAGAGCCCGGGCCAGGACGGGGTGATCCAGCGGGTAGCCGCGCAGGTGCAGCGCGATGATCGAGTACACCCACGGCGGTTGGATGCCTCCCCAGCAGCCGTCGGCCTCCTGGCGGCGGATGATCCACTGCTCGGCGAGCTTCATGGACATCTCCCGCAGCCGCCACAGGGGTCGGTAGTGGTACTTCTGCAGCAGCTTGTCGAAGCGCTGGAACAGCCCTCCGGGGGTGTTGATCGGCCGCCGGCGGCGCTCGGGCGGTAGCTCCCCGGTGCGCAACTCGTCCAGCGAGATATCGATGTCAGCACGCGGCCGGTAGGTGCTCACGATCGTCAGCGGAACGATCGTCTGACGCGCCCAGCAACCGAAGTCGTAGATGTTCAGCGGGATCCAACGGGGCAGGAGGATCAGTTCGGGGGGAATGGCGGGCAACTCCTGCCACGACCACGCGCCGAACAGGGCCAACCAGAGCCGCGTGAACACGCGCGAGTGCTCCAGCCCGCCGAGGTCGCGCACGAACTCCGCCGCCAGGCGCATGTGCTCGGCGTCGGTGCTGTCGCCGGCGAGGCGCAGCGCCGCGTAGGCCTCGACGGTCAGGGACAGGTTGGAGGGTCCTCCGTAGTGGGACGACCAGCCCCCGTCGGCGCACTGCTTCGACCGGATCCAGTTCGCCGTGAGAGCCAGGACGTCGTCGTCCAGAATGCCCAGGAAGGCACGAAGCAGGAGGTCCTCGGACTCGATGGCGACGTTGGTCTCCAGCTCGCCCTTCCACCAGCCGGCGTCGTCCTGCATACCCAGCAGCGCATCGGTCGACCTGCTGAGGGCGTCGGCCGCCTTACGCTCGAGTTCGCCGGCAGCCTCCGCCGAGGAGACCCACGGCAGCGCAGGCAGCGATCGTCTCGCCATGGTCATACCCAAACCTCCCGCTCAGAAATCCCGATCAACAATGAAGTCCGCCAACTCCTGCAGTTCGGCTGCCGCACCTGTATCGATCCCCGCCGAGGCCAAGGCCTCCGCGGCACGATGCATGCACTCCCGCGCCGCCGCCGCGGTGACTGCACGACCGCCAACCTCTTCGATGAGGTCCGCCGCCCGGGCGATGTCGGCCTCGTCCAGGTGGGCGCGACCGTAGATGCCGGCCAGTTCCGCGGCGGCGGCGCCGTTCGAACTCAGGGCAACGGTGACGGGCAGCGAGCGCTTGCGCTCGCGCAGGTCGTTGCCGGCGGGCTTACCCGTGATGGCGGGCTCCCCCCAGATGCCGAGCAGGTCGTCGATGGCCTGGAATCCCCGGCCCAACTCGTCGCCGAACCGGCGCAGGGCGGCAACGGTCGGCTCCGGCGCTCCGGCCAGGATCGCCCCGACCGCACTGGCGTGGGCCAGCAGGGCGCCCGTCTTCAGCGAGATCATCTCCCAGCAATCGGCCACCGACACGTTGGCGCGGCCGTCCAGCGACATGTCCAGAGACTGCCCTGCGATCATGGCCGCCGTCGCCCGGGCCAAGTCGGCTGTGGCCGCCGCGCGGGCCGGTGTCGCCACGTCCAGCAGCACCTCGAACGCCAGGGCCATGACGGCGTCACCGACAATGATGGCGTGGTCGGTGCCGTAGACCTTCCACACCGTGGGACGGTGACGGCGCTCGGCATCGTCGTCGACGATGTCATCGTGGATGAGGGAGTAGTTGTGCATCAGTTCCACCGCCACGCCGCCCGGGACGGCCACCTCGGGTGCCGCGCCGACCGCTTCGGCCGAGAGCACCGCCAGGGTGGAACGCACACCCTTGCCGCCGCTCGGAATGGCCGGCGCGGCGCCCTCGGGATCGGTCCAGCCGAAGTGATAGCGGACCGGGACGGCGAGTTCGGGCACCAGACGGTCGACTGCGGCACCGAGAGCGGGCTGCACGAGGGCACCGGCTCGCCCGAGTACCGCGGGAGCGGGGCGCTTCATGCCGCCACCGCCGGCGCATCGGGGAGGTCAGCATGCGGCTCGGGGAGGTCAGCATGCGGCTCGGGCGGCGCCGGGGTCGCAGCCGCGAATTCGGTCGCCAGGCGTGCCGCTTCGACCCCGCTGCGCACCGCGCCCTCCATCGTGGCCGGCCAGCCCGTGTCGCACCAGGCGCCGGCCAGGAAGACGCCAGGCACGGCGGTGTGGCTGCCTGGGCGCAACGCGTGCGTTCCCGGCGTCCCGAAGAAGGTGGCCGCACGCTCGCGGGTGACGATCGAGTCGGTGACGCGGGCACCGGCGGCGGCGGGCAGCAGCCGGGCCATCTCCCCCTCGAAGTGCGCCACGAGATCGGGCGAGCGGCGACCGATGTAGGCCCTCGCCGCCGACAGGGAGATGGTCAGACACTGGCGTCCGTCATCGAGCCCCGACGCCTCGGTGTGGTCGAAGACGAACTCGACGTCGCTGCCCACGGTTGCGGCCATCGGCAGTTCCATCACCGGGCGGTCGTAGACCAAGTGCACGTTCAGGATCGGCGAGACGCCGAGATCACCGAGTCTCTCCTGGCCCGCCACGGTCCCCACCGGCAGCAGCCCCCCGGCGGCATCGTGGGGCACCGCCACCACGACCGCGTCGGCCTCGATCAGTCGACCGTCGGTCTCCACGACCGGTCGCCCGCCCGGGCCGGGCCGTACGCCCCGCACCGCGGCACCCGCCGTGACCTCGGCCCCGGCTGCCTCGAGAGTCCTCCGCGCTGCGTCGCCGTGCAGCACCGACAGCGGCACCGTCGCCCAGCCGATGTCACCCGCGTCGGCGCGACTCAGCAACCCGGTCCTGAAGACCATCGCGGCCAGCTTGAGCGAGGCCTCGGCGGCCGGAACGTTCACCGTCGGCAGCACGATGAGATTCCACAGCGCCTCGACGGCGGCGGCGTCCTGACCGCGCGCCGCCAGCCAGTCACCGAACGTCGTCCGGTCCAGCGCTCGGTCGTCGGGGTCCAGCCGGCGCAACGCCACGGCGGCACGCATCACACCCAGGCGCCGACGCGCCGTCAGGTGCGGGTAGGTCAGCAGCGATGCGAGCAGGTGCATCGGGGCGGGGCCCGCGGTGCGGCGGATGGCACCGGCGGGACCACCGGGACGCAGCACCGGGACCTCCAGCCGCCTCTGCAGGCGGACGTTGCCGGCCGAACCGATCCGCTCGAGGAAGCGCCGGTAGGCACTGCAGCAGCGCATGAACACGTGCTGGCCGTTGTCGAAGGAGATGCCGCGGTGCTCGAACGACCAGGTCGCCCCGCCCAGGCGAGGCCGCCGTTCCAGCAGCGTCACCGCTGCGCCCCGGTCGGCAGCTTCGACGCCCGCGGCCAAGCCGGCGAGGCCGCCGCCGACCACCACGACCCGCCGACGGTGACCGCTCATGGCCGCAGTCCCGCCACGCTCCGCAGGGCCACCAGTGCCTTCTCCCGGGTCGGGAGCCGGACACGCATGCTGAGCAGCCGCTCGGGATGGGCGACGATGCGGTGCAGCAGCCGCCGGTAGATGCCCGCCATTGCCGCTGTGCAGGCGCGGCTGCGATGGTCGAGATGGTCGAGCAGCACCAGCCCGCGCCCGAACCACGTCACCGCGTGCTCCCCGACGTGGCGCACCAGCGCTGCGACTCCTTCGGGCGGCGCCCACTCCCCGGGCCGGACCCCGAAGCGATCACGCTCCTCTGTGGGCAGGTAGATGCGCCCCATTGCGTGGTCCTCGCCGATGTCACGCAGCATGTTGGTGAGTTGCAACGCCACGCCGAGTTCGTCGGCCAACCGTGGCGCCAGTCCGGCGGCGTCGGGGTGGTCTCCGTGGCGGATGCCGAAGACCCCCAGTGACAGGCGGCCAACCGACCCCGCCACCAGGCGGCAGTAACGCACCGTGTCGTCCATCGTCTCGTACGTCACGCCCACCACGTCGTGCTGGCAGCCTTCGACGATCTCGTGCAGGACGTCCACGGGGATCGGGTACCGGTTGGCGGCATCGGCGAGACCGACGAGAACCGGGTCGGTCGGGTCGGTGAGTTCGCCCGCCTCCAACGCGTCGATCGAGGCGTGAAGGTCTCCGAGCGCCTCGAGTTTGCGGTCCTGGGGCCAGTCGCCGTCGCCGACGTCGTCGATCCTTCGGGCCATGGCGTACAGAGCCGCCATCGCCCGGCGCTTGGGCGGCGGCAGCAGGCGGATGCCGTAGGCGAAGTTCCGGGCCTCGGCCCAGGTGATCTGCTCGCAGCGGCGGTACGCCGACTCTGCGGTGAGCGCGCTCACGGAACGCTCCGCCGGCGCAGTACGGCGCCGAGGTACAGCGGCACGAAGCGGCGCAGCAGCCGTACGGTGCCGGCGGAGCGGGTGGTGCTCAACACCTCGAATCCTGCGGCCTCGACGGCGTCGAACCCGGCGAGTCCCCCCGCCACGAAGCCGGCGATGGCGAGCCGGGCGTATCCACGCAACGACCCCACGAGCGCCCTGCCACCCTCGAGCATCTCCCGGGCGCGGGCAGCTTCGAACGCCACGAGTGCTCGCAGCGACTCGCCGGCGATGGCGGCCGCCAGATCGGCAGGGGTGCAGCCGAAGCGTTCCATGTCATCGACCGGGAGGTAGACGCGACCTGCCGCGGCGTCCTCCGCCACGTCCTGGAGGTGCTCGAGCACCTGCAGCCCGCTGCAGGTGGCGTCGGAGGCGGCGATGCGATCCGGCGTGGACGCTTCGAAGACCGCCAGGACGAGATGACCGACCGGGTTCGCCGACAACTCGCAGTACGCCAGCAGCTCGCCCCAGTCGGCGTAGCTGCTCTTGGTCTGGTCGAGCCGGTTGGCCGCCAGCAGCCGGTCGAACGGGGTGCGCGAGATGTCGAAGTCACGCACCGTCGCGGCGAGACGGCGGAAGACCGGGTGTCGCGGGGATCCCGCATAGAGATCGTCGATCTGGCGCTCGAGCCAGTCCAGCGCCGCCGAGCGATCCCCCGGATACTCGTCACCGAGATTGTCGACCAGCCGGGCGTAGCCGTAGATCGCTTCGAGGTGGTGGCGCAGCCGGCGCGGCAACGCTCGCAGTGCCACCGGGAAATTCTCCCCGCCGGCCCTCGCCATGATGGCGTCGATGCCGACGAACCGCTCGATCGACTCGACCGAAGCCGCCGCGGCGGTGGGAACCGGCCGGCCGTCGGCCCCGGTCCGACCCGCCGTTGGTTCGATGGACACTGCATCCTCCACCCGTACGGACCCCACCGGTCGGAGTTCGTTCCCACAACGGCGAGCACCCTACACAATTCGTGACCGCTCGGTCCAAGTCTTGCAGTAGCGCTCCACCGTCACGCGGAGGCTATCCCGAGCGGTTCGATTGCGCCTCCGGAGACCGCTTCGGTGCCACGTCGGCGGCGCGCCCGCGGCAGGCGGCGCTCGCTGGCCGACCGCCGCTAGCGCGACGTCTCGACGCCCGCGTCGCGCCCTCCCACCAGCGACCGGAACACCTGCACGGTTGCGTCCAGGATCACCATTCCCGCGGTCGTGTGGCTCCCGGCCTCGCCGGGCAGCAGGATCTCCCCCATCTCGGCCGCCAGCAACCGGAACGTGGCCCGCGCCTCACCCACATACTCGGGTTCGAACAGCATGGCCCTCTTGGCCAGTTCGAGCAGGAGCGGGAGACCCGGTCTCAACGCCTCGGCGCAGATCTCCGCCGCGGCGTGCATTTCGAGCGGCCGGGGGAGTCCGGCGATGCCGCTGCGGAAGCGCTCCAGAATCTGCAGCACCACCCGCTCGGCGGCACGCACGAAGACCTGGCTCTTGGAGTCGAAGTGGCGGTAGAAGGTTCCCTTGGCGACATCGGCGCCCGTACACAGGTCGGCGATGCTCACCTCTCCGTAGCTGTGCAGGCCGAACGCCTCGATCGCCACGTCGAGGATCCGCTCGGCCACAACCGACTCCTGTGGACCACCGCCGACCAGCGGTTCCGCCATGAGCCCGAGGCTGCGGTTGGCGAGGATCTCCGGCAGGACCTCGGCGATCTTCGACAGCGAGAGGCGCTGGCGCTGGCGGAGGCCGCGGATCACCCGCAGCGCGTCGACGTGCTCCGGGCCGTACAGGAAGCGCTTGGGCGCTATCCGCGTCGGCGTCGGCAGCAGCCCCCTCCGCACGTAGTGGTGAACCGTCGATGCCGGCACGCCGGTCCGGTCCACCAGCTCAGCCATCGAGAAGCTGTCCGTACGCTGAGCGTCCATCCTTTTCCTGCGTCGACGAGTGAGCCCGAGTGATCCGAACAGTATCCCTCCCGTTGCGGGATCACTCCGCGCCGGCCGCGAGAATGGCGCGCACACGGCGCTCCGTGCGAGGTTCCCTCGTGCCTGTGCCCATGACCCGTCCGGACTTGGAGGCGGATCCGTGAGTCCCCCCATACCACCGAACCCCGCGAGCGCCCGCCGGCAGTGGGATCGCGACATCTTCCGCCTGGCGATTCCCGCCTTCGGCGCGCTCGTGGCCGAGCCGCTGTACGTGCTCGTGGACACCGCGATCGTGGGTCACCTGGGCACGCCGCAACTCGCAGGTCTGGCGTTGGCCGGTCAGCTGCTGCTCAGCGTGTACGCCCTGTTCATCTTCCTGGCCTACGGGACCACGGCGGCGGTGGCGCGCCTGCTGGGCGCCGGTCGAGCCGCCGATGCCGCCCAATGGGGGGTGCAGGCCCTGTTGATGGCTCTGATCGCCGGCATCGCCGCCGGCGCCGTGCTGTACGGCCTCTCCGATCCGCTGCTGACGTTGCTGGGCGGCGAGGGTGAGGTGCTCGAGCAGGCCCGCATTTACCTGCACATCAGCCTCGCCGGCCTGCCTGCGCTGCTGATCATGCTGGCCGGCGTGGGCTACCTGCGGGGCGGGCTCGACATGGCTCGCCCCCTGAAGGTCGCGGCGCTGACGGCCGTCGGGAACCTGGTGCTCGAGGTGATCCTGGTCTACGGGCTGGGTTTCGGCATCGGAGCCTCGGCCCTCTCCACGGTGGTCGCCCAGTGGGTCGGCGCCGCGCTGTACGTGCGCTGGGTGCTGCAGGCGGCGCGCCCACACGTATCGAGCATGCGGCCCGATCCAGCCGTCCTGCGCAGGCTGCTGGGAACCGGCGGCTCGCTGCTGGTCCGCACCGCCGCCCTGCAGGGAGCCTTCGTCATGGCCACCGCCGTGGCCGCCCGCACGGGTGTGGCCGACCTGGCGGCGCACCAGATCAACGCCCAGCTGTTCGGCTTCTCCGCTCTGGGACTCGATGCGCTCGCCATCGCCGCGCAGGGCATGATCGGGATGATGCTCGGCGCCGGCGACGCTGCCGGCGCCCGCGGCGTCAGCCGGCGCGTCACGTGGTGGGGGCTGGTGGCCGGGCTGGCCGCGGCGCTCGTGGCGGTGGCGTTGCGCCCCGTGTTGCCGCAGCTGTTCAGCCCCGACCCGGCCGTGGTGACGCTGGCGGGGTTCCTGATGCTGCACCTGGCGCTGATGCTGCCGATCAACGGCGTGGTCTTCGCCCTCGACGGCGTGCTGATCGGTGCCGGTGACCTGCGCTACCTGGCACGTGCCATGCTCGCCGCGGCCGCGGTGTTCGTGCCCCTGGCCGTGGGGGTGCGGATCTCCGGGGCGGGGATCGGCTGGCTCTGGGGTGCGCTCGTGGTCTTCATGGTGGCGCGGCTCGCCGGCCTGATGATCCGCTTCGTGGGGAGCCGCTGGCTCCGCCTCGGGGGACAGTGAGCCAAGGCCGCGCCGCCGGCGGTGCCGGGAGCCGCCGTCATCCCGGCGACGACGCGAGCGACGTCCTGCGGCTCGGTGGTACCGATCAGTCGGCCGTACGCGTACCGCTGGGGGGGTCGTCGACGAAATGACGGGACTCGCCCGCAGTGTGGGCGAAGTCGTCGAGAGCAGGAATCGATTCGAGGTCGAGGCGGCCAATGTTCTGCATGATCAGGTCCGCCTCCCGGCGGTGGCCTGAGCGCTGAGCCGCGGTGATTCGCCGCGCGAAGCACTGCTCGCAGCCCGGCGTGACGGCGAGTCCTCGAAGCGTTGCCCAACGGGCGACGTCGATCCGCCCCAGTTCCAGAGCCACGTCGGCGAGCCGGTGGGCCGTACTGTCCACGAGATACTCGACATGGCTGCGCCACGAGGCATCGGCCCAAGAGAACGTTCCGCCACTGCCACCGCTGAAGGGGGCGCCCCGCACCAGCCAGAGCGCGGCGCGCAGGCACTCGAGCGCCTGCTGCGGCGGCACCCGCTCGGCCAGCCGTTGCCACGCGGTGAACCGCTCCAGATCGGTCGTGACCTTTGCAGACAGCCGGTAGACGCCCTCGGCACTAACACGGGAAAGGTACGGCTCACCGCGGGGATCCCGGCCAAGGCAGACGCGGGCTCGCGACACCACGTTGGCAAAGGCCTTGCGGCTCGGCACCCGCTCGCTGCGGCGCCACAGCCAATAGCAAAGCCGGTCGGAGGTCGCTCCGTCGCGGTGGAAGGCGAGGAAACAGGCCAGGTCCAGCGCCCGTTGCGACGTGAACGGCGACGACACCCCGACCGCTTGCACGACGCCCAGCACCTGCAACTCCACCGCACCGGCGGTCACATCGGTGACATCCGCGTACTGGCGGGCGTCGGGAGGTCCGCCCGTCCAGCCATAGCCGCCGATGCCCGGGCACGGGGTGGCCCGGAATGTCGAGCTGCCGTTTGCTTGAGCGGAGCCGGAGCGGTCACCCCACCCGGCCACGGATCTCGCCGGTGTCGCAGAGGGCGGTTGCAGGTCGTTGCGGGGCGATTCCGTCGGCAGCGGAGGGCAAGCCGAAGAATGGTCGAACTCCAGATCAACGCCGACGGGCTCCCAACGAAGCCGCCGCCCCTTGACCTCGAAGGCCCAGCCCTGGCCAACCGCCGGTCGGCCGGGACCGCGGGTTGCCGGGTCGTGCGCGACACCCGCTGTGATGACTGCCAGCCCGGGGCCGGCAAGCGCGCGCAGTCGTTCGCTCATCGCGGGATCTCGGGGGTGCGGATCGATGACCACCAGCGGAGGCGGGGTCCCACGCGACCCGCGCACGCGCAACTCCCCAAGCGCGGCGCGGCGTGCCTCGGTGCTGCGCACCCGCGCCCTGTGCACCTCCGCATCGGCCATGGCCTCGCTCTGGGATCTGACGATGCGGACCCTGTCGAGGTCGGCGAGTTGCGACCCGCTGTTCACACAGATGATCTGCGCACGTCCGCCGAAGTGATCGGCCACTATCTCCGCGGCCAGGGACTCGGTCAGCGCCAGCACATCCCCGGGCTCGCCGATCGCCTCGAACGTGCCGAACTCCTCGAGATTGCCCAACACGAGCGATCCGTCCGAGGGGAGGCGGCCCAACGACACCAGCAGCGACCACGGCATCCCCCGGGCGGGCAGCACGTCGGGCGCGCCAAGAGCCGAACGATCGATCATCCAGGTCAGGCCGCCGTCGATGGCATCGAACCCCTCGGCCGGATCCAACCGTGGCTCGCCCAGCAGCAGCCCGATGGACTTCGAGGAGACGGTGACGGCCACGACCCGAGGCAGAGGACGGCCCCGCAGCCGTTCCGGCATGCCGGCCATGAGGTGCAGAAGTTCGCGGTTGAGTCCGTTCCGATCACCGGGGTCGCCGGAGTCAGACGTCCTCATCGGATCGGATGGTGCTGCGGCTCTTTGCACCTTCGGTCCTCCTTCCCCCTGGCCGGCTGCGCTGGAGCCTTGCTCGAAGCGGGTGACGCTACCCGGAGCCGGGCCGGGACGGGGCGCGAGCAGCAAGTGGGGGGAGGCGTAGCCGCCAACCCGGATGTATGAGGTTCGGGTCGCGGAGAGTGCCGCCCCCGGGCAGCGGTCCGGTGTTCAGGTCGTAGATGTCCTCCCAAAGCAGGGCGTCGCCCAAGTGCTTCTCAGCCAGGAGCCACAGCGAGTCACCGGGTTGCACCACGACCCACCCGGACGGCTCGATCTCCTCCGCCGCCATTCCCGACTCCGGCAGCGCCGCGGGAGCCGGCTCGGCGGCAGTGACTTCTGCAGGAGGCGGATGCTGCAGTGGCGATAACGCGGGAGGGGTGCTGAGCGTCGGCGCCCCGACATCGAACATCGAAGACGGTGCCACCGGCGGAGACCCCACGTCCAGCGGAACGGCCAACGTCGCCGCTGTCTCCGGGGGCGCCAGGATCGGTGCGGTTGACTCGGAGGTGGCTACCGGCGCCGACGCAATGGAAGGCATCGCCGACAGGCCCGTCGGCGGCGCCAGGATCGGTGCGGACGCCGCTGGCGGCGCCGGCGTCTCGGGCGAGGTGGACAGCGCAGCAGCGGAAGGCCGCGCGGCGAGCGGTGACGATCCCATTGCACCACCGGTGGAGGACACCGGAGAGGACTCTCCGGCCCCTCCGCCCACCGACTCTCCGGAGGTCAGCGTGACCGAGATCCCGGCGAAGGACGGCGTCGCGGCGAGAACCGGCTGGGTGAGCAGCCCGAGAGTGCCCGCCGCGGCCACCACGATCGCCACGAGCCGCACCATGAGCGGCTGCATGCCGCAGGCGCTCAGAGGCAGCGGCTGGGCCGTCCGCCCCCGGCAGGCGGCCACGGCCTCGGCGGCGAACGAGAGGGCGACCTGTGACCACCAGATCCAAACGACGACCGCCACGACCCGTATCGCGACGCCAGGCGGGAGGACACCGCTCTCGACCGCCGCCACGACCGACGACCATGCCGGCAGCGCCGATGGCAGCGGGTTGCCGAGGAGTCTTACCAGGCACAGTGGCACCCCAATAAGGAACGTTCCGAGCGCCGCACAGACCGCGACACCCGACAGCACCGCACGTAACTTGCTTCCGTTCATGTTTACCTCGCTTTTCGCTGTCTCGACTCGCTGGCCGGCCCGACCGGCAACACCCGCCGCGGCGGAAGCCGTTCAGTCATCTCCGGGCGGAACTGACACCCCACGTGGCGCGCGCCTCCTCGGAGGCGCTCACGGTCACGTACCGATCGCCCAGCCCCAGCACGCGCACAGCGACGTCTCTGCTGATGCGCACCGAGGCCCGGTCGCCCCGAACGGTGACGTCCGCGTCCAAGCCTGAGCGAGCGGCGACAGCCCGCGCTGCGGTGACTGCGGCGGAGGAATCCAGGCGGATCGTTCCGGTGGACCGGTAGATCGTCACGTCGACCTCCTGGACCGCAGCGCGGGCGGCCTGCCGGGCAAGGTCCGACAGAGCGCGCCGCTGGCCCCTTAGTTCCGCGGAGTCCACCACGATGCCCACGGTGAGCAGGAACGCCACGAAAAGGACCGCCACGAACAGGCTGATCACGCCCGCATCGGTCGGGTCGGCGTCGCGCTGCGAGCGCCAGGGACGACGCCCTCCGTCGAGGCCGGAGTGCGGCACAGGCAAGCCACCCCTGGTGGTGCCGTCGCCACCGCTGCTTCGGAGCCATCGCTCGCGGCCCATCAGGTTCCGCCCCGGCGCCGGTCCACGACCTCCGTCCCGGTCGCATCCAGCGTCACCGACCCCGGCATTCGCAGGAGCGTGAGATCCTCGAGCCGCGTAACGCAGCGGATCGTCACCGACACCGACCCGCCGGGGCGGAGAGCCCCCACATCGGTCCGCACCTCGAGTTCAGAGCACCGGACCTGGCGCCGACCCAGCGTCGCCAGCACCACCCGCTCAGCTGCGTCGGCTGCGTCCGACGGGTACTGGCGCAGCGAGGCCGCTCGGGCCGCCTCCGCGGCGGCGTCACCCATCTCGCCGCGCGTCTGGCCCAGCCGCCACGCCGCCGCCACGAGCATGAGCGCCCCGAGCACGCCGACGACGACCAGCACGAACTCCAGCGACAGCACCCCTCGGCGGTCGCTCGACAACTCCGACGCTCTCAACGCCGACCCTCCGGGATGAATCGCTCGACGGGTCCCTGCACACGATGACTCACTGCGGTTGGAAGCCCGGGCACGATCCGGGGAGCGCTGGCCGAGACGGCGACCGTCACCTCGCCGTCCCGGATCACGACGTCGGTGGACAGGTCGCGGACGAGCCGCTCATCGCCCACGACGGTTTTCGCCACAGCCGGCGCCGAAACTGGCGAGCCTCCGGCCACCTGGACAGCCTCGAGTACCGAGTCGGCGGCGTCGGCCACCGCCAGGGAGGCATTGAAGACCAGGCCGAAGTGGATCACGCTCATCACAAGCGCCAGCAGGACGCCGTACAGCAGCACGAACTCGGTGGTCACTACGCCGCGGTCCTCGGTGCTCGCCCTTCTGCGGTTCACCGACGGCTCGGGCAACGGTTGCACGGGACTGCACGCGCGGCGGCCGCATCGAGCCCCCTTAGCCACCCAGGAAGTCGTCAGGGTCGGTCCCCACGTTGACGTTGGTCGGGATCTCATTGGCAACCTCGGACGTGAGATTGCGAACCACGCTCACGACCACGATGGCCAGCGCGGCCACACCGGCGACCAGCAACGCCCACTCGGTCGTGGTGAGCCCCCGCTCGTCGTCGTGCAACCTCGCCCGGATACTCGAGGCAGTCGCCGTCAACCAGATCCAGCCTCGGATGGACATTTCTTGCATGGGTTGCTCCTTCAGTTGTAGCCGTGTGTTTGAGGACTTCCCGGGCGCGCCTGGGCGTCCCGGACAGAGGACCGTGGCCGGCGCCGCTCACAGCATCTCCAGCAGCGAACTGAGGGCCGGGTAGCCGACGAACATCACGAATGCCATCGCCACAATGACCGTGGGGATCGACATGCGCTCGGTTGTCGCATCGGCCTTCATGCGGGTGTTCGCCAGTTCGAGCGCGCTCAGCATCTCGGCCTTGCAGGTCAGCGCATCGGAAGGGCTGGCGCCCTGTTCGGCCGTGAGCCGGATCGTGGCCGCCAACTCCTCCACGTCAGCCACACCGATCTCGGCCGCGAGGCGCTGGAAACCCGCCGAGGGAGGCTTGCCGTTGACCCGGCTCCAGTCCATGGCCGCCTTCAGCTCGTCGAACGCCCAGCCGCTGCCGACCGCGGCAGCCTGGTACAGCGCCCCGTCGCTGTGGCTGCCGCCGGCCACCAGGATCTTCACGAGATCCATGTAGGCGCTGAGCGCCCGCAGGAACTCGTCCCTCCGCTCGGCGGCCTTCTTGCGCAGTGCACGATCGGCGCCGATGAACCCGCCGAGGACTCCTAGAGCGACGAGCACGAGGATGATCCAGACCGGCGGCGCGAGCCCCACGCGGCGCGCGCCGTAACCCCCAACGGCCAGCACACCGCTCGCCGCCACTGCTCCCGACAGCTTGGCGAAGGCGTGTTGGGCGTGGCTACGGCCCACGATGCACAGATCGGTGGTGAGGGTGCCCAGGTCGAATCCGAGAGACTCGACGACCTGTAGGGCGCGCCGTTCCGCCTGGCCACGCCAGCCGGCAGGCCCCCACTCGTCCTCTCCGGGCGTCCGGCGCGGTTCGCGGTACTCGCTCAGCGCCCGCGCCAGCGGGATCGGCCGCCGCACCAGACCGCGACCCACCAGCCAGATACCGGTGCCGAGGAGGGCCCCTACCAATGCGGTCATCGGGCGAGGCGCGCCAGTCCGGCAGCTGCCGGATCGAAGTACCGCGCAGGGGGCTGTACCCGGCCGAGGCGTGCCAGCAACCAGAACCCGCCCAGGAAGACCATGCCGATGCCCGCCAACACGACCTGGCCCTGCGCGCTGTCGTAGGGCGCCAGGTAGCCGCGGTCCACCAGGTACAGCCCGCCGGCCATGACCGCCGTGGTGCCCACGATGAGCCGGGCCGAGGTGCGGTAGCGAGCCCGCCCGGCATCCGCCTCGATCACCAGGCGGCTCTCGGCCCGGACGACCTCTGCCTGCGAGCGGAGCAACGAGACCAGGTCCTGCGCTCCCTGGATCGACGCCAGGATGAGCGACGCGGCGACCTTGTCGATGGCGGGATGGGCCACGTCGGCTGCGAAGCTCAGCAGCGCCTCGGGGAGGGGCCGGACCTCCAGGCGGGCGGCCAACTCCTGCACCTCCCGGCGGATAGCGGCCGGTGCGGCACTTGCCGAGCCCGCGATCGCCCGCTCGATACCGCCTCCGGCGGCCAGGATGGCGTACAGCATCTCGATCCACCCGGCGATGGCGTCGCCCCGCTCGCTGATCGTACGCAGCCCTCGTCCCTTGCCGAACCGTCCGGCGAACAGCACGATCCCGGTGGCCACGAGCGCACCGGCACTCAGCCATCCGGTGACGGCGAAGATCAGGATCCCGGCGGCGACCGCGATCGAGCCGCGGCGCAACGCAGTCATCGACGCCTCCAGGCCGGCGGCGGTGCGCCGGCGACCCCGAGGGACCATCACGCGGCCCCGCAGGCCGGCGAGGAGCACCCACAGCCCAAGGCCGGCGACCGCCCCGCAACCCAGGATCGGCAGCTGATTCACCGGTCCCACCAACCCTCCGGGCGGTTCATGAGCGAAGCGTCGAAACCGTGCTCGGTGAGCCTGCGGAGGGTGGGCTCGACCCGCAGCGGCTCGCCGGAGGGCACCGCCCAGCCCCCTGGCGACGGGCGCCAGATCTCGTTGGACAACACGTGCGTCTCCGTCGAGCCGACCACCTCGCGAATGCTCGTGATGCGCCTTGTCCCGCCGACCGCCGCGACGTGCACCACGAAGTTCACGGCCGACCCCACGAGGCGGTAGGTAAAGGCCCGGGAGAACTGCTGCGGCGTGAGCGAGGCGTACATCGTGAGACGCTCGAAGGCCTCGGCGGTGCTGTTGGCGTGGATCGTGCAGAGCGAGCCGTCCTGGCCCGAGGTCATGGCCAGCAGCATCCCCAGCACCTCCGGGCCGCGCACCTCTCCGACGACGATGCGGTCGGCGTGCATGCGCAGGCACTCCCTCAGCAGCGCCTCCAGCGGGAATGCCCCGGCGCCCTCCACGTTGGGAGCGCGGGCCTCGAGGACGCCGATGTCGGGGTGGAGGTCGGCGTAATAGTGCATCCCCAGCTCCAATTCGTCCTCGACGGTGATGATCCTCTCGTGCGGCGGGACCTCGTTCAGCAGGCTGCGCACCAGCGTCGTCTTGCCGGCTCCCATGCCTCCGCACACCACGATGTTGAAGCCGGCGCGCACGGCCGCGGAGAAGAACGACTCGATGGCCCGGTCGAACATGCCCGAGGCGCGCAGCTCGCTGAGGCGCGCCAGTTCGGGATCGTGCAGGCGAATGGTCACCATCGGCATCAGCGACACCGCCATGACGGCATGCAGCCGGCCCCCGTTTGGCAGGCGCATATTCAGCACCGGCGACGACACGTCGAAGCGCCGCCCGCTGCGATCCAGGGTGGCACCGACCCAGCGGATCTGCTCGACGAGTTCGTCGTTACTGGCGGCCACGGGCTCGCCGCGGCGCTTGTTGCCCCGGCGATCCACCAGCCAGACCTCGTCGCAGCCATTGATGTGAATGTCGGTGAGGTCCGGGTCGTTCACGAACTTCTCCCACGGCCCGGTGCCGAAGGCGTACGCCAGCGCGGTGCTGGCCAGGTCCTCCTCGGCCGCCGCGTCGAGCATGGGAGCCCCGATGACCAGGCGCTGCTGCGCCAGGCTCAACATCCACTCGCCGATCACGGTCCTGGCGCGCTCGCGGCGGTCCTCGTCGCCGGGACGCCGTCCGGCGCGGTTCTCCCGCTCGATCCAGACGGCCAGTTCGCCGCGCAGGTGTTCGAGCAGACCCTCCAGCAGGCCCTCGTCACGATCGCCGCGCGTGGCAGCGTGGTGGATCTCTGGCGTCCGGCTGCGCACGGCGGCATTTGCGGCCGCCACCGGCTGCTCCGGCGGGTGCTCCGGGGTGCTCATGCCGCGGACGTCCGGGGCGCAACGGAGATCCCCGCCGAGGTGAGATGCGCAAGAAGATCGGTCACGGGCCGGGCAGTGCGCGCCAGCAGCGACCGACGCAGTGCCCGGGCGCGTCCGGTGTCGCTGGCGAGCGCCGCGGCACCCCGGACGTCCGCGGCCAACGAGCCGAGCACCCAGGCGCGGTCACCGGTGGTCTGGCGCAGGGCGGCATCGATCTCCGCGACCGGGTAAGGACCGTCGCCCACCACCACCGCCAGCAGCGGCGTTCGTTCCGACAGGCCCGCCGCCCTGTCGAGCAGCACGGCGAGACTCTCGAAACGCGGCCGGATCACGACGACGACGAACTCCGCCCGCTCGCGCAACCGCGCCGCCGGCGGACTCACACGCAGCCGACCGGCATCGACGAGCAGGTCGGTGTCCTGCAGGCTCCGGTCCAGTGCGGCGAAGTCGACCTGCTCGAGAGCCGCGTCTGTTGACTCGCCGCCGGGTGCCACCAGCACCGCAGGACCGTCGGGCAGGCACTGGCAGGCCGACCAGAACTCCGCCTCGCTCACCCCGTGGCGTGACACGGCGGCGAAACTCACGAGGCTCGGCTGGGTGGGGTGCAGCCCGAACCGCGGCGCCACCGCGCCGCCGTCGGCATCGGCCTCCACGAGAGCCACTCGGCGATGGCGCGGCCACTGGTAGGCCACGCACGTGGCGAGCGTGGTCACTCCCGGTGCGCCCTTGAGCGAGCCGAACACAACGAGGCTCACGGCGCCACCTCGGCGAGGCGAGGGCCGGCTTCGGTGGCCGCGACCACCCTCGCAGCCGCAGTTCTCGGCACGAGCAGCGACACGAGGGCGTCACCTCCCTCCCCGCTGCCGAGCCACTGCACATCGAACACCTCCACGCCGGACACCACCACGGGGTTCTCCCAGCCGACCAGCGGTTCGCTGGTGAGCAGATCCACGACGTCGCCGGCACCGAGGGTGCTCACGGGGTACCTGCCGGCGCCGAGGCGCAGACCGACCACCGCGAAGTCGGGGGGGATCACCGAACCGACGACCAGGAGGGCGCCGTTTACGAACCCGCCCGCGTTGGCATCGAATGCCACCGTCCGTCCGATCACGTCGGTAGCAGCCGCCGCGTTCACCACGTCGACCGGGATGTCGACGTCGATGCTCGCCACTCCGAGGTCGGTCGCCGCCACCTCCTGGCCGCGCCTGACGTCGTTTGCCCAGACGAGCACGGAGACTCGGGGGACCTCCCGCCCGGCCAGCATCAGGGCACCGATCGCCCCGAGCCCCGCGAGAACGACGCCGACCGCCAGCTCGGGAATGCGCCGGCGGATGGTGCGCGCCGGCGGCGGTGTCGCCGCTGACGTCACCCCTGCGGCCCCCGCAGGTTCAGTCTGCGGCGCCGAGCGGCCGGCGATGGCAGCGGGTGGGATCCCCGGCGAGACCGACCCCGGGCGGCCGGGGTGCGCCGACCCCGAGCCCTGCGGGCTCGCGAATCGCGTCGAACCGGGCCGGACGGGATCGGAGGGAGCCGACTCCGGGGTTGTGGGATTGGTGAACGGCACCGACCGGACCTCCTGTACGCACGTGGGACTGCTGGGGCTGCCCTGTGGCTGCAAGAGGGCCGCTCGACGCTGTGATGCGCCGCCGGCGAGGGCGGTTCGATCGCCGCGGGAGGGGATCCATCCCGACCCCTCTCCGCTAGCCGCGGCGACGCGGCATCCGGATGGGAGTCAAGCGCCGCGTACCCTACGGCGTGACCGCCGGCTTTACAACAAATACTTGGAAACTGTTTGATACTGATTGATAAGTAGCTATACCGTGGCATGCTGAGACGCCGGGTTCGGACTGCGACAGTTGCGCTGGTTGTTGCCGGCGCCGCCGCTGTCAGCGACATCGAGGCGGCTCTCTTCGCCATCTGGCTGGCCGTGCTGGCGATCCTTTCCTGGTGCGACCTGCGGACCCGCCGCATCCCCACCGGCATCGTCAACCCCGCAACCGTCGTCGGCGTCGTCGCCCTCGCCGCCACCGCCTGGCGCACCGGCGCCGCCGCCCGGCTGGGCACAGCCGCCGCAACCGCCGCGATCGCCTACGCGGCGTTCGCCGTGCTGCACGCGCTCAATCCCGGCGGGCTGGGCTACGGCGACGTGCGGCTCAGCGGTCTGCTGGGGCTGTTCCTGGGGTGGCTCGGGCCGACGGCCATGCTCGTGGGCACGCTTCTCGGGGCCGCCGGCGCCGCAGTCGTGGCGCTGGTCATGCTGGTTCGCAGCCGCGACGGCCGCTCAACGCTGCCCTTCGGACCCTTTCTGGCCGGCGGCGCGGCCACGGTGGCGTTACTGCACACCTCGGCGCCGCTGGGTTTCGGCTGAGGGCTACTCGCCGCGGCGCCAGACCTCCAGGGCCGACCGCATGGCGGGATCCAGCCACGCCTCGAAGCGCTGCCGAGCCATAGGGATGTTGTCGCGGAAATTGATCTGGAACGGTTCCCGCGAGACCACCTGGTGGTCGTAGATCTCGCCGCCCCGCTTGCGGTAGAAGATGAGAATCGCCGCGATGACACCGCGGAACGACTGGCCGACGGCGTGGAACGAGAGCAGGATCTCCGAACGGCCGTTGGGGGTGTCCAGGCCGATGCGGTTCCAGGCGCTGAAGTTGCGCAGGTTGGCGAAATACCCCTGACGCCGGACACCGTCGATGACCTGCTTGCGGTGCCAACTGCGACGTTCGGGGTGATCGGGCGGCGAGTAGTCGGCGAAGACCCGCCGCTCACCGCTCTCGTCCTCGATCGCCTCGCCGAGGTCCGATTCGATCTCGGCGATCCGCGCCTTGCTGTGCCAGAAGACCTCCGTCGCCACCGTCACCGCCTCGGCGAAGCGGCGCCGCAGCGTCGGCGTACCTGCCCGGAACTGATCGGAGATCACCGAGATCACACCGGTCAGATCGTCGGGCTCGGACGGCACCCGGCCCAGCGCGCTGACCGCCTGCAGGAAGCTGCGACGCTGGGACGTGGCCACCAGGTGCGACAGCCCCGTGAGCCCGTCGGAGGAGGCCGCGGCGGCCGCGTCGGAGAAGGCGTTCCGGTCCTCCCGGCGCACCGTGAGCGGGAAGAGATCGGCTGCCATCAGCCAGTACGACGCCACCGCCCGCGCCACCCGGTCACTGTTACGGCCGAACGGTCGCAGCCGCCCGAGGCTGTGGACCAGCCAGGCGGCCGCCAACTCCGGCGCCGGGTCGTCGGCCCGGGGTGGCAGGACGTCGATGACCTGCTGCACACTGTCGGGCGAGAACTCCACATCGGTGCCGGGGCTGACCCAACCACCGGTGGCCGGATCGGTCTCGGGAACCTGCATGCGCCGCTGGAGTTCGCCGAGCAGTTCCACATCCACGACGGGGCCGCCGTCGTCCTCCTCGTCCAGCCGATCCAGCAGCCACAGCAGAGCCTCCTGCAGGCCCGAGAGGACGTCCACCTGCCACTGCTGCATGCTCCCGGCGTCGGCGGCGTCCCGGCCGGCGGCGTCGAAACCGTTCGCTGCCAGCCGGAATGCGAGGCTCCGGTCGACGTCGATGAGGTGGTCGGCGGCCGCGAGGTCCAGTGCCCATTCGCGGGCCATCCGCGCCTCAACCGCCGCCAAGCCGTCGGGGTTCTCGTCGAGGGACAGGTCGCGAAGGTCCGCCCAGGCCTCGGCGATCGCCACGCACTCGCTACTCGGCGCGTCCCAATCAATCGCCGCCTGATCCCCCAAGGGACCGTCGGCCGCGTCCCCGTTTCTCATAGAGTTTCTCTTCTATACAACAGCACGCGACAGCGATTGTCGGTGTATTGTGTTACATCTGCGATGACCCTTGCTGACAGCGGGCA
Source organism: Acidimicrobiales bacterium (assembly GCA_963668565.2). Lineage (GTDB taxonomy): Bacteria > Actinomycetota > Acidimicrobiia > Acidimicrobiales > CATQHL01 > VXNF01. The sequence goes on from CAXXMX010000003.1 coordinate 35,915, forward strand.
AGGTTAGCAGATTCTGCACCGGCGTTTTATGTCGCGCGCGGGTCAGCCGGATCGACGAGCATCACCCTCGCGCGGGTCTATCGGTGCTGAAATGGGCCACGATGCGGGTCGACCGCGAGCCGTGTGGGTCTGTCGCGCTACGACGGACGCCGACCTGTCCCGCGTGGCGCCGAGACCCAAAGCCGGTACGCCCGCACCGGCGAGCCGCGGCGTTGCCAACGCGGCGCCGGCCCGGCGGCGATGAGGCAGGATATTCGCCACCAAGCACGAGCCCGAGACAACGAGAGCCCCGCAGTGAGAGTCGACCGATGAGCCCACGACGCCGTCCCGGACCGGCCGCCGGTCTGCCGTTCGCCAGCGAGGTCCGCGACACGCCGATCACCGACGAGGTGTCGGAGTCGTTCCTGGCGTACTCGCTGTCGGTGATCACGTCCCGGGCCATCCCCGACGTGCGCGACGGGCTCAAACCGGTGCAGCGTCGCATCCTGTACTCGATGCTGCGCATGGGGCTGCGGCCCGAGTCGCCACATCGCAAGTGCGCCCGCGTCGTGGGCGACACCATGGGGAAGTACCACCCGCACGGCGACGCCGCCATCTACGACGCGCTGGTGCGCATGGGGCAGAACTTCAGCCGCGCCGTCCCGCTTGTGGACCCCCAGGGCAACTTCGGCACGCTCGACGACCCTCCGGCGGCGGCCCGGTACACCGAGTGCCGGCTGGCGGCGGCGGCCATGGAGATGCTCGACGAGCTGGACGAGGACACCGTGGACTTCCGCGCCAGCTACGACGGCGAGGCCTCCGAGCCGGTCTGCCTGCCGGGGAGGTTGCCGAACCTGCTGGTGAACGGCACGAGCGGGATCGCCGTGGGGATGGCCACCAACATGGCGCCGCACAACCTGCGTGAGGTGTACGAGGCGGTGCGGCTGCAGATGGCCGACCCGGACGTGCCGCTCGAGGACCTGCTGGCCGTACTGCCTGGGCCGGACTTTCCCTCCGGCGGGGTGATTCTCGACGACGGGCTGGCCGACGTCTACGCCAGCGGGCGGGGGACGATCCGGATGCGAGCGCAAGCCACCGTCATCGACGTGGGCGAGCGTCGCCAGGCCATCCGCATCCTGGAGTTGCCGTGGCTGGTGGGGCCGGAGAAGGTCGTCGGCCGGATCAAGGAGGTCGTCGCCGCGGGCCGTCTGGAGGGAGTCGAGGACGTCAAGAACCTGTCGGATCGCCACATCGGGCTGTGCATCCAGGTGGACTGCCGGCCCGGCACCGACGCCGCCGCTGTGCTGAGCAAGCTGTGGCGGCTGGCTCCCCTGGAGGAGACGTTCGCCCTCAACAACGTGGTGCTGGCCGGGGGCTCCCCTGTGACGTGCTCTCTGAAGCAACTCCTGGCGCACTACATCGACCATCGCCTCGACGTGGTCGTGCGCCGGGCGCGCTTCCGGGCGGCGGCCGCCGAGGAGCGGCTGCACATCCTCGAGGGGCTGATGACCGCTCTGGACAGCATCGATCTGGTCGTTTCGATCATCCGCGGCAGCCGTACCGCGGAGGTGGCCCGAGCGGCGCTGACTGAGCGCCTGGGGCTGAGCGAAGTGCAGGCCGAGGCGGTGCTGGCGATGCGGCTGCGACGCCTCGCCGCCCTCGAGCGCGAGAAGATCATCGGCGAGGGCGACCGGCTGGTGGCCGCCCTGGCCGGGTACCGCGAGCTGCTGGCGTCCGAGGAGCGCCGGCGGGCCGTGGTGGTCACCGAACTCGGCGCCCTGGCCGAGCGCTACGGCCGGGAGCGCCGCAGCCGGATCGTGCCCGCCGACGCCGAGGCGGGGGTCACCAAGGGCGCCGCCAAGCGGGTCGTCCCCGCCGGCGAGAGATCCGACGAGTGGCTGGTGGCGCTGTCGAACACGGGTCTCGTCGGGCGGTCGCCGGTGAACGCCCCGCGGCGGCGCACGCTGGGACGCCACGATCTCTTGGCCACCACGGCGCTGGCGACCGCCGGCGGCACGGTCTGGGCGCTGACCAGCGAGGGGCGTGCCGTGCCGGTGGCAGCATCGGTGCTGCCCGAGGTCGCCGGGCGGAGTCGAGGAGCGCCGACCGCAGACACCTTCGATCTTCCCGCCGGCGAGCGGATCTGCGGCGTGGTGTCGGCGCCGGGGGACGCCGATCCCGGCGGTTCCGGCGGCGGCGACGCCGGCGACATCGTCATGGTGACCCAAGCCGGCGCCACCAAGCGGCTTGCCGTCGACGAGTTGGCCGCCGGGAGCCGGGCGCCCGCGGCCCGGGTGGTGTTCCCGCTGGGTGGCCGCGACGAGGTCGTGGCGGCGTTCGTGTGCCCGCCGGGGGCCGACATCGTGATCGTGTCCACCGACGGTTCGCTGCTGCGCACCTCCTCGGAAAACCTCCCGCGGCGGCGCGCCATAGCTGCGGGCACCGCCGGGATGAAGCTGCGGCCGGGCGCTGCGGTCATCGGGGCGGGGGCGCTGTTCGGCGAGGCGTACGTCGCGGTCGTGACGACCGCCGGGGCGGCCAAGGCGACGCCGGCCGGTGATTTCACGCCGGCGGGGCGGGGTGGCATGGGCGTGCGGGTGTGCTCCCTGCGCGACGGCGAGGGACTGCGTGACGCCTACGTGGGGCCGCTCGTGGATGTGTTCGTGGTGACCGGCGCCCGGCCCAGCACACCCGACAGCGAGCCGGTGCCGTTCCCCTTCCGGCCGACGCGCCGCGGGCTGGTGGCCCGCTCGGGTCCCAAGCCGATCCTGGCCGTCGGCCAGAGGCGGTGGTGACGTCGGTGGCCGGCGAGGCGGACCTGCGTCTGTTCGATCCTGCGGGTAACGGGACCTCGACGGAGTCGGCGACGCAGGCCCGCGGATCGGAGTCCAGCCTGAGCCCGGCGCAAGGCACCGCAGCGCACGCTACGGGGGACTACGAGGCCGATTCGATCCAGACCCTGGAGGGACTCGAGGCGGTCCGCAAGCGCCCCGGCATGTACATCGGCGGAACCGGCACGGCCGGGCTGATGCACCTGGTGTGGGAGCTGATCGACAACGGCGTCGACGAGGCGGCGGCCGGATACGCCCGGCGGATCGACGTGACCTTCGGCGGCGACGGCTCGGTGACGGTGCGCGACGACGGCCGGGGCATCCCGGTCGGACATCCCCCCGGGCGGGACATCTCGGCCATCGAGGTGGTGTTCTGCGAGCTGCACGCCGGCGGCAAGTTCGGCGCCGGCACCAACGGGTCCGCCTATGGCGCCAGCGGCGGGCTGCACGGGGTGGGGGCCTCGGTGGTGAACGCCCTGTCGCAGCGGGTGCGCGTGGAGGTGGGTCGCGACGGCAACGTGTGGCGCCTGGACTTCTCCGAGCGGCAGGCCGGGCGGCGGGACGCCGCCGGGTTCACGCCGACGCACGAACTGCAGAAGGTCAAGACCACGCGGCGGACGTTCACGCAGGTGCGCTTCTGGCCCGACTGGGAACTGTTCGACGAGGGGGCCGCCTTCGACTACGCCGCCGCCTGCGAGCGGGCGCGGCTGACGTGCCACCTGGTGCCCGCCCTGCGAATCACCATCAGCGACCGCCGCCGCGGGGCGGAGGGCGAACCGTTCGACTTCCGCTCCGAGAAGGGGCTCGGGGGTTTGGTGGCCGAGCTGGCCGGCGGCGGCGGTGCGGTCACGCGGGTCATCGATATAGCCGGCCGGGGCAGCTTCGAGGAGAAGGTGCCGGTGGACGGCAAGCTCACCACCGTTGTGCGGGAGTGTTCGGTCACCGCCGCGCTGCAATGGACCGACGGGTACCGCAGCGACGTGCGCAGCTTCGTGAACACGATCCCGACCCCCGCCGGCGGGACGCACCTGGCCGGCTTCGAGCGGGCGCTGACGCGGGCGGTCAACGACGTGCTGCTCGACGGCTCGAAGCGCCTCGCCCGTGCCGGGGAGCGGGCCGGCCGGGAGGAGGTCCAGGAGGGGCTGGTCGGCGCGCTGCAGGTCGTCGTGCCGGAGCCGCAGTTCCGGGGCCAGACCAAGCAGGAGCTGGGCACCCCGGCGGTGCAGTCCATCGTCTACGACGCCGTCAAGTCGGCGCTGACGCAGTGGTTCACGACCGACGGGCCGCGCAGCAACGTCACCGCACTGCGGGCCAAGATCACCGACGCCGTGGAGGCCCGGGCAGCGTCGCGGCGCCTGCAGGCCGACCGGCGCAAGGCATCGTCGCTGGGCTCGGCGGGCCTTCCCGACAAGCTCGCCGACTGCCGGACGCATGGACCCAACAGCGAGTTGATCATCGTGGAGGGTGAGTCGGCGGCCGGTCCCGCCAAAGCGGGGCGCAACTCCGAGAACGTCGCCATCCTTCCGCTGCGGGGCAAGCTGGTGAACGCCGCCAAGGCGTCGCTGCGCCAGGTGCTCGACAACGCCGAGGCGCAGGCGCTGTTCCGCTCGGTGGGTGCCGGCGTGGGAGCCGACTTCGACATCTCCGCCGCCCGCTACGGGCGCATCGTGATCCTCTGCGACGCCGACGTGGACGGGAGCCACATCCGCTGCCTGCTGCTGACGCTGATCCACGCCTACATGCGGCCGATGCTCGCCGATGGGCGGGTGTTCGCCGCCCAGCCACCGCTGTACACCACGCGGGTCGGCAAGGAGACCCACCGGGCCTTCAGCGAGGCCGAACGCGATGCCATCACCGCACGTCTGGCCAAGGGCCGGAGCGGCGGCACCGAGGGCATCCGCTGGCAGCGCTTCAAGGGGCTCGGTGAGATGAACACCGACGAGTTGGCGCACTGCGCTCTGGATCCGGCCACCCGCACGCTGCGGCGCATCACGCTGGCCGACGCCGACGCCGCTCGGGAACTGCTGGAGGTGCTGATGGGTTCCGACGTGAAGCGGCGGCGCGACTACATCGGGCGCCACAGCAACCTGATCGACCCCGCCACGCTCGACATCTGAGCGCCGGCCGCCAATACCCTGGCCGCCCGATGACGTTCCCGGGGCCTGCGGAGTTGGGGCGGGGGCTGGTGGTTGCTGCCGGCTCAACGCTTGGTGCCGATCTGGCCGCGGCGCAGAGCTGGGAGCGGGTACGGCTGGACACGGCGCTACTGGCCGATGGGACGCCCGGTACCAGACCCCCGCCGGACGACAACGGCGCACGGCCCCCAGACGCCGGTGGACTGCGCAACGTGACGAACGGGCGACCGCGCGACCGCGGCGGGCTGCTGGGTGAGACCGTGGAACGGCTGCACCGGGCATGGGCGTCCCGTCGGCCGGTCGTCGTGGAGCTGGACCTGGCAGACGACACGCTGCGAGCGCTGCGGCAGCCAGTCATCACCGAACACCCTCCGTACTTGCTCGACGCGGAGTTCACGCTGTTGACCGAGCGGCTGCAGTTCCTGCTGTGGCGCAACAACTACGACGCCCGCAGCGGCGAGCCCGTGTGGTGGTGGGCGCGCAAGGCCTCGGCTTTCGGAGCGACCATCGGTGGTGGGGCCGACGTGGTGCTGCGCGACGGCACCGAAGCCTGGGTGGACGGCGGCCCTCGCCAACCCCTGGACCTGCCGGTCGTACACGCCGAGTCACTGGAGTTGGGGCGCCTGCGGCTCCAACCCCCGCCGGGGGTCGCCACCGGCGACGGCACCTTGCTGGCGCCCGACCAGCAGGCGGCCGTGGAGCATCCCCGCGGTCCGGTACGGGTGGTGGCGCCGGCAGGTTCCGGCAAGACCCGCACGCTGAACGCCCGGCTGTTGCACCTCGTCGACGACCGGGGAGTCGAGCCGGCGATCGTCACCGCTGTGGCCTACAACAACCGGGCGGCGGCGGAAATGCGAGAGCGGCTCCAGCGGCCGGACCTGCAGATCCGCACGATCCATTCGCTCGGCTGGCGGATCGTCCGGGACGTGCGACCCGACGCCACGCTGCTCGGTGAGCGGGACGTGCGGGGCCGCCTGCAGCGGATCCTGCCCCAAACCCGCAGGGCCGGCACCGACGTGTTCGGCCCGTACATCGAGGCGCTGGCCGATGTGCGCATCGCCCTGCGGCACCCCGAGACGGTCGAGACCGAGCGCAACGACGTGCTGGGCTTCGCCGGGATCTTCGAGACCTACCGCGCCGGGCTGGCCGAGCGGGACGAGTGCGACTACGACGAGCAGGTCTACGAGGCCATCCGGCTGCTGCTCGCCGACCCCGACCTGCGGGCACGCTGGCAGGGGCGCTGCCGGCACCTGCTGGTGGACGAGTTCCAGGACCTGACGCCGGCCTACCTGCTGCTGCTGCGCCTGCTGGCCTCGCCCGGGCTGAACGTGTTCGGCGTGGGCGACGACGACCAGACCATCTACGGCTACGCCGGCGCCGATCCCCGCTTCCTGCTGGAGTACGAGCAGTTGTTCCCGGGCGCCGGGGAGGCCGCCCTGGAGGTCTCCTACCGCTGCCCGCCCGAGGTGGTGGCTGCCGTCGGCAAGCTGCTGGTGCACAACCTGCGACGCCTGCCAAAGACAGTGCGGGCCGCCTCGGCCGCCGGGCCGGCCACCCCGGACGCCGGAACTCCCAACACCGACGAGCCGGGCGCCGCGAGCTCCGGCTCCCCCGACCCCGGCAACCTTCCGACGGGCGCCGCCAGTTCCGGCGCCTTCAGAATCCTCCGGCTGCCCGACGAGCAGTTGGCGGCGGAGGCCGCGGCGCAGGTCACCGCCTGGCGAACCGAAGGGGTGCCGGAGTCCGACATCGCGGTACTGGCGCGGGTCAACTCGATGCTGCTGCCGACGCTGGCGGCGCTGGACGAGGCCGGCATTGGCACCCGCTGCGTTCTCGGGATCACTCTCATGCAACGGAACCTGGTCCGGGCCGCGCTGGCGTGGATGCGGCTGGCGCTGGGACCCGACTCGATGGATGCTCGCGACCTCAACGAGGCGGTGCGGCGGCCCGGCCGGAAGATCAACCGCCCGGCCAGGGACCTACTTGAGGGTGTCTGGGATGTGTCGCTTGAACAGCTCGCGGCCCTGGGCAAGGACCTCAACGAGCGCCACAGCGAAGCCTGGGGTGGTTTCATCGCCGACATCGCTGCCGCGGCCCGCGTCGTGAGCGCCGGCGGCGACTCCCGCACCCTGGTCGACTTCCTGATGAGCAACGTGGGGCTGGGACGCGCCGCCGGCTCGCTGGATTCCGGGCGCACACGACCCGACAGGGCGGCCCACGCCGACGACCTCCTGGCTCTGCGTCGCACCGCCGCCGTCTACAGCGACCCTGCCGGGTTCGGGAGGCGGCTCGCGGGCCTGCTGCGGGGCACCTCCGAGGCGGGCGAGGGGGTCACCCTCACCAGCATCCACCGCGTCAAGGGCCTGGAGTGGGACCGCGTCCTCGTGTTCGGCGCCGACGAGACGCTGATGCCTCACCAACTCGCCACCGACATCGAGGAGGAGCGGCGCGTGCTGCACGTGGCCATCACCCGGGGCTGCAGCCAGGTCGTCGTGCTGGCCGACGAGAAGCAACCTTCCCGCTTCCTGGACGAACTGGAGGGCCGCCCGCCCAAGCCCCGCCCGCCGAAGCCCGACCCCGAACGCACCCCGATGCGCGCAGCGAGCCGAGACCCGAAGCGCGCCGGATCCGCCGCGTCGGCCGCTCCGGGGGACGACGAGCCCTACGACGAGGCACTGTTCGAGACCCTCCGCCAATGGCGTCTCGAGGAGGCCCGGCGGCAGAAGGTGCGCGCCTTTCACGTTTTCGGCAACCGGGTGTTGAAGAACATCGCCCGACGCAAACCCTCAACCGACTTAGATCTGGCAGCCGTGTCCGGCGTCGGGCCGGCCAAGATGGCCGCTTACGGCGAAGCCGTGGTGACGATTGTCCGCGCGCATCGCCGTTCACCTGAGAGTCCCCACGGCGATTGAGGGTGTTACGAGTCCTGCACCGGCCTAGGTGGCTGGTGCCAAACTCCCGAAATGGGGATTCTGCGATCACAAACCCCCAGGTCAGCGACTTGCAGATTGCGACAAATTGCTATTTTGCACCAGCCTCCTAGGAGACTGCCGAGCAATGCTGCGGGCCACGCCCTCTGTCATTCCGGCGAGGGACGAAATCCATGGTCCAGCAGATCCGACGGAGCCTGGCGTCGATTACCCAGCACACTCCTAGAGTTGGGCTATGGCTCTCACTGACGAACTCGTCAACAGGCTCACCTGGAAGATCCCGAATGCGCTGGCGCTGATCGGGTCCCGGGCGGGCTCCGAACGCAACGGCATGACGGCGAGCTGGATCTCCCAGCTGTCGATGGAGCCGGTGCTGATCGGGGTGTCGGTGGAGAACACCGCCGTGACGCACCGGCTGATCAGCGAGGGTGGATCGTTCACCGTGAACCTCTGGGATGCGGAGCAGACAAGGGTGTTCGTGAAGTTCTCCAAGCCGGCCGCCTACGCCGACGGCACGCTGAACGGGCGGCCGGTGCGGGAGGCCACCACCGGGGCGCCGGTCTTTACCGAGTCGATCGCCTGGCTGGACTGCGAGGTGCGTCACGCGCTGGACCTCGGCACGCACACGCTGTTCGTGGGCGAGTTGGTAGACGGCGGCATCAACAACGACGATCCCCGGGCCGCCTCCATGAGCGACACCCGCATGAAGTACGGCGGCGTCAAGCGCCACTAGGCCCAAGCCCAGCCGGCGGCGCGTCACTCACCGGCCAGGCGAACCCCTCCACATGTCATTCCGGCGAAGGCCGGAATCCAGGGTCGAACGAATCCGTGCCTGTGGCAGTTGGCGGTCCGGCGCCTGCGGGGAGGCAGTGTCCCCTCGGGCGGTGGGGTTTGAGGTAGCTGGGAGGGTCCAGATCGAGTGCCCGTATCTGTATCTGGACGCCACCTATCTGAACGTGCGCAACAACCTCTCCCAGCCCGCCTCCATGGCCACCGTCGTCGCCAGGCGGGCGACGCTCATGTTGCGCCACATCCAGGAGGGGAGCGCCTCAACGGCTCGGGAATCATGTCGCCGTGCGCCTCGATCAGATCGTCCACCAGAGACCAGATCTGGTCGAGGTCGAGCTCGCTGGCGGTTCGGGGATCGAGCATGGCGGCGTGGTACACGCACTCGCGGTCCCCTGACGTCAGCGCCTCGACGGTCATCCGTTGGGGCGCGATGTTCGTTGTGATGAGCGCTGCCAGATGCGGTGGTATGCGCCCAACGGCTGCCGGTGAGAGGCCCTCAGCGTTCGCGGTCGCAGGAACTTCGACGATGCACTCGCTAGGAAGGTTCTCGATCAGGTCGCCATTCCGGACATTGACGTACACGGTTCGCTCAGTTCCGGTCTCGATGCTGTGGATGATCTGGGGCGCGAACTCGCCGCTACAGGGAACCTCCACGGAGTGGGAGGGATCCTCGAGGCGGGCCCGCAAGTCATCCCATCCCGCGATCTGCAGTTCGCAGCGCCGTATGTACTCACGTACGGGAACCTGGAAACGCTCGGCCAGATCAGGGCGGTGGCTCTTGAGAAAGTACGGGGTGTACTCAGCGAAGTGCTCGCTCGACTCCGTCACGAAGTAGCCGACGCGGCGCAACATCTCGTAGCGGACCGAGTCGGGAAGGCCCCACTCGCCGCGCTTGGGGGCGTCGGCGGGGTCCGGGTACAGCCGCTTGAGTTCCGGATAGAGGTCGCGGCCGCGATGCTCAAGGCGGAGGAAGAAGGCCATGTGGTTGATGCCGGCCACGACGTAGTCGAGATCCTCCACGGCGATTCCGAGGTCCGAGGCCAAGTGGGCGGCGGTTAGGGGCACGCTGTGACACAGTCCGTATGCCTCCACCTCGCAGAACTCGGCCAGTCCCCACATGTTGATGGCCATCGGATTCGCGTAGTTGAGAAGCACGGCGGCGGGGCACCGCCTCTTCATCGCTTCAGCCACCTCCACGAGGGCCGGGACGGTCCGCAGGCCCCGCATGATGCCGCCGATGCCGACCGTGTCGGCGATCGTCTGCTGGAGCCCGTAGCCCTCGGGCATATCGAAGTCGATGACTGTGGCCGGCTCGTATCCGCCGACCTGGAACATCGTGACCACGTAGTCGGCGCCCTCGAGGGCTGCCTCGAGGTCGGTGGTCGCCCTGACGCGCGCCGCGGCGCCCCGTGCCTGGACCAGTCGCAGGGCCACGATCTCCGACGTCGCAAGCCTGCGCTCGTCGATGTCGTGCAGACGCAAGTCGAGTTCGTCGCGCAGATCGGCGAAGGCGAGCAGATCACAGACGAGGCCACGGGCGAACACCGTGCTTCCCGCCCCGATGAATGCGACCGCTACCACTTTGCTCCTCGTCGCCGAAGGCTGCTCCTCAACTGATCGCACCCTAAGGTGTTGTCAGCGCTGACGCCAGCGATGACACCAACGCATCAATTTCATGCTGGCCGCTCATGGAGCCGAGCGGCGACGCCGGCCGCGTTGAAGAAGGCGAAGAACTGGACAGCCTCCCACAGGCCGGCGCCGCCGGCGTGGGGAGTCACGTCGACTCCTGTGTTGATCGGTTGGTCCAGAGACCGGCGTGCAGCGCGGCTCCGACCACTCCGCTGAGATCCCCGTGCATAGCCAGGGCGACCGGAGGCGGCGGCCTCGATGGCGCTAGGAGAGCAGCAAGCCGCGGACCTACAGCCTGTAGGAGTTCCCAGCCTGCGTTGGCGAGCCCACCTCCTAAGACCACTATCTCTGGATCGCAAAGGCACACGCCTGTGGCGAGACCGTGGGCCAGTGCGTCCATGGCGGTGGACCAGACCCGCGCCGCGACGGGATCCTCGGACAATGAGGCCACAATCTGCGCGACGCCGAGGGCTTGTCCGGTCTCTCGACAGTAGGCGTCACTGATGGCTCGCCCGGATGCCACCCGCTCAAGGGGGCGACTGTCGCTGCCAACCGGCACGAATCCCATCTCGCCTGCCAGTTGCGAGCCACCGCGTTCGGTGCCAGCGAGAGTGAAGTGGCGCGAAGCCACGCGCGTTCCGACAGACACGTACAACATCGACGCAGCGCCCACTCCGCGGCCCGTTTCCCACTCGGCTCGGGCCCCGAGGTAGACGTCATGGTCCAACACGACTGGCAGCCCAAGGCCTCGACCGACCTCTGTACGAACATTGACATCGCGCCACCCCAGACTCGCCGCTTCAATCACGACGCCGGATGGACCGCCAACTATGCCCGCACACCCAATCCCGACTCCACGGACATCGGCACCCTCCGCGGTGCGCACGAGTTCGTCGATCGCTTCACGGATGGCTGCCAGGACCGAGGCGACGGGCTGGTCCGGCCCTGTGCTGCCCCGCAGCACTCGGCCCAACTTCACGCCGTCGAACACGGCCGCCTTGAAGGCGGTACCGCCAATGTCGACTCCAATGGCGGCAGATGTGAGCTTCTCGGATTCCGGCTTCCTCTCGGGCGATGGGGATTGGGGAACGCTGATGCGCTCGGTCCGGCGGTAGGCGATCCTTCCTTCGAGCACGGTGGCTACCGGCCGAAGCTGCGCGTCCACGATGACGATGTCAGCGCGCCGGTCGGGTGCTAACCGTCCTCGGTCGGTGTCATGGAGCAGATCGGCCGGGTTTGTCGAAGAGATCGCGGCCAGCTCATCCCATGTGGCGCCGGTGACTCTCTGCACCTGCCGGACCGCCTCTGGCATCGCGAGCAACGAGCCGGCGAGACTTCCATCGCCGTCACGGGCCGCTTCACCGCACTCGACGATCTCGCTTCCGATGCGGTAGGTACCGGCCGGCGCGCCCATGCCGGCCATCGCGTCGGTAACCAGGCAGATGCGGCCGGGTCCTGCCAGGCGCCAAGCGATCTGGATGGCCTCCTCGCTGAGATGATGACCATCGGCGATAAGCGAGACATAGGCGTGGGAGTGCAGTAGCCCGGCACCAGCCGCGCCGACCTCACGGTGGTGCAGCGGTCCCATCCCGTTGAAGACATGGGTTAGTGCCGACGCGCCTGCGTCCAGCGCGGCGGACGTCTGCGCCGCAGTTGCGGCGGTGTGTCCGAGCGAAACTGCAATCCCCGCCTTGGCCAGCCGCGCAATCGAGTTCGATGCGCTCTCCACCTCAGGGGCGACGGTCACAAGAGCAACTACGTCCGCCTCGCGGAGGATTTCGACTGAGAGTCCTTCAGGGCCGCTCACCAGTTCGGTGCGCGGATGGACGCCCGCGTAGTCGGGCGCGAGCGCGGGCCCCTCGATGTGCAGGCCGAGCGGCATCGCGCCCCGATACCCGGCCGGCCGGGATCTGATCGCGTCATAGGCGGCTTGCCGCCGCTGAGGGGGCGACGATATGACCGTGGGTAGGAATGCGGTCACGCCATGGCTCAAGAGCCGCTCGCCGATCGACCACATCTTCAAGGGGTCGGTCGTGATGTCGTGGCCGAAGGCACCGTTCAGTTGCAGGTCGACGAATCCAGGCAGGGCCACGTGGGGTGTGAAGTCCAGATCCGCGTCGCCATCCGGGCCGGTGAGGGGCAACGGACCCACCTCGACGATGCGGTCGGAGGCGACGACGATGCGGGCGCAGTAGAGCCCACCCCGTCCGTTCGGCAACATGGCGGCTAGGCGCATGTCGCTCGGCCCCCGGTGCGTTCCTCGACAATGTGTTGTGACCGCGACCCGGGGGACGACCCCTTCGACGGGACGACGCCCTTCAGCATTGCCCCACCCGGGCTCGGTCAGCCGACTCGAAGGCGTCGACGACAGCGAGGAAGTTGTCACCGATCGTTGCTTCAGCCTCGGTCTGGGTGGTCTCGCGGTTGCACAGCACCAGGATTGGCTCCCGCCAGATGGAGCGACCGACGGCGAAACCCCGATAGTGCTCGTTGCCGCCTCGGCAGGAAAACGCCTGCCGCAGCCCGCCGATGTCGGATCCTCCCCCCAAGATGAGAATCCCCGCGTCCTGGCGGGCCGATGCCACGAACGCATTCCCGAACCCTCCTCGGAGCGCGAGCAGCTCCCGACGCAGGACGGCGGCTGCCGCGTCGGGGCGGAGCGTGTCGCCTCCTGACTCCTCCAGGGCGAGGGCGACCCGGACGCCGGCCGAGTCGGCTTCACACCCGATGCGCTCGTTGCCGCGGTCGATGAGTACGGCAACGTCGGCGTCTTCGGCAACGCGAGGCAGCGCCGTCTTCAGGCCCTGCCAGACGATCAGCTTCAACTCACTTCGGCGAGATGCGCAGCTGAGCCGCACCCAATGTGCAAACACGACCCGGAGACCAGAAATCGATGAAGTTGCTCAGCTGCGACCCCTTCACCAACGGCGACAGGCCACAGCTCTGGCTGCGACACGATCTCGGCTCGGGTGTTAGAACCCGGTCCGAGGTCGTCCCGTCGTGACATCCTACGAGTGCGTTTCATCGCGAGCCTCTGCGCAGGATCTGGGAAGTGTCTGCATCAAATACTGTTCGCGGGTCAACGACTTCGCCACGAACTCGGGATTCTTCGAGCGCGAATCCAACACGGTGGCTTCTGAGCGCTTCGGAGAAAGAATGAAGTCCCTTATCGCTAGGCTCCCTCATCTCGGCCATGAACGCTCCAACGACTCCCTCGTCTCCTCCGGCGTGCCCGCTGGCGATGTCATGGCCTGACGTTGCGACGGTGTATCTCTTTCGCTTGCGATCGTAGAACGAATAGACTTCGATGCCAGAGGTGGTGACTATCGCCTCCGCTCGGGTCCCGCCAAGAACGGTGTGCCGACTCCTGAGTTCGCTGAACGCGCTAACGGTGATCGTAGCTGTCTGGCCTCCCTTGAAGAACAGATTCGATACCTGGTTGTCCATCACGTTGTTGTCACTGTCATAAACACAGATGCCGTAGGGACCTGTCTCAAGCGCCTCTAGAACGCCGTCACGGGTGCGACTCTCGGTGATGGTGGAGACTGGATGGCCAAACTCGCCCCGGTCTGCCGCTGCGAGATAGATGGCCTTTGCATCGTAGGCGCAGTCAATCGAGCAGTCCACGCACCTTGCGGCAGCTCCTGGAGGTTTCGAACCGTTCACAAAGTAGCGAAGCGAACCGAACGACGACACCGCCGTGACCTCGTCTGAGATCAGACTCATGACCCAGTCGACATCGTGACAGGCCTTGCTGACAATGAGCGGAGCCGCACTTCGGGTGGAACGCCATCTTCCGCGTGCGTACGAGTGTGAGAAATGCCAGAATCCAACAGGTTCGAGGTGATGAACGTTGATGATCTCACCAAGGACACCGTCCGCAATCAACTCATTCAGGCGCGCTGTGTACGGCGCGTAGCGCAGAACATGAGCGACAAGAATCGGCGCAGGATCATCGGGGAGCCCGTCGAAGAGGCGCTGGCACTCCGACCACGTATGACCGATGGGCTTCTCTAGCAGCATCGGAACTCTGAGCATTGCGAAGCGCAACGCGGGGTCGACGTGAAGATCGTCTCTAGTCGCGATCACGATTCCGTCGATTTGGCCTCGGGAGAGGTCCAGGCTCTCCCAGCTGGCCACGGCGCCAGTCGCCATGATCGAGTGTCGATCCATAAACGCTTGTCGGCGAGTGTCGTTCGGCTCAGCAACCGCCACAATGACGGCACCTAGGTTTGAGAGGATGTCCGCGTAGCGGTTGCCGCGATCACCTGCTCCGATCACGGCAACCCGATGAATCGACCTGCTCATCGAATCAACTAGCCCCTGGGGCTCTTGCCGAGGTCGGGCGTTCGGGTACTCCAAGCGATGTTACGTGTGATGCTGACGGTCAACCCTTCGAACTGCCGGACAGGAGGCCGCTAGTGAACTGCTTCTGCAGCAACAGATAGTAGATGAGAATCGGTATCGATGCTAAGAACATGATCCCGAACATCTGCCCGTAGTCGTTGTTGTATTGGCCCAGAGCCACAAAGATCCCTAACGTGATTGTTATGCCCTGGCTGGGTCCCAGGATGAACAGAGGCGTCACTAGGTCGTTCCAGGTCCACAAACCGATAAAGATAGCGACAGTCGCAGTCGCCGGGCGCAGCAGTGGAAAGACGACGTACACCAGCGTTTTCATCGGAGTAGCGCCGTCGACGAGAGCAGCCTCATCGAGACTCTTGGGGAGTGTCGACATAAAGCCGACGTAGACGAACACGGCGAATGACAGGAAGCCTCCCCCGACGTTGAACAGCACCAGCCCGGGAAACGTTCGAGCGATACCGAGAAACTCCAGCACGTCGACAGCCGGGATGAAAACCATGTGAGGAGGGATCATCATGCCCGACATCAGCACCAGGAGCGCGATCTTTGTGATTCTGCTCCGCCGCCGCACTATCCAGTAGGCGACGGTGGCGGCGATAGGGACGATGATGATGACGGTGGCAGTCGAAATTATCACGCTGTTCCGCAACCCGATCCACAACAGATTGTCAGAGCGAGTCAGGCCGTCGATCAAATTCTGCATGCTGACAGGGTTCGGCAGCGCCAAGGGTTGGCGTGAGATCTGTGTGTTGATCTTGAGGACATTCACCACGGCGATGTAGAGCGGAAGCGAGAATGCTGCGACGGAGATTCCAGCGAGCACGAAGCGCGCCCGAGGCGGCAGTGTTGTCTCGCGGGTCCTGCTCACAGCTGGACCTCACGACGTCGCATCAGACCGACCAGGATTACCGATACAGAACCGATGATCAACAAGAGCACGAACGCGATAGCGGACGCGTAGCCGGTCCGGTTGTTTGTGAACCCCATGCGCAGGAGGTAGAACACTGCGGTTTCCGTCCGGAAACCTGGACCCCCACCGGTCAGCACGGCTACGTGGTCGTACAGTCGGAGTGTGGTGATGAGGACGATCGTGACTGCGATGGTCACGCCTTGCCCCATGAGCGGAAACGAGATCTTGGAGAAGCGATTCCACGCTCCTGCGCCGTCGATCCGAGCGGCCTCCAATAGTTCATCCGGCACCGACTGCAGAGCCGCGAGGTAAACCACGGTCGTGAAGCCGATCATCTGCCAGATAACCACCGCTGCAATGGACCAGAGCGCCAAATCCGGTTTGCCCAACCATGGCTCGGTCAGGCTCTCCAATCCAATGGACTCGAGCACCGAGTTCAGGATCCCACGGTTGGACAGGATCGTGACGAAGATGAAGCTCACCACGACTGCGCTCAAGACTTGAGGTATGAACACCAGCGTGCGGAGAACGCGATAGTAGCGCGACGTCCCATCCAACACAATAGCCAAGGCCAATCCACCCAGATTTGCGCCGATGGTGACGGCGAGTGTCAGCCTCGCCGTGTTGTTGAGAGCCCGGTATAGCGACTCGTCGCCGGACAGTTCGCGATAGTTGTCGAATCCGACGAAGTTGGCGTCGCTGAGCAGCGGATTCTGGTCGGTGAAACCGAAATAGAAGCTGATTGCCAGAGGAACGAGAACGAACGTCGTGAAGAGCAGCAGGCCTCCAGAGGCCGCAGCCTCGAGCATCGTGTTTCGGCGCCGTCCGCCCCGACGATGGCTCAATGGTTCCAAGGAGGACCTCGCTCGAGAGAAACTCTTCGGCCTACGGTGCGAGGTGCCGCAGGCCGAAGGGCCGAAGAGTTCCTCCCGAGTCTATAGGGAGGCCTGATCTAGCTGTTTGCGGCGTCGAAGGCTTCGTCAAGTCGGTCCATCTCGTCGACGACGTCGTCACCGAGGAAGATGTTCTGCGCTGCCGCGTAGAACTCATCGTTGAAGCCCGGGGGCATGAGCATCCGGTCATTGACGGTCCAGGCGAATGGGGGCACGACGGTGCTGCTCGTGTCCGTGGTCCAGGAGAAAGCCTCGTTGTAGATAGGCAGCACATCAGCACCGAGATCGGGCGCTCCCTGTCCCTTCACGTACACGAACAAGCCGTCGGACTCGATCAAGAATCGCGACACCTCAGGGTCGGTGTGCCAGTTCTGCGCGAATTGCATCGCTCTATCGACATCCTCGGCCAGTGCAGACACCGACAAGTTACCGCCGACGTGGAGCGGGATAACCACATTCCCGCTGTCGCTAGGGAACGGGAAGACGCCGACCGGGAAGTCGGCTTGTCCGGCCGCACCCAGCCACCACGAACCCATCATGTACATCGCCGCCTCCCCGTCGAGGAAGGCGTTGGTGGCGCCATCGTAGGCGACGCCGAGCGCTCCGTCATCAACTAGGCCCTCATCGACGAATTGCTTCCACTTGTTGGCCGCGGCCACAACATTGTCATCAGAGAACGACACCTCGCCGGCTGTGCGCTTGATAACCCAATCGGGATCCTGGCCCAGCACGTCGACTGCCATGAGAGTGGAGAGCGTTAGAGAAGCAGACCAAGGCTCCGCTCCGGCGTACGAGATAGGCACGAACCCGGCGTCCCTGGCTGCCTGCGCAACATCGAGGAACTCGGCGTAGGTGGTCGGGACGTCTAGATCGAGATCAGCAAAGACGCTCTCGTTGTAGAACACCATTGTGATGATCTGGCCACCCGATGGCGTCTGCCACGCATTGCCGTCGATTTTTGTGGCATCCGGGAAAAGGTAGTGCTCGTTGAGGTAGTCGTCGCGGTACGGGACCAGCAGGTCGGCTTCCACGAAGTCATTGACATTTAGTGCGGCCAGAACATCGGGGAGCTGGCCCGCGGCTTGGAGTTGCTTTGCGTAGGCCGTCCTGTCGAGATCCGGAGTCACGAGTTTGACGACATTCAGCCCGTCAATGGGCGCTGCAGCTGCGGCCAATGTGGCGTCCCAGAACTCGGGAGTAAGTGCCGGCGTCTCAAAGACAAGCACCTCCAGATCGAATTCCGCCGCGGGTTCAGCAGCGTCATCCGCCGCGGGTGCAGGCGCGTCATCCGCCGCGTCATCCGCCGCGGGTGCAGGCGCGGGTTCAGCAGCGTCATCCGCCGCGGGTGCAGGCGCGGGTTCAGCAGCGTCATCCGCCGCGGGTGCAGGCGCGTCATCCGCCGCGGGTACGGGCGCGGGTGCCGGGGCGGGATCCGCCGCGGGTGCGGCAGCGTCGTCGTCGCCACACGCTCCGGCAATCAAGGCCAACACGAGAAACACACCAAGGAGCCGCACAATGGTACTGGACTTGGACATCGAGAATCCCCCTTTGAGTAATCGATTACTCAATTTGGAGTAATCGATTACTCATTCTACAACACAACCTCGGCGATCTGTCAAGTAGCGGTTACAGGTGGGCCCCTGATTCGAGTCCGCGTGTTGTGGGCCGGAGTGCCCCCGAATGGGAGGATGACCACAACGGAGACGAGGCGTCACACTCCGGGGCAGGCGGTTCGCAAGGTCCGTGAGGGCGGGCGGATGCTGGGGTCGGGCGGTGATCTCAGGGAGGTTCTGCGCCATCTGGAGATCACCGGGTCGACTTGGCGCCGCTGGCGCCGAGTCGCGCTGAGGCCGAGTTGCGTGAGCGGCTGCGGGACTTCGCTGTCGGATCTGCCCCGCATCAAGCTGCTCAACGCGGTTGACGAGCTCATCGCGAGGCCCTCGCTGTCGCAGCCGCCCACAGCATCGACGCCCGAGCCGCGCTCGAGAACCGGAGAGTCGAGTACCACACCTACCGGTCCCACCAATCTCTCGGCGGGCTCACCCCCGCCGCCCACGCTGACCACTGGAAGACCCACCAGCACCAACCAACACACCTATAGAACCAGGACTCACAAACGGGTGGGCCAACGGTCATGATGACCGGTGCCAACACAAGCACCAACCGATGGAGGTCCCCCTCAGTTGCTGACCAGCCATCGGCTATTGTGCACGACCGTGGCGACAATCCGTGACGTGGCGACTGAGGCTGGATTATCGACGGCCACAGTGTCCCGAGTCTTGAACAACAACGGCCGCGTGGATGTGACGTTGGTAGCTCGCGTGAACGAGGCCATTAACCGGCTCGGCTATCGGGCGAACCCGCTCGGCCGCGCGCTGCGATGCAAACGAACGCCTATCTGGGGCTTCCTGGCATCTGACATCGAGGCCCCTTTCTTCGCGTCGCTCCTGCACGGGCTCGAAGGACAAGCACTCCTAAACGGCAAGCTGCTCATGCTGTGCAACACAGGCGAGGACCTCGAACGAGAGCGCCAATACATCCAGACAGCGCTCGATTACCAGTTCGGTGGCCTTGTCATCGCGGCGGCATCGATGACCGCTACCGAGTTGGACGTGCTCAAAGACGAGATGCCAGTCGTGCTGGTTGACCGCGTCTCGGCTACCTACCCCGAGATCGATGCAGTGCTGGTCGACAACCACCTCGGGGCCCACTTGGCGGTGACTCATCTGTTGGAGAATGACTACCGGCGTATCGGGTTTATAGCCGGTCCGTCGGACATCAGCACGGCTCATGAGCGTCGAGCGGGCTACTGCTCAGCGCTCGTCGACTATGGGCTCGGCGTGACTGACGACCTTGTCGCGACCGGCGATTTCTTTGCCCCCAGCGGCTACGCAGCAGCAACCGCACTTGTCACGGCGGATCAACCTGCAGACGCGTTGTTCGTTGCAAACGGACAGATGGCCGTGGGAGCGTTCGCTGCGGTGCGCGACCTCGGCCTCTCCATCCCAGATGAGTTGGGGTTCGCTACATTCGATGACGATCTGTGGATGACGCTGGTCGATCCATCAATTACCGTTGTGCGCCAACCTGCCTACGAACTCGGCGAGGCTGCAGCCCAGATTCTGATGCGCAGAGAAAGCGTTAAGGATTCAGAAACGGTCGAGGTCGTCCGCCGCGTCTTAGAACCCGAACTAATTGTGCGAGCCAGCAGCTACCGTGGGGTGGGCCGCTGATTTGAGTCCGCGTGTTGTGGGTCGGAGTGCCCCCGAATGGGAGGATGACCACAACGGAGTGGAGGCGTCACACTCCGGGGCAGGCGGTTCGCAAGGTCCGTGAGGGCGGGCGGATGCTGGGTTACCGGTCCCACCAATCCCTCGGCGGGCTCACCCCGCCGCCGACGCTGACCACTGGAAGACCCACCAGCACCAACCACCACCAATAGCACCGGGCCTCACAAACGGGTCCCCCTCAACGGGCCTCGCAGCTGAGCAGCACGGTTCGCCGTCAATCGGCTCAGAGGACACCCTTGCGAACTGTCGCGTTCCCATAGGCACGCGGTTCACCTGTCTGCACGATGACAACGGCGGAACTGGCGTAATCGTAGAAATCGTGCCGCTTGAGTCCCGCAACGTGCTCGTCGGCTACCCCGGCGCGTCTGAGAACGGTGCACTCAGCATGAACCTGACCTCGCGCGTGGTTGCCATGGCATGGCGCTGGGCAGATCGTCGATACGGCTCTGCACTCAGCATGAACCTCGACCTCGCCGCGTGGTTCGGCCATGAGCATGGCGCTGGGCAGATCGTCGATATCCACCGGAATTGCCGAGACTACGGCCTCAAGCGCTTCCGGTGTAGAACATCCCACAAGCCGGACGACCGGCGGGCCCAAGGAGCTCGCGGGGAAGTTGCGATCCACAACGGCTGCCACGTCCCCGTGCCCCATCCCGGCCAAGGCCATCAGCAGTTCCGGGGACAGCCGCGGGTCAACTCCGATGATCATCTGACTCCTTAGTAATCGATTACTCGAACTATAGAACATGTCGCACAGGAGCAGCAAACGAATCGGTGTCGTTCACTAGCGCGGTTCAACCTGTGCCATCGGTTACTCCCGACGGACTTGGTCTGCCCCGTGTCTTTCGCGGTCGGTTTAGGCGACTCTCGGGCACGTCGACCGAAGGGAGGTCATCGGGGAGGTCTATCACGCCTCGCGGCGCACCTACGGGGCGCGCCGTATGCACGCCGAGTTGACCCAGGGGCGGGGCATCGTCGTGGCGCGTTGGATCGTTGAGCTGGTGATGCTCCGCAACGGCATCTGCGGGCTGCCGGGGCGGCCCCGCTGGCGCAAGGTCCCCGACCAGCGCACCTCCCGTGACGTGGTGGACCGCCAATAGGCCCGCGACGGGCCCGATCAGCTGTGGGTCACCGACTTGGAGCGCTACGAGGCGTTCTTGAACCCGGCGGTGGTGAGAGGGCACCGCGTCGGGCTCGTCGCAGCGGGCTGGTTGAAGCTGAGGGCAGCCGGACCCGGGGGACACCGGGGAGGGTGGAAGCAGCCCTGACAACGACGGGACGCGCCAGCACTGTCAGATGGTGTGGGTCCGGCTAGTGAGACGGAAAGGCGTACGTGAGGAACCAGTGGCTGAACGCCCGTCGAGAGATCCAGCAGCTCGAACCTGACGGATCGGGGCTGCGTTGCAACGCGCACCCGGCCATCTTTGGTGGGCGGGGAACTTCTAGATCGGTCGATGTCGCTGGTCGGGAGGTCGTGGTGAATGCCTGCGGCGTAGCGGTGACGAGGTTGCAGGGGCATAGCTGGGCGCCGACCCCGTCGAAGGGTTCAGGAATGAACGTGGGAACCATCTCGTTGGTCCCTGCGCGCTGCCGGGCCAGGGCGGCGGGCGGGAAGACCTGTCGCCGGTTGATGCCGTCGGGATGGGGCGGAGGGTTCGTAGTAGTCCGGGTACGGGAGAGCCGTGCACATGGCGAAGGGACCCAGTGTGTTCGCAGCTTCAATGCCGAACGGGGAGTCCGCTGGTGAATACCGGCGTTTCGTGGCCTGGCCTCTTGGAGGCCGAGTCGCGGGTACTCGCGATGCGGTCGAAGCTGCACCAATGGGCGAAGGCCGATCCTGGCCGTTCGTTCGATGACGTGTTCAACCTCGTCTATGACCCGGCGTTCCTCGTTGTGGCGTGGAGCCGGGTGCGGGCTAACAAGGGCGCGCGAACCGCCGGCGTCGATGGGATCGCTGCGCGACCCGTCGTCTTCGGTGTCGAGTCGATGCTGGACGGGCTGCGAGATGATCTCAAAGCTCGCCGGTTCCGCCCCGAGCGGGTGCGGGAGAAGACGATTCCCGAGGCGAGCGGCAAGGTCCGTTCGTTGGGGATCCCGACTGTTGTTGACCGCGTCGTGCAGGCCTCGTTGAAGCTGGTGCTCGAACCGATCTTCGAGGCGGACTTCAAACCGTGTTCCTACGGTTTGCGCCCGAAGCGACGGGCCCAGGACGCGATCGCTGAGATTCACTACCTCGGCTCACCCCCCAGGAACTACCACTGGGTGTTCGAAGCAGATATCAAGGCGTGCTTCGACGAGATCGACCACACCGCCCTCATGGAACGTGTGCGACGTCGAGTCCGAGACAAGCGTGTCGTGGGTCTGGTGAAGGCGTTCCTCACCGCTGGTGTTCTCGCGGAGGACGCCAGCCGACGAGCAACGATCACCGGCACACCCCAAGGCGGGATCCTCTCGCCGCTGTTGGCCAATATTGCCCTGTCCGTGCTGGACGAGCACTTCACCCAGAAATGGGAAGCGCTCGGCCCGGAATGGACCCGCGCCAAACGTCGTCGCGCCGGGGAACCGACCATGAGGCTCGTCTGTTACGCGGACGACTTCGTGGTCATGGTCCACGGCACCCGCGACGACGCCGAAGCGCTCAGCGATGAGGTCGCAGCGGTGCTCGCTCCGATGGGGCTGCGCCTCTCGGAAGAGAAAACGAGGGTCCGCCACATCGACGAAGGGTTCGACTTCTTGGGCTGGCGCATCCAGCGCCGGAACCGCAGAGGCCGCGCTGGCAACAAAGCGATCTACACCTACCCGTCGAAGAAGCCGTTGGCTTCGATCATCGGGAAGATCAGACTGCTGACTCGCCGTCGACGCCATCGAACGCTTGCAGACCTGCTGCGCCGGCTGAACCCGACGCTGCGGGGCTGGTGCAACTATTTCCGCCACGGCGTGTCAACGCGGACCTTCGGCTATATCGATCATTTCGCCTTCTGGCGAATCGTCGGCTGGCTGAAGAAACGCCACGTCGGGCTGAACATGCACACCCTGGTCCGCCGCTACCTCCCACGCTGGAGGATCCACGACGGCGGCATCGAGATGTTTCGCCCCGAGCGGGTCGCCATCGAGCGCTACCGCTACCGAGGCACCCGCATCCCGACACCATGGACAAGCGTGACAACAAGATCACCCGCACCAGCGGCATGACCACACGGAGAGCCCGATGCGGTGAAAGTCGCACGTCCGGTTCGCAGGGCGGGCCGCAGAAACCAGCCGACCGAAAGACGGCCAGGCGCTGCGGTCCGACCCCTACACCAAGCACCCCACCCGGGAAGACAAGGTGTACTGCGCGGTCGTGCTGGACACCTTCAGCCGCCGGCCCGATTGCCGACTACGAAAGCGCTGGTCAGAGACTTGCAGGGATGGCGAAATGCCCACTACTCAGCGGTCTCCTAGCTTTGATCCGCATGGCGGATGCGGTTCTGGACCAACTCGACTCCCTGGGGCTGGCCTACGAGGTGGTGCCCTGCGACCCCGACCTGGCCGACACGGCGGCGTTCTGCGAGGCCTACGGCTATGCCGCCGATGACTCGGCCAACGCCATCGTGGTGATCGGCAAGGCCGATCCGCCCAGCTACGTCATATGCCTGGTGCTGTCGTCGACCCGCCTGGACGTGAACCGTGTGGTGCGCAAGCGGCTGGGCGTGCGCCGGGCGTCGTTCGCCTCGGCGGCCCAGACCATGGAGCTGACCGGCATGGAGATCGGCGGCGTCACGCCGTTCGGGATCTCCGGCGATCTGCCCGTGTGGGTGGATGCCCGGGTGATGGACCGGTCGGCGGTCATCATCGGCGGCGGTGGCCGGGATCGGAAGCTGCTGGTGCCGCCGGCCACGATCGCCGGCCATCCCGACGTGACCGTCGTGGAGGATCTGGCGATGCCGCTTCCGACCGGCTGACCACGGAGCCCGACCGCTCGACGCAACTCCCCTCACAGGCACCCTCGCCGGCCTCGAGGGCCGCGCCGGAGAGGCCGTCGGCGAAGCTCAGTAGTCCGAAGGGAACAGCACCGTGGTCTGTGAGCGCACGCCACGCCCGTCCTCGGCCTCGGTGATGATCCACAGCCGCTCGTCGACGATTGCTGCGCTCGAGTCGCGCCCGGCACCGTGGGCCTCGGCGCCCGCGCCGGCACCAGCGGCGGCCTCCGAGCCGGCCCCGCTTCCGGACTGGTCACCGCCTGCGGTGCGTCGGATCTGCCCGGGGATCGGGTAGCTCGACAGAATTCTGCCGCCGGTTACGAGAGCCAGATCGTTGGCCTCGGCGTCATGGCTGCCCAGGTCGCCCCAGTCGCCCCGCCCGTGGCGGCGCAGGCACGACATCACGAAGGCCCGGCCGCTCTCGTGACACATCAACAGCTGGTCCACTGCCCGCGTGACGACGACAATCCCCAGCGGCACCCGCACCTGCCGGTCTGTTCGGCTCGCAGCATCCCTAGCACCAGGGACGGCGGAATTGATCGGAGGCGACGCGTCTTCTCCCCTCATCCAGCCCGGCACTGCTGTAACGACCGGGCACGGCATCGGGGAAGCCAACGGGCAGCCTATATGGATATCACTCGACAGTAGCTAACAAGCAACAACGACATCCAATCCAACCCCCGATGCAACGCGCCAATACCCCCACCGGCAGCCCAGCGCCCCAACGGCAGCCCAGCCCCCCACCGTCAGCCAAGCCCCCCACCGATGCTCCTATGTTTGTCAAGCGGCTTGTTGGGTGAGCCAGGTGTGGTAGTGGGTGGCGAGGGTGTGGTTGTGGTGGGTGCCTCGTTCGAGGGCGCTGAGGCGGCTGGTGGGCGTGTTGAGGGTTGCGGCGGCTGCGGTGAGGGCGATGTTGGCGTTGAGGCGCCGGTGGCGGAGGTCGGCTCCGTGGGGGACCGGTGGCGGGTTGGTGAGGAGCCGGTGGATCTCGCGGGCGATGTGGCGTTTGAGGCAGCGGATGGTGTCGCGGGTGGTTTTGCCTTCGCTGCGGCGTCGGGCGGCGTAGGCCTGGGTGCGTTCGTCGCAGCGCAAGCGGACCATGGCGATGCGCCAGAGGGCTTGGTTGGCGTGGCGGTTTCCGCCGCGGTTGAGTCGGTGGCGGGTGGTTTGGCCGCTGGAGGCGGGGAGGGGGCTGGCGCCGCAGAGGGCGGCGAAGGATGCGTCGCTGTGGAGGCGGTGGGGGTTGTCGCCGGCGGCGATGAGCAGTGCGGCGGCGGTGTCGGGTCCGACGCCGTGGGCGGCGAGCAGGGCGGGGTTAGCCGCGGCGCACAGGGCGCGGAGTTCGCCGTCGAGGGCGGCGATCTCGGCGCTGAGCGCCTGGTGGCGCCTGGCGAGGCTGCGCAGCGCCCGTTTGGCGGCGCCGATGAGCGCGTCGGTGGTGGAGTTGGGGCGCAGGCGGGCGCAGGAGTCGATGAGGGCGCCGCCGCGCAGACCTCCGAGCTGGTCTTTGAGCGTCTCGGGGGCGGTGACGAGCAGGCCGTGGATCTGGTTGTGCGCCTGAGTGCGGGCCTTGAGCGCCGAGCGCCGCGCGACGGTGAGCATGCGGATCGCCTCGACGGGGCCGTTGTGGGCTTTGGGGACGGCGGTGGCGTGCCCGGCGAGGGCGCCGCGCGCCGCGGCTTCGGCGTCGACGGTGTCGGACTTGCCGGCGCGGCGGCGCATTTGGCGGTTGGGACGATTCACCTCCACCACCTCGACGCTCGCCGCGGCGAGGTGGCGCGCCAAGCCGGCGCCGTAGCTGCCGGTGCCTTCGACGCCGACACGGCGCACGGGACCCCACGTGGCCAACCAGGCGGCCAGCTCGCCGTAACCGGCGGCGTTCGCCGCGAACGACGCCGTCGCCAACAGCGCCCCGGTGGCATCAACAGCGGCGGCGACATGGACATCACGATGGGTGTCGACCCCGCCGACGATCTCAGAACCACTACAGGTGTGCTTCTCGGACATAATGGTGCGGCCCTCCTTGGACAACCAACCGATACAGGGCACCACCGGCCGCGACGGCGGACAGGACACTCACGGTGCTGGACTCAAGGCTCCTGACTTGTTGGAATGGGGCCAGCACCCCGGTCCCGACGGGGACGTAGGGTGCGAGGTCGGTGACCGGTTGGGCTCTCACGCTCCTTGCCCACTTCGGTGTGGCTCTCTCATAGCGTGTCCGGCCGGTCGCCGCCCGCTGCGGCGTGGCTCAATAGAGGCGTGATCGTTTCCTGAATTCAGGTTGCCCGCCGTGGAACCCATTGTTCGGCAACCACGAGGAGCGACAAATGACGATCGTTATCGGTATCGACCCGCACAAGGCTTCCCACACGGCGACCGCGATCGGTCCCGGGTCCGTCGAGGCCGCCACGATCAGGCTGCGAGCGGCCCGCTCGACACCGCAGGAGTTGTTGAGCTGGGCGGCCCGGTGGCCCGAGCGTCGCTGGGCGATTGAAGGCGCCCGCGGCCTGGGCCAGTTGCTGGCCCAGCAACTCGTCGCCGCCGGCGAGCATGTTGTCGATGTGCCCGCCTCGCTGTCGGCGCGGGTGCGGACCCTCGACACGGGCCACGGCCGCAAGACCGACCGCATCGACGCCGCCGCGGTCGCGCTCGTCGCCACACAGCGCCCCGATCTGCCCCGCGTCGCCGCGGACGATCACCACTGCGTGCTGCGGCTGTTGTCGGATCGGCGCGACGAGCTGACCAGGGAACGGCGCCGCACGATCAACCGGCTGCACCGACACCTGCGCGACCTGATCGCCGGCGGCGCGCCAACCCAGCTCAGCGCCAAGACCGCCGCAGGACTACTCGCCAAAGTCCGCCCCCGAGACGGCGTCGAAGCCGAACGCAAGCAGATAGCCCGAAACCTCCTCGCCGACGTGCGGCGCCTCGACGGCGCCCTCGCGGAGAACCGGCGCCGCTGCGTAGCCGCCGTCGCCGCCAGCGGCACCACCCTGACCCACCTCGCCGGGATCAGCGACGTGCTCGCCGCCAAAAATCTCCGGCCACATCGGCGACATCGGCCGGTTCCCCAGCGCCGACCACCTCGCCAGCTACGCGGGCACCGCGCCCATCGAAGCCAGCAGCGGCGACGTCATCCGTCACCGACTGTCCCGACGCGGCAACCGCCAACTCAACAACGCCATCTACCTCGCCGCCCACACCCAGACCATCCGCCCCGGCCCCGGCCGCGACTACTACCAACGCCGACGCGACGCCGGCAACAGCCGCAACGAAGCCCTCCGAGCGCTCAAACGACAACTCACCAAAACCATCTACCGCACCCTCACCGCCGACGCCGCCCGCGCCCACCACAACGCCGCGACTTGACATAGAGGCGCTATCAGGTCACGTCCGTCCGACCGGTCGGTGCGCGTCCCCGACCAGCAACGGGCCGACAGATCGGACGAGAGGCACCACGGCCAGCATTCCAGCGAGTCAGACCCACCACCAACCGGGGACCCACACAGTATGAATGTCATTCCGGCGAAGGCCGGAATCCAGAATCAAGCGCTCCCACCGGCGCCTGCCATCGGCTGCTCAGCACACTCCCAGGCCCGCTAGACCCAGATGTGCATGGGGTAGCCGGTTTCGTCGTGCTCGCCGGCGCCCAGGCAGTCGGCCTCGCCGGCGACGATGCGCCGGGCGGTCCAGGCGGCGGCCGCCGCATCCAGAAGGTCGTCGAGACCCGGTCTCGGCGGCCCTGGCGGAGGCGCAGAGACGGCCACCTCCGCGATGTTCGGGAACGCCTCGCCGAGTACGTCCAGCCGCTCCTGCTCGCCTGCCGGTTTGCGCTTGGAGACCGACATTGGCTCGCCGGCCAGGCGCACGAAGCTGCTCTCCGGATGCACCTCGACTGCTCGGGGCCGGGCGTCCGGAGCGAAGTCGTCGGGCTCCAGCGCTTCCCGCAGTTCGCGGATCTTGGGCACCAGGTTGAAGGCCTGCGCCGAGATGCCCCGGCCTGTCTCGTCCCACGACCGCCGGTTGGCTTCGGCATGTCCAGCGGCATCCACGACGCACAGCGGTGGTGTCCAGAACAGCGACGACCGCCGCGCCCCGAGCAGCCGGTGTGCCTCGAGGTCCGCCTCACGCCTCTCCGCTCCCGGCAATCCGGCGGGCATGTCGACCGCCACCACGAGCAACCGCCGCGCCCGTGCCACCGACCACAGGTCTCCGAGCGTGGGCCGCACCAGGAACTCCACCGGCGACCCGCCGGCAACACCGGTGACGGCCATGACCCAGCCACCTGACACGCCGTCCACGCCGCCCACGAGCGCCGGACCGGCAGTGGGCCGGGCGGGCGCTCTCCCCGACGGCGTCGGGGCTTGTCCCCAGGGGCTTGTCACGGCGACGTCAAGCCCGTCGAAGTCACGCACGTTGCGCGTTGCGACCGTCAGGTCGTGCGCCTTGGCGGTTCCGGCAATGAATGCATCACCGGCGTGGGGCACGTGGCCAGCCAGCCGCGCCTGAGCCCTCAGTCGCGCCGCCCACTCGGCCTCTCGACGCCCCAGCGGCAGGATGCGGTCGCCGAATTCCGACGTGAACTCCTCAAGTGTGCGTCGCAGGCCGTCACGACGGTGACCGTGCGGCAGGAGTTCCAGACCGAACTCCAACTCGTGCAGGACCACCGACGACAGCCACAAGTCATCGTGTTCGGAGAGGAAGTTCAGCACCCCCACCGCCGGTGAAGCTTTCGTCAGTTCCGAGATCACGTTGGTGTCGAGGAGGTAACCGCTCATCGGCGCGAGTCCTGGTGCGAGTACGCCGGCATTGGCACGCCCGTCTCGAGGAGGTTGCCGCTCACACGGCGTCCGGATCGAACAACGGGATCCCGCGGCCGGGTTCGCGGCGATCGGGAATCTCCAGGTCGACGCCGCGCGGCATGTTCTCGACGAGCCACCGGCCCAAGGACTCCCGGGGCGAGATGTGGGACCGCCAAGCACTCTCGGGAACGACGATGAACGACTTCCTCGTGCCGATGCGTTGTGGTCCCTCCTCCTCGGCGCGGCGCAGCACTTCTGACAGGCGCGCCTTGGCCTCGGCGACCGTCCACACTCGTAAGGGCTCGGGCTCGCTCACTGCGACACTCCTCTTCGACGCTTCTTCGATACTACTCTTCGAAATAGTAGCTGGACTAGTGTGGACTAGTATTGCTTTTATTGATCGCGGGAACGCCAAGGACTCTTCTGCCATCTGCAGCAGATGCCGAAACCGCGCGCCGTCCCGCCCCAGATTCGGTCGATCTCCACCCCCGGACCGCCCCCGCAACGCCACCGCGATCGCTCGCCGCTTCCAGCATCTCCGGGACCGTGAAGTCCGCAGCGGGCTCGATCCCGCCGGCATTCGCCCCACCCGCATCGAGATAGTTATGACATTCTCGTGCAAACGCCTGCCAGCAAGAAACGATTATGTCATAACTATGCGGGCGACCCCGACGAGGGGGAGCGGATCCTCAACACTGACCGATCGTTCCGCCCTAAGTACCCATTTGTGGGACTACCAGGTGCCCACATATGGGCATATCGATAGGCAGCGCCTCCAGAGCAGGGTGGACGCCGACCGCACCGGCACACCGTCCCGCCTCGTCGTGGTCACCGCCGGCGGCTACGGCTACGAACACCCCGACGGCGTCACCATCGCCCCGATCACCGCACTCGGCCCCTGAGAGCCCGCCCGGCTCCGCTCGGTCAACGTCAGCGGCGACACGCAGCAGCGCCGCCCGCCCCTGCCGCCGTGGGGAATGGATCGGGATCGACCGGACCGACCCCTGCGCGCGGGACTCACCTGTCGGCCTGTACGAGTTCGGCGGCCACACCGAAATTGCCGAGCGACGGAATTGGCCTCGCACCGTAGTGCCCTTCGAGGAACCGCTTTCCGACGGACTCCTGCTTCCGTGGATCGAAATCGGTGAGTGGATAGAGCCGGGTGCTTCCATCGTTGGACTTCTGGGTGAACCAGATCTGATCTCGCCCCAAGAGCCGGGGGCTCGTGGAGTCGCCCATGAGGGTCACATCATGGGAATTGAAAACGATCTGAGCGTGCCGGGGATTCGATTCCAGATCCTGGAAGAGATCCAGGACAGCCTCCACCAGCGTTGGATGAAGGCTCGAGTCCAACTCGTCGACCAAGAGCACCGAGCCGTCGGCCAATGCCCGGAGGATGGGGCCGAGGAGTGCGAACCACACCAGTGTCCCGCGGGACTCCTCCGAATCATCGAGTTCCACTTCACCGTCAAGAGCGCTGTGGCTGAAGCGCATCCCTCTGAACGGTTCGAATTCGAGAGAGTCGCCCGATATCGGAGTGTCCTCCTCGCCGCTCAGGATGCGTGCGACGCGTCGAACACGTTCCTGCATGACGGGATCCAACTCGACCATCCGTGCAGCCGTGATGCCAAGATCTGCCGATCGCATCAGCCGGATGACCGGATCGCGGAACGTTGCATGATCAAGAAGCGCAGCCGTGAACATCGTGCGTGGCTGATGGCTCTCGGCATCCACCATCAGCAGATTCTCCGCAAACCACTTGTACAGGCGCAGCAGGGCCGGATGTTCGATCTGTGCCGCCGCCGAGAGAAAGAGTGCGTTCGGCCGGAGGATCCCAATCGCCGCCCGTCCCTTCGCCCGATGCGCGGCGCCGAGCGTGACCTCCGCGGGATCCCGATCGAACAGTCGCACGGCCCGGCCGTTGGGATACCACGACGCCGACTCCTCCAGAACCCGATCGTCGTCCAGCGAGAAGCGGTAGCAGTGGAGAACACCGTCAAGCACCAGGTCGATCTCGTAACGCGACGGTTCGGCCTTGCACCGCTCGTCCAGCCGGAACGGTGACCGCGGCACCTTGCCCCCTGGCGTCCCGTGCTTGAAGGAGTGAACGACGTGTTCGCGCATATCCACGAGTGACCGCAACAGATTCGTCTTGCCGGACGCGTTCGCACCGAAGATGCCGGCGGCACCCAGGATTGAGATCCGCTTCCCGCCCTTGCGCCACGGGATCTCACGCACGTACTGCGGCTCGGACATGGCGGTGGATTCCAGGGAGAAGCTCACGTCGCCCTTGAACGAGCGCACGTTGCGCGCTCGGAACTCCAGCAGGGCCGAGACCTGAGAATCAGATATAGGTTCTCTCATAGATCAATTATTGCGGTATCTCTGCGATAACACAACTGTTAGAGTCTTCTATCCTCGACAATGGCCTGCGGCACCGCCCGCCGAGGGCGGCTGGACCGGAGAAGGATCCACGGCGTTGTCATGACCGAGATCGCCGACTAATACTGGGACGCCACAAGTGCCGGAGAGCCCCATGATGACGACATATCCGTTCAGCCCGGACTACGCCACGCCTCCCGGCTGGACGCTCGAGGAAACACTCGAGGAACTGTCGATGAGCCAGGCCGAGTTGGCGCGCCGCACCGGATTATCGACGAAGCACATCCATCAGATCGTCCGGGGCAAGGTTCCCATCACCACCGACGTGGCACAGCGCCTCGAGCGCGCCACCGGCGTGCCCGACCGGCTCTGGAACAACCTCGAGAGCCGCTATCGGGAGTATCGGGCCGGTCTCGTCTCCGAAGATTGAGTTCCGCGTCGGGAGGGGTGGCGACACGCATCCACGCCAGCCACCCTCAGGACGTCGACGAGGGCGAGGACAGTTCTGGACGCCGTTGAGGTGCAGCGCCAGGACGTAGCAGGCACCGGCACCGGCGCCTCCAAGCGGCGCCGCCGCGCCCGTCGCCGCGCCACCTCGGCGCGCCGCTGCGCCGCCGCCGGCCCGTAGCGCTCACGGCCGCCCCCGGCGTTGATCTCCCGGGCCACCGTCGTGGGATGTCGACCCACCCGACGGCCGATGGCGGCCCAACCCGCCTGCAGATCCTCGACCAGCGCGCGGAAGATCTCCTCGCGTTCGTGCAACTCCAGCGGTGCGCCTGGCATGCTGGTACCTCCATCGGTTGGTGCTTGTGTTGGCACCGGTCATCATGACCGGAACCGTGCACCGACCGATGGAACTGGCCGACGCTATGCAAGGAGACGCCGATTCGGGTCACATATACTTGATCGACTATTGCTAGAGAGAAGTGCAGGAAAGGGTGGAATGCTACGCGCTCGTTCGACCATTGATGAGCTGCTCCCATATAACCGGTGAGGTACTGCTGTTAGGAAGCCATCTGAGTCTCGCTCATGAGTCTCAATCCTGAGTCCGATTCCTCTTCCAGAGCACGCGGCCGCAGGTAGATCTGTAGACGCCACTGCACGATCTCGGCGACCAGCCTTGAGAACGTGGCGATGTGTTCATCCTTGACCTTGAATCTGACCTCGAACTGGTCGTCTGACAGCTGGAACAGGCTGTCCGGCTTGTCGGTGAGATGGGTCAACGGGTTCTTCATCCAGAACGCTCTCCACGTACCGGCAGTGACGGAGTCGAGGTCGGACATCTGCTGTGTCGCCTCGATGTCGGCTCGGAGACGGGGGTCTCGACGGGTGAGGTCCAGAGACTTCGATGTCACGTCGGCTATCGGTGCGCCGTGCTGTAGAGCATGCAGGTCCAGCAGTGCGGCGAGGGTTATGAGCTTGTAAGCCTTTGTCAGTGCCTCGCGTTCTAGCCCGCGGAGGACGTCCCCAAGCTCGTCGACCACCGCTCGCTCCTCTGGTGCCAGCAGTCCCAGGCCGTTGAGATAACGATGCCAGCCACCAGCGTCTCGGATGGTCTTGGTCGACGTTTTGAGGCCAACCGACGAGAACGCCTGGGCGGCGGTCGGCCGGATGCCGTTCTCTGACTCGTAGTTGCGGCAGAACTCCTCCAGCCTTGCGGCCTGGCTCGGCGACGGCGACGACAGGCGGCTGAGGATCTCGACTGCCTCCAAGTCGAAGTCCACCGAACATCCCGGCGGCAACTCGAAGTCGCCGCTCTGCAGCGCCTCGAGGACTTCCTTGTTCTGCGGCGTCCGGCCTCCCAACGACAGGAGCGTGCGCGGCTTGGTCAGGAAACTGTGATGGTTCCCCACGAAGTCGATCACGCAGAGAGCCGCTTTGCCGGTTGTCCGGCGCAGGCCGCGGCCGAGTTGCTGCAGGAAGACCACAGGCGAGTCGGTGGGCCGAAGCATCAGCACCGTCTCGACCTCGGGGATGTCCACACCCTCGTTGAACACGTCGACGGCGAACAGCACCTCGACCTCGCTGGACTGCAGCCCTCCGATCGACCGGTGGCGGGGGTCGGAGTCGCTGCCACTGTGCACGGCGGCCGAAGGCACACCCTCGGCGACGAAGAACGTCTTCATGAACTCTGCGTGCGAGATCGACGAGCAGAAGGCCAGCGTTGGCCCACCCCCCTTGTCGCGCCACTCGCGGAGCGCCCTGGCGGCACGCTCACGGGTCTCGATGGCAGTGGCGAGGGTCGTCGGCTCGAAGCGGCCGCTGCGCCACGGGATCGGGGCGTAGTCGGTGACGTCGGCGATGCCCCAGTAATGAAACGGCGAGAGTTCGTGCCGGCTGATGCCCTCCGCCAGACCGCAGTCGAACACCAGGTTGTCGCCGCACAGCGCCAGGAGGTCGGCACCGTCGCGCCGGTCGGGCGTGGCGGTCAGACCCAGCAGGAACTTTGGCTCGAAGTGTCCCAGCACTCGCCGGTACGTGGAGGCGGCGGCGTGGTGGAACTCGTCGATCACCACGTAGTCGAAAGCGGCGCGGGCGAATCTGCCCAAGTGCCGGTGCAGCGTCTGGACGCTGGCGAAGACGACCTCGGCGTCCCGCACCTTCTCGTCACCCATGAAGAGACCCAGGTCGGCGTCGGGCCGCACCCGGCGGAACACGTCCCGGCTCTGGCGCAGGATCTCCTCCCGGTGCGCCACGAAGAGCACGCGCCGGAAGCCCGGCCGAGCGCTGTCGAATGCAGCCAGCCAGGTCTTGCCCAGACCGGTGGCCATGACCACGAACGCCCGGTCGAAGCCGTCCGCTCTCGTTCGCTCCAGCGCCGCCAGCGCCTCTGACTGGATCGGCCGGAGAGCGACCGGCTGGGTCGGTGGCTCGTCGGCCACGCCGGTGAGGTTGCGGAGAATCTCCTCCGGGGCGGGTGGCGGCGATTCCTGGGCTGGTTCGGATTCCGGGTCGGGCTGCGGTGCCACGACCCTTCGGGCGTTCTGCCGCCACGTCTCGCGATACTCGCTGAGAGCCGTGGCGTCGAGCGGTCGAGTGCGCTCGTCGGCCCACAGCGACTCGAACCCCGCCACGAGTTGTTCCACCCGATCGACGCCCAGGTTCCATTCCACTCCTCCGTCGATGCCGGAGGCGCTGAGGTTCGAACTCCCCACGTAGCCGGCGGCCGCCTCGCCCGCGCTCGACCAGAAGATGTAAGCCTTCGGGTGGAACGCAACCGACCCTGCGCTGAACAGGCGCACCTCCAGTTGTTGGCCGCCGCCCTCGGCCAGGTCCGTCAACTGCGTCAGGGCGTCGGGATCGGTTATCGCCAAGTAGTCAGTCGTGAGAATGCGGACGTGTGCCCCCCGGTCCAGCGCGTCCTCCAACGGCTTGAGGATGCGAGCAAGCCCGCTCTTCATGACGAACGAGACCGCCATGTCGATGCGGTCGAGACTCTTGTCGCTCAGCCGGTCGAGTAGCTGCGGGAGCAGGCGACCGTCCTCCGAGCCGTCGAACAGCACCGGCGTGCCGTCACGTTGCTTCGAAACGTCGAGCAGAGTTTGGGGGCCAGCGGGCGGGCTCAGATCACCCACAGACGGTTCAGCCGCCATCACGGACCCGGACTCTACGTCACTCGGAACACCTCTTCCTGCGGAATCGTCCGCTTGTGCAGGAGGTTCGCGTTGAGGAAGGCCGCTAGGTCGCCCCACTCGTCGGGCTCGTCGAGCGGGTGGCGGTCGTACGCCTCGTAGGCAGCGTCGATCTCGGCATCTCGATGCTGTGGCATCAATTCGTCAGCAGTCACTTCTGAGGCGGCTATCCGACTGCCGCCAAGAGGTCGCAGCGGCGGATCAGTTCGTCTGCGGTCTCGGTGGTGCGGCGACCGAGGCCGCAGGCGCAGGCGATGTCGACTTGAGTGCCGCGGGCTGTCTCGATCGTGGCGAGGAGGGCTTCGAGACTCTCCAGCGAGGGTTGCTCGTGGACGAAGCCGGCCACCAGGCGGGTGCCGGGCGGTAGGGCCAAGCGGCGGAGCGCCCGGTAGGCGGCGGGCTCGGTCGGTGCCAGTGACTGGCCGGCGGCGAACGGTAGATGTATGTAGGCGAGTTCGTGGGAGCGTGGCCAGCGGCGCGCCAGCGCGTTGGTGAAGGCGACGAGCCGGTTGAAGCGGCTCGGGGTGATGGCGGCGGTGTTGCTCAGGTCCGCGAAGCAGAGGTGGATCCCGACGGGGACCTCGGCGGGGAGCCGTGTCACGAGGTCGATGATCGGCCCGGTCGGGATCCCGACGGCGGGCCGCGGCAGCCGGTGGGCCGCGACCACCTCTGCGGGCGCCTCGATCTGGAACAGGAGGCTGCCGGCGCCGATGGCCTGCGCCGCTCTGTTGGCTTCGCGTGCGACGCAGGCCGCGAACGCGGGTGCATGGCGTAGCGCCCGCAGCGGACCGAGGAGGGAGGCGGCGGCACCGAATCCCGTCGGCAGGCCCACCTGCATGCGCAGATCGGGCTGCCCGGTCGACGCTCGCAAGCGCTCGAAGTGGGGCCAACTCCGGAGGGCGAATGTGTCGTAGCCGAACTCGAGGCGATCGGCCAGTTCGGCGCGGCGGAGTCGGGGGCGCAGGCGGACGGCCGAGTCGAAATCGACGGGAAAGCCCTGCTCGTTCATCGTGCCCTCGTCGACGACATCGAACAGGGAATCCTCGCCCGCCAGCCGCCCGGCGAGCCCGGCAGTCCACTGGGACCTGACACCCGCCGGATACCGCTCGGATCGCTCGCCGATCTCCCCGTCGGGCAGAGCGATGAGCCGATCGCCGGCCAGCTCGCACGCACGGGCCATGGCCGACGCCTCGTCACGGTACGGCAGCGAACCCACCAGCAGAACCCGGCGCGGCGCGCCACCAGCGCTCACGAACGCAGTCTCTCACCCTGGACGGCAGACCAACGCCTGCACCACCCGTCCTCCGACATCTGGCAGGGCATGAAAATGTGGCGGCACGTGATCGTCGAAGTACTTCCGGATGACGATCCCGTAGAACCGGGAAATCTCAGGCATCGACCTCCTCAGGCACGATGCGCCGGTATCACCTCCGAGGGAGATTTGCCGGTGAGCCGCATGTAGAGGGCGTCCGGGCACAACTCGACGTCCTCGCCCCATGCGATCCCTCCAGCCGGACCGATGTACACGGTCTCGAAGCGGGCGGATTCCTCCCACACCTTGAAGACGCCACGCCCCGCCAGATAGGACAGGTCGAGTTCCCCGGCAGTCCCGTCGGAGTACCGGAGCCAGATCCGGTGTCCTTCGCGAGGTTCCACTTCGATCGGCCGGATCATTCCACCTCCAAAGTTCCTCCTCGAGAGCGTATTCTCGCCGGTTTCGTCTCGACGGCGGGCGGATCCATGTGCGGGGTTGAACTCAACAGGACGAATCTCGCGACGGCGTCACGAGACCATGATCTCCAGGCGGCAGTGGTCGCTGGGACCCCACTCGTCGGGCTCGTTGAGCGCACGCACGCTCACCGAATCAGCCATGCCTCGCGACGCGAAGACATAGTCCAGCTGGCGTGTGGCAGTCGCCGGGCTGCGCATCGGCGGGTGGTACGTGGGGACGTTCCTGCTGTCGGGGGGCAGTTCGTCGGGCCACGGTTCGGCCTGGCGCCCGTGAGGTGTCTGCGGGCCGACGAACGGCAGCCCCAGCGCCTCCATCCGGGCGAACACCGTCTCGTAGCGTGCGGCCCAGTACTCGCTGCCGTGCTCGCCGTGCCCGTGGAGGATGTTGAGGTCCCCGGCGGCCACGATGCGGTGACCGTTCTGCTGGCCGATCAAGACGGACAGGTCGGAGACGAGGCGGTGGGCCGAGGCGTCCGAGACGATCCAGCTGCTGCCGGTCGAGGTGTGGGGTTTCATCCAGATCGAGTACATCGACACCACCACGAAGCGCTCGATGCCGGGGGCCGTCACGTATGCGGCGGCGAGTGTGCCAGGGCGACTGACAGCGAACTCCCTGGATGCCGCATGCTCAAGGGAACTCATCTCGATCCACTCCACCGCGACGCGATCCGAGAGCCCGACGACCGCCGCCCGCCACGGCATCTTGAAATCCTCCCCAGGGGTTCGCCACGACCCGAAATCGGTGGCGATGCGCCGGTCCACATCCCTCGGTGGCTTGCAGGCCTCCTGCAGGAGAGCGACATCGGCATCCATGCCGATCAGCTCCTGCCATGGCGCAATCGAGTGTCTCATGTTCCAGGAGATGATCTTCACAGCCAATGGACAAACCCCCTTCGATCGGATCTGCCGGCTCTGCGCCGGTGGATCGGCCTCTCCATGGATCGAATGTACTACATTGTAGAACATGTCGGAAGTGGGGATCCGGGCTCTGAAGCAGAACGCCTCGGCCGTCGTGGCGGGCGTGGCGGCGGGGCAGGCCGTCACGATCACCGACCGGGGGCGGCCGGTTGCCCGGATGACGGCGATCCCGGCGTCGCGGCTCGCGGGGATGCTGGAGTCGGGGCGGGCGCGCCCGGCTCGGCGCAGCATCGCCGATCTGCCGGCGCCGGAGGATGGCCCCGATCCGTCGGTCGTGCTGGCCGCCATGCGCCGCGACGAGAGCTGACGACGGTGGCGCACTATCTCGACACATCGGCGCTCGTGAAGCTGGTCGTCGCCCAGCCCGAGACGGCCGCGCTGCGGGAATGGCTGGCGGCGCAGCCCCAGCCCCTCGTGTCGTGTGACCTGGCGCGCACCGAACTGCTGCGGGTAGTGCGGGAGGTTGCCCCCGACAGGGTCGTGATGGCCAGGCTGGTTCTCGACAGCCTCGTGCTCACGGAGGTCACGGCCGAGATCTTCGAAGCAGCCGGGCGGCTCCACGAGCCCGAGATGCTGAGCCGCGATGCGATACATCTCGCCGCTGCATTCGACCTGAGCGACGACCTCGGCTGCATAGTCACCTACAACGAGCGATTCGCAGGCGCCGCCCGCGCGTATGGGGTGACGGTCAGCGCCCCCGCGTGAGCCGCCGGCGCGCCCAGCCATCAAAATGACCGCAGCCCCGTCGCGTCCGCCGGAGCAGCCCGCCCAGCCGGATCGGCGCTCGCCGTCCCCGCGTCTTCGCCCGACTCCCAGACCGGTCGCTCCCGCCGGAAAATCCCCATCTCGGCAGCATCGTCGACGGGTCGCTGCTAGCCGATGCCATTGACCGGGCGCTGGTGTCGGTCCGCGCCGAGGGACCCCTCCGCATCCTCAACTACACGCCGCGAGCAACCTACGACAGGGCCTGGAATCAGGCGACCCTCACCTGCCGGGGGCTGATCGTCGACGAGGCCGACCGTGTCGTGGCACGACCGTTCCCGAAGTTCTTCGGCCCGGCCGAGCCGGATGCCCCGCCGGTGCCCGAGGGTCGGCCCATGGTGGTCACCGGGAAGCTCGACGGATCGCTCGGGATCGCCTACCAGCATCCCGACGGCGGGATCCGCGTGGCGACGCGCGGGTCGCTGTCGTCGGACCAGGCCGTCGAAGCCACCAACATCTGGCACGAGAAGTACGCCGGCGTCCGGTTCCGCCACGGCGTGACCCCACTTTTCGAGATCATCTACCCCGGCAACCGCATCGTGACCGACTACGGCGACATGCGGGACCTGGTGCTCCTCGCTGTCATCGACGTGTACACGGGCGCCGACCTGCCGCTGGAGGTCATCAACTGGCCGGGGCCACGCGCCCCCCGGTACGACTTCGGATCATTCGCCGAGCTTGTGGACCACGTGTCCTCCGCCCAGGAGTCGGCGCGGGAGGGCTACGTGGTGCGCTTCGACATGGGGTCGGACCGCCCGCACGTCCGCCTGAAGCTGAAGTTCCCCGCGTACGTGGTCACGCACCGGATGCTCACCGGGCTGACCGCGGCGCGAGTGTGGGAGATCGTCGCCGTGGCCGATGCCGCGTGCCGCGGCCTCACTCGCCGGACGGCGGCGACCCGGTTGCGCCTCGCCCCCGAGGTGGTCGACACGCTGTTCGATCGCGGCCCTGACGTGGTTCGCAGCGTGCGGGCCGATCTGCCCGAGGAGTTCTGGCCGTGGTACGACGCCTGCGTGGCGGAGTTCCACACCGCAGCCGACGGCCTTATCGGACGGTACGAGTCGCTGGTCGACCAAGCCCGGCGAGAGTCAACCCCCGGAGACGACCGCGGCTTCGCCGAGGCCACCAAGCGGCTGTCGTCGCAGGCCGGCCTCCCCAGCGGCCCTATGTTCGCCATCCAGCGGGGGCGTCCAGAGGCCTATACGTCGATATGGGTCCAGCTACGGCCGCACGGAACCGGCGATACCCCACAGTGGCCGTGGGCGCGGCCATGACCGGGGCCAGACCCGTGGTCGAGCTGATGTTCGACGACTTCCGACGAGTTGGCGGACCGCGGCGTCGACGTTGAGGTGATCGATCTGCGTACGCTCTCGCCCCTCGACTGGCCCACGATCCACGAGTCACTGAAGCGCACCTCCCGACTTGCCGTCGTGCACGAGGCTCATGGTCCGTTCGGCCCTGGAGCCGAGATCGCCGCTCTGGCTGCCGAGCATGCGGTCTGGGAGCTCGATGCGCCGGTTCGGAGGATCTGCACACCAGTTATACCTGCGCCCTACGCGCCGGAACTCGAGTCGGTTTGGCTACCCAATGCACAGCGCATCGCGGGTGATCTCCACGAACTGGCAGCCTGCTGAAGCACGAGAACCCACTCGCGCCCGGGGGGATCATGCCCTGTGAGCCAGTGACCAACGTCATCTAGATGACGTCACCGACAATGCTCAATTGGCGGTTGACCCGCTGTTATCGTGACATCGTGCGCAGAACAGTCGACTTCGCCCTCGACACCGAGCAGATGATTCGCCACCGGATGACGACCCGCGGTATCAGCTTCGAGCAAGCCGTGAACGATTCGATCCGGCAGGGATTCGACCGTGGCAGCGTGTGGGAGCCGTTTCGCGCCGAAGCCGCATCCGTTGGGGAGCGGCAGATGAGTCCGGACCGCGCTACGACGGCAACGGCCGAACGCAGCGACCAGGAAGCCCTGCGGAACGCGTAGGCACCCGGGGAGCGCGGCGCACCCTCGCCGGAGCAGTCCCCGCAGGTCAAAAGCCTTCCGGGCATCCCCGAGGCCGTTGAGTTCGCTGGCGACCGGCCGCTGCCGGGCCGCTCTAACCGGCGGCGTCGCGGCCCGCTAGATAGCCGAAGGTCATGGCCGGGCCGAGCGTGCCGCCGGCGCCGGCGTAGACCGTGGCCGTGGGTGCCGCCATCACGTTGCCCGCCGCCCAGAGGCCGGGAATCGTCCCCCCGCTGCGAGACAGGACCCGGCCCCGCTCGTCGGTGCGGGGGCCGCCGGACGTGCCGAGCGCTCCGATGCGGATGGCCACGGCGTAGAACGGCGGCTCGTCGAGCGTGCCCAGCGTGCCCGCCGCGCCCGGCAGCGTGCGGTCACCGTTGAAGAGGTCGTAGACACTGGCGCCCCGGCCGAAAGACGGGATCGGCTGCCCGCCGCTGACATGGCGGTTGAACTCCGACACCGTCTCGCTGAGAGTGCCGCCGGAGGGAACGCCGATGGCCGTGGCGAGTTCGGCGAGCGCTCGTCGCCGCGGTGAACCCACGACGGGCGGCTCGGCGCCGCGGCGGCAGCCGGGCAAGGCGTAGCGCCGCCGGTAGCGGTCGTCGACCACGAGCCAGGCCGCGGCGTTGGCATGGCGCAGCGTCGCCGGGTCGAGTTGGTGGAAGGCGCCGCCGAGGGCGTTGTAGTTGGCGGCCTCGTTGCAGAAGCGCTCCCCTGCCCCGTTCACCATGATCGAACCGGGCCGGGTGCGCTCGACCAGCACGAGGTGGTAGCGCGGCGCTCCCCAGGCCTCCTCGCCGGGTATGTGGGCCATGGGCGCCCACCAGGCCTGCGCCATGTTGCCCAGCGCCGCCCCGGCACCGATGGCCATGTCGAGTCCGTCGCCTGTGTTGGTGGGCACCCCGGCGGGCGTGTCCATCGGCCCGCGCAGGAACGCCCGCACCAGCGCCTCGTTCCACTCGAAGCCGCCCGTGGCCAGGATCACCCCGCGCCGGGCGTCAACGGTGACCTCGCCAGCCGTGACCTCGCCGGTTGTGCCCTCGGCAGCCGGCGTGTCGAAGCGCACCCCGGTCACCCGCCCACGCTCCGTGACGAGTTGGTGAGCCCGTACCCCGGTGCGCACCGTCACGCCGGCGTCCAAGCAGCCCGCCAGCAGCGACCCGACGAGAGCCTCACCCATGCCGCAGATACCCCGCTCCCGCCGCTCGGCGACCGTCGAGGCGGGCGGCGGCACCGTCGCCCCGCCGAAGCTGGTCTCCGACAGCAGCACCGGCCGGGGACTGCCGTCCCAGAAGCGCAGTTGCCCTGCCCACTCACCGAGCACCGACAGGTCGAACAGGTCGGGTTCCAGCGAACGGCCGCCGCCGGACCGGGCGCCCGGCATATCGGGGTGGTAGTCGGGATACCCCGCCAGCAGCCGGAACCGGCACGGCGAGGCGCTCTCGGTGAAGCGCAGCATCTCCGGGCCGGCCGACACCAGGGCCTCCGCCACCGGCACGTCCAGAGCGTCGCCCGCCAGCGCCCGGAGGTACCGCAGCGCCTCGGCCGGATCGGCGTCGCGCTCCGCAGCGTCGATCCCGTCGATCCCGTTGATCCCATCCGAGCGGTCCATCAGGTGGTTCCCCGGCACCCAGACGATCCCGCCGCTGATGGCGGTGGTGCCGCCCAGCAGGTCGGACTTCTCGTAGAGCCCCACCTCGGCACCGCTGGCGGCGGCAGCCAGCGCTGCCGTCAACCCGGCCGCCCCCGACCCCAGCACCACCACATCGTGGCGGGACACGCCGCGAGGGGACGCTGTCACGCCGTCACCCCCCCTAGTTCCGCAGACACGCGAGGGCGGGGGGCTGGGGGGCCGGGCTGCGACGACTTTCGCCTGCGTGGAGGAGCAGAGCGGCACCCCAGCACGCCGCCCGGACCGCCACAGACACCCGCTCGGGGCTCAGGTGATGTTCAGGCGCATGCCGGCGTCGAGCCGGATGACCTCGCCGTTGAGGTAGGTGTTCTCCATGATGTGGCGCACCAGAGCGGCCACGTCGGCGGGGGCACCCAGGCGCTTGGGGAACACGTTGCCGGCGGTGATGGCGGCGATCTGCTCGTCGTTCAGCGAGGCCAGGATGGGTGTGTCCATGATGCCGGGGCAGATGGTCATCACCCTGATGCCACGCGAGCCCAGATCGCGGGCCAGCGGCAGGGTCATGCCGATGATGGCGCCCTTGGAGGCGCTGTAGGACATCTGGCCCACCTGACCCTCGAGGCCGGCGATGGAGCCCAGGTTCACGATCACGCCGCGCTCGCCGTCGGCGTTCGGCTCGTTGGCCGCCATGTGCGCCACCACATGGCGCAGCACGTCGAACAGCCCGATGAGGTTCACCTCGATATGTGTCCGGAAGTGCTCGAGGGTGTGCACGTCGCCGCTGCGGTTCAGCATCCGCTGGCCCGAGCTGATGCCGGCGCAGCTCACCAGCACGTCGAGCCGCCCCCAGACGCCGGCTGCCGCGGCCACTGCGGCCTCCACGTCGTCCGGCCGGGTCACGTCGACAGCCACGAAGGCGGCGTTGTCACCCAGGTCGGCCGTCACCTGCTCGCCCGCCGAGGAGGCCAGGTCGGCGATGACCACCCGCCCGCCGGCAGCCACCAGGCCCCGCGCCACACCGGCACCCAGGCCCGAGGCGCCCCCGGTGACCAGCGCCACGGAACCCTCGACGTTCACCGCTCTGCCCCGCCAGCCATCTCAGAATTCTCGTAGACGGGCGCCGGTGGGGTCAACCTCGGTGCGCAGGATGTGCAGCTCGTCGGCGGTGGGCCGGGCCGTGGCGGGCACGTCGCCGGCGGGCAGAAGGACCTCGAAGCCGGTGGCGGCTTGGACCTGCTCGACGCTGACGCCCGGGTGCAGTGAGGCGAGGCGCATGCGCTTGGAGTCGGGCTCGAAGTCGAAGACGCACAGGTTGGTGATGCAGAGCTGCGGGCCGCCTGGCATCCCGAGCGAGGCCCGATGGTCGCCGCCGTCGCCCCAGCCGATCCCCGAGCGGAAATCCAGCCGGTCCACGAACGTGCGGCGATCGTGCGTGGAACTCCACAGGTAGATGCGGGGAATCATGCAGCCGAGGTCGGCCATGCCGCCCCCACCGGGGAGGCGCACCTTGGGGCTGTCGTAGGGACCGATCACGCTGTTGTTGACGTTGCCGTAGGCGTCCATCTGCGCGCCCCGGAAGGCGAAGGTGTTGTAGCGGGCGCCCTGGGCGTAGGTCCAGAAGTCCGCCGACGAGTTGGCGAGCATCGAGGCACCGCCCCACAGCTCGTCGGACAGGGTGGAGGAGCCGATGACCGACGGGTCGGCGTCGACGGCGATGGAACTGGCAGCCCAGACCAGGTCGGGGGCGTGGGTACGCCGCGCCAGCAGGTAGGCGCAGACGGGTATGAACGAGACGGCGCCGTTGAACGCCCGCGTGTCGTTGGCCATCGCCCGCGAGAACGCCACCACCATCAACTCGTCGATGGTGCAGTCGTAGCCCGGAACCGAGGGGGGCATGCCGCTCACGATGCCGCCCCCTCGCCTGCGCCGGCCGGCACGCCGTTGGCGGCCAGGAAGTCACTCCACGTCTCGGGGCCGGCGATCCGCCGCTCCCAGAACTCGGCGAAGTCGCCCGGCGAGCCACACGCCGCCACGTACGCCTCGAAGAACGGGTCGTCGTGGCCGTAGTCGGGGAAGCACGACGTGGGGAAGGCGCCGCGGGGCGCCTCGCAGACGGTGTCGACCATGAAGCGGGGGTACGTGGTGCGGTGCGGCTCGGCAGTGAAAGCCGTCGTGTCGACGATGCGCTCGGCCGTGACGATGGTGCGGTCGGCGGCGTTGACGATCTCGCTGTCCATCCAGACCAGCTTGGGGTTGACGCGGGCGTTGCCGGCGCCGTCCGCCTCGTGGACGTGGACCACCGCGACGTCCACGGGGAGCGGCGTGCAGGCCACGTAGGTCCGGCCGCTGGTGGCGTCGGTCTCGACGCGCAAAGCACCCGAGGCCGCATGGAGGGCCGGCACGTCGGTCCCGAGCCCGGCCACGGTGGGCATGAACGGCAACCGCCGGGCCTGCGCCTGCAAGCGGCAGATCAGCAGGTGTTCGGAGTACTCCTCCATCGCCACTCTGCCGCTCTGCACGCCGTGGCGGAAATGGGGCGCCAGGCCAAGGCCCTCGAAACTGATCAGGCCGGCCACCACCCGGGGCGCGCAGCCGGCGGCCACCAGCCAGTCCACGCACATGCCCGCCACGATGGCCACCACCGTGAGATCGCGCTTGTTGGCGCGGACGAGTTCCCGCACGAACGCCATGGGGGCGCTGTTCATGGACAGCCCGCCCAGAGCCACGGTGGCGCCGTCGGGCACGGAAGCGGCGGCCTCGGCCAGCGAAGCTTGCTTGGAGGTAGCGGCGATCACCCCCCGTGCTTACCAAACGCACGGTTGAAACGCAAGCTGGCCAAGCCGATGTCTCTTCGACGTCCGCCTAGCACACCCGCAGAGCAAGTGGCTAGGACGGACCACTCGATTCGGCCAGCGAATACCGTTGCGCGTCTAGTACACCGCCACGGCGAGGCCACCTGCATCGTCGTCCCTACCCCGGCCCCGCAGTAGCAACCTGTGATTCGGCGGAACTAGTAGGCTAATCCCGGTGCGAAGGGGGCTGAGGTGAGTTCGACGGATCAAGCGGAGAATCCACAAGCTGAGCTTGACGCGGCACGGAAGGCTCTGCGCCTCCTTGTGGACCATGAA
This sequence comes from Acidimicrobiales bacterium, assembly GCA_963668565.2. Lineage (GTDB taxonomy): Bacteria > Actinomycetota > Acidimicrobiia > Acidimicrobiales > CATQHL01 > VXNF01. Next base: position 80,627 of record CAXXMX010000003.1, read on the forward strand.
CCCGATCGTCACGATCTGATCGTCGGATTTGTCGGAGCAATCGGAGTCTCGTGGAAACCAATCCTCCAAGCTTTTGACGAGTCCTTTCAACGTTTTGGCTACTCGATCCAAGAAATCCATATGTCCCGTCTATTAGATGAACTCGAATACAGACCGTGGGGAACGTTACCCGGCCGAGAATCGCCCGAGTATTACGAAGCCAGGATGGACAGCTGTGACCAACTTAGAGCCGCGGTCGCGAATGGATCCGCCATGGCAGCTCTCGGGATCAGAAGAATCAGCGAGAAGCGCTCGGGGAGCCATAGCCTTCCAACTGCGTACTTTCTGAGAAGCCTCAAGCATCCTGATGAAGTAAAGATTCTTCGTCACGTATACGGTGAAGCGTTCTTTCTCGTAGCAGTCGCCTGCACCGCCAAAGAGCGCCGAGAATCACTTGCGGAGTCTCTTTCCATTTTTGATGACCACAGAGCAAGGGCCGAGCAATTGGTCGCGCGAGATGAGTCTGACGCAAGTAATAGAGACTTCGGGCAGAACGTCCGCGACACGTACTCCATAGCAGATGTATTCATTCCAAGTGGCCGCGGTATCGACACGAGTCCCGACATTAATCGGTTTCTCGATGCAATCTTCGGCGCACCATTCCTCACCCCGCGGCCGAACGAAGAAGGAATGCGATTCGCGTACGATGCCTCCGTTCGTTCCGCAGCTGCTGGACGTCAGGTCGGTACCGCTCTAGTCCCGACAGTTGGCACACCAGTCGTTGCTGGCACTAACGAGGTCCCCAAGCCGGGCGGGGGCCAGTACTGGTCAGGAGATATTCCAGACTATCGGGACTTTCAGACCGGTCAAGACCCGAATCCCATCTACACCAAGCGTGTCGTGCAAGAGCTACTCGAGCGACTTGCCGCTGATGGATGGCTGATCGATCGACTGCGAGAACTCAGCGGGGAAGGACTCCTTGCCGAGGCCTACAAGCCGGACGAATCTGGTAACTCTCTACTCGCTGGCGCACGTGCTTCCGCATTGATCGAGTTCACGCGATGCCTTCACGCGGAGCAGGCCGCCATCATTAATGCTGCTCGCTCGGGTGTACGCACCCAAGAAGCCATACTTTATACCACTACCTTCCCTTGTCACGAGTGTGCAAAGATGATTATCGTGCAGGTATCGTTGAGGTGCATTACATCGAACCATACCCAAAGAGCCTAGTTGATCGGCTCTACCGGGACATGATCGAGACCTCCCCACCGTTCGTGGCAAGTAGAGGTCTAGTCGAAGGCAAGCTCCCCTTTCACCAGTTCTTGGGAATCGCCCTCACTTCTACACGCGAGCCTTTACCGCCGGAGAGCGACGAACCGGCGACGAATTGATCGAATTCGACAGACAATCCGAATCGCCTCGCACTTCAGGCTGGAATACACTGGGCATTGAAGAACGCGAGTCTGCGGCTATTGATGCGATATCTCGAGTCATCGACGAGCTTGCAGCTAGCCAAGAAGGACGACGAGTCTGATCACTCGACTGAGCATGCGGGCGTGACCGGAGGCTCAGTCCAATAACGACAGCAACGAGTTGAAACCTGATCAAAGGCTCGGTCACTCGCGATAGCACAGGGTGGTCAACCGATGAGCTCAACACACAACATGGAGGGAGTTTGATGGCTTCTCGAGAGAAGTGGTACAACAGGAGGGCAAGGATAGCCGAAGAACACTTGAAATCGATTCCCTATGAGAAGCTTGGACCCGCCGGAAAAGTCCTAGTAGATAATCCCCGAGATCGCTCTGCAAAGAACTCGCGCGAGAGGCTCAAGGAATTGAAGGTGGAAGTTCGAAACGTGATTCAGTTTCGCAGCCCCCACTACTTTGTGGTGTTCCGGATATTAGCTAGCCGGAGGTCCACCATCGTGTCGACCAACCCCAGCGACTGGCCAAACTAATACCCCTGCTCTCCTCCGCATGACGAAGCGGTGTCACCGCTACTTGCTCCGGAC
>CAXXMX010000004.1:0-39004 GCA_963668565.2 Acidimicrobiales bacterium
GTGCACGGGTTCCGGTCCGCATTCCGCACGTGGTGCGCCGACCACGCCGCCGACCGCGACCTGTGCGAGGCGTGCCTAGGCCACGTTGTCGGCTCCGCGGTCGAGCGGTCCTATCAGCGCAGCGACCGCCTAGAGCTTCGCCGGCCAATCATGCAGGCATGGGCCGACTTCGTGCTGCCCGGGCGGTAGCATTGTGGCGGGCAGGGGCGCGTAGTGAACGTCCCTATCCCTCCTTGCCAACGGCCTCCGTTCCCAATGCGGGGGCCGTTGCGCGTTCCAGCAGAAACGCCACCTAAGGCCCCTTAGCGTACTTTGGGCGGCTACCCCTGCCCGCGCCTGCGGCACACAGCCGCACGCTGTGCGTGGGCGTGTGGGGTACGCCGCTGCTGTCGTCTACTACCTACACACAGCAGCGATGTAGTGATTCTGGGATCGTGTCCGCTTTTGGATGGTTGATTACACAGCATCGGTGTGGGAGCATGGCGCTGTGAAAGGAGTGTCAGATGACTGATACCTCGAAGTCCTTGGAGCGTAGCGGACGCCGCGGGAGGCGGCGGTTGTCGCCTGTGCAGAAGTATGAGGCGTTCGTGCAGGTGCTCACGGGTGAGATGACCGTCGTTCAGTGCGCGGACCATTGGGGCGTGGACCGCTCCACGATCATGCGGGCCCGCGAGGTCGCCAAGCGCGGCGCTCTGGACGCGTTGGCGTCGTCTCGTCCCGGGACGCGCGCCGGCGGCGTCGACCCGGAGTTGGTGATGGCCCGCGACGAGGCGGCCCGCCTGGGCGAGGCGCTCAAGGAGATGGCTGTCAAGGTCACCTTGTTGGAGGGAAAAGAGCGTTGGGGGTGACCGCCGGCGTGCCCCCGCGTGTCGAGGCCGGCACCAAGGCGGCTCTGTTGGACCTCGTCGACGGCGCCGTCGGCGAAGGCTGGACGACAGCGCGGGCTTGCTCGGTGCTCGAGCTCGACAGCCGCCGGTGCCGCCGCTGGCAGCACTGTCGAGGCGCGGGCCGCCTCGATGACGGCACTGCGGGCGGCACGGCGGTGCATGCCATCACCCCAGCAGAGCGCCGGGCGATCGTGGAGCTGTTCGAGCGCTGGGGCGACATCGACGGCGGCTACCGCAAGCTCGCGCACCGCGGCTCCTACGAGAACCTGGTGTGGGTGTCACCGTCGACGCTGTATCGCGTTCTCGCAGCCCAGGGGCTGGTTCTGCCCGCCCGCCCGCAGCGCGCCCCCGTGCCGGCACGGCCCCTGCCGGACTGGATCGAGTGGAAGCGCCACCAGATCTGGATCTATGACATAACCCATTTCCCCAGAGCGGGCCGGGTCGCCTACGCCATCTTGGACGTCGTCACCCGCAAATGGCTCGCCACCCTCGTCACCGCCGAGGAGACCGCCACCCAGGTCGAGGTCGTCTTCACCGACGCCCTCGACACCGAGGGCCTGTGGCCCGCCGTGGAGGCCCGCCAAGCCGACCGCGCCCGCCACGGCGACGACAGCGACGAGGAGCCCATCCTGTTGGCAATGTCAGACAACGGCCCCCAGATGCGAGCAGGCACCACCAGAGAGTTCCTCGCCATGTGCTCCATCGCGGCGCGCTTCGGCCGGCCCGGCACCCCGACTGACCAAGCATGGATCGAGACCCTGTTCGGCCACATCAAAACCGAATGGCCCCACCTCGAGAAGATCACCGACCCCAACACGCTGCGAACAGAGCTCGACATCGCCCGACACGACTACAACACCCGCCGCCTGCACGCCTCCCTCGGCTACGTCACCCCCGACGACGAACACCAAGGACGAGCAGAGCGCATCCGCCAGGCCCGCCAAGACGGCCTCAACCGGGCCCGCCTCACCCGCATCGCCTACCATCGCAACAACAAACCCAACCAGCCATGAACACACCCGCCCAATGCGGCGCAATCAAACCCCCGAAAACGGACATTTACTCAGAAGCACCTCAGCGACGAGGGGCGCCGCTGCCAGGCCACCCTATAAGCCCGGCAGCAGCGAATTAGTGCCTACGTGCGTCCAAGGCAGCGCGGCGCACACGTAGGCACGTGGGGCTAGGGCAGGTGACAGAGCGGCGTTGGAGCGGGTCGAAGGCGTTACCGCATACGACGCACAGCGGCCGTACCGCCGGCGTGGCCCTGGGCGGCGTGGCGTTGCGGTATCGCAGGTAGTCGGCACGGGTAATAGTGCCTGGTTCGATAGGGCCGAAGCGTTGGATATTGCTGCCCCGGTGGCTCACGCCGCTGGCCGCCGATGCCCCGGTCGGCCGTAGGCCTGCGGCGGCGGGCGGTCGGCTGGTGCCGGGTCTAGGGCGTCGGGGCGGTCGGTGGCGCTGTGCCGGTAGGGGCGCGTCTGGACAAACCGCCGCCGGCTGCCTTTGTTGGTCACGCCAGGCCGGCAAACGCGAGCGCCCGGTCCACGTCCACGCCGGCGGCGGTGAGCGAGCCCACGGCGCGGGCCCGTGAAACCAGATCTGCGGGCGTATTGTGCCGGCTGCGTACCTCGATGCTGCACGGCACGCCAAGCTGCTCGACTACGGCACGAGACAACTGGTCAGCGACGGGCTGCACTGCCGACGCCAGAAACGAACGCCAGGCGTCCCGATACGCGGAGCCCCCAACGTTTGCCGAAAGCAGCACGGGGGGCACACCGGCGGCGGCCAGCACAAGACCCGACAACGCGGCGCACAGTTGCGGGGCACTGGCCGGGTAGTCCGCACCAAACGTGTCCAAGAAGCCTCGATCTTCGGAGTTGCCTTGCGTCAGCAGCGGCGCGAAGCGTGACCGGTTGGCCTGCCCGAACGCTGCCTCTGTGAGCGCGTAGAACTCCGCCACCGCTTCGTCGTCAAGGTCCGCCGTCGTGTGCATACGCAGGCTGTGGCCCACGGGGAGCGTGCCCTGATCGCCTATTTGGCCTTCCAAGTTGGCGGCGGCGCGCGCTACGTGACCGTCCCACGGCGGGCAACCCACAAGCCCGCCAGACGCAGGGTCGCCGTTCCAAACAACGTGCAGCAGGCGCTCACGGCTGACCTTGACGTCTGCCCAATCGCCGGACGGTTTGGTACGACGCACCGTCCATTCCGGGGCTGCCCACGTACCGTGGCCTTCCACCAGCGTTACAGGCTCGAACGCCAGGGCAGCGTTGTCGGTGTGGACAAGGGCGGCGAACTCACCACGTACCGCATAGCTGCGACCAGCGCAGGCCAAGACGGCCCTTACCGCCGTGGCTGTCGGCTCAGCGGCGGTAACGACGGCGGCGCTGAGCGCACGTCCGTATGCGGAGGCGGCGGCCTGGACTGCGCCGCCAAGGGCCGGGTCACGTTCGCCATAGTCGTCATCTCCATGTAAGGCCCACTGCAACGCCCGTGTGATGCGCCCGGTCACGTCGCGGCCGGCGTTGGTTGGCGGCGGCGGGGGCGGCGGGCGAGACCACCAACGGCTGCCGAGTATGCGACCAGCCATCAGCCGAGAGCTGCTATCACGCGGCGCCGCTGAGCGCGTCTGGCCGCGGCTTGCCTGGCGAACAGCGTGGCGTCGGTAAAGGCCCCCGCCGGCACGAGCGCGCCGGCGGTGAGCGTTGCCCTGGTGACCGTCGGTGGCGTGGTGGTGCGGTCACGCGCATGGATGGCAACCTCGGCGCTCAGCCCCGCCACAACGCCCGCCTCAATGAGCGCTAAGGCGTCGTCGGCACGGGTGGTCTTGGCCAGTTCGGCCACCATCACGATGCCCTCGGGCGTGTCTTCTAGCGTCATGCCGCGGCCCAAGCGCGCCAGCGGTGGCTCGGTGGCGCCGTCGTGCATTAGCCGCAGGACGGCTTCGTCAGCGGCCCACGTCGTGGAGCCGCGGGCGAACTGCAGGGGCCTGTCCGCCGCGGGCGTCGCCCACGGCAGGAGCAGTCCCCGGATGGTGCGGCCCTCAACTGTGGGGGCCGCCGCAAAGCAGGCGACCTCAGCCATCAGGACAGGTGGAAGCTGTGGCGCTTGTAGATGCCGGCGCGGACGAGCTTGCTGGCCTGCATCAGCACCAGCGTGGCGACGAGCTGGCCGTCGGCTGCCTTGGTGTACGGGTCGCGGATGACCTCAATTCCGCCCCATAGGCGTTGCGCATAACCGTTGGCCGTGGCGCCCCCGCGGGCCGTGACGGCCTGCTGGTTATCGGCGTCGGGGGCAGCGACCAGCCCGGAAGTCATCACGCCGCCGGTGGTGCGCATCAACTTCTCGATCACGGTCTCCGCATCGCTGGCGCCGCGGTAGGCACGGGCGCCCAGACGGTACGTCGCGGGGCCAAGCAGCGTGTTGAGGTCGCCGAGGCCGGCGGCGTACCGGCCGTCCACCACATCGGTGACGGCCTGCATCAGCGACGCGAACGTCATCACGACGGCGGTGTCGGCCGGGGCGACGCCGTGGTTCAGCAGCCCGTTGTCGCCAGCCGAGTAAAGCGCCTGGTAGTCAAGCGCCGACATCAACGCCTGGCGCAGCACTCCTTCTACCTGATCTTCAAGGCCCCGGAAGGTGCTGAGCTCGTCGCGGCCAATCGTGGCGCTCACCTGCAAGCGGGTGGGCACGAGCTGCACCCCGGCGATCGTCACAGTGGTGTGGTCCACAGGTGTGCCAATGGCGGTCACGCCGGTGGGGCCGTCTTCGGGCTGCGTCACAACCGGCACGTTGCTGACACCCACGTCAACAGAGCGGCGGTCTATGCCCATACCCCGGCTGATGGCACTTGGAAACACCTGCGGGATGGTCTCCTCCTGTGTTTCTGCATCGCCGCCGCTCGTGACGCTGCTGGCCGCAAAGAGCGCCAACGGCACGGCGTTCTCGCCAAGCGCAAGCTCCTGTTGCAGCTCGGCAGTCGCCCCAACGGCACGCTTGCCAAACAACGCGCAGTCCAGCACGTCCCCAATGCTGGCGCCGGCTACCAGCTTGGCGAACGCGGCGGCTTCGCCACCTTCTGCGGCTTTGCCTTCCGCCACAACCTCGGGCGGCTTATCTGCTCCGGCGGCCACCATTGCCGACTCCCGGCGGGTCAGCTTCGACACGGACGCAGTCAGAGCAGAAAACTCGGTTTCCTGCTCTTCGGTCAGGTCGTCCTCGCCGGCCAGGTCAAGCAGCTTGCTGTTGGCTTCGAGGCGCCGCGCCCGGATGCTGGTGAGTGTGTCGGGCATGGTGGGTCCTCTGGTTTACCTACCAGGGTTCTCCACTGCCGCTGATGCAAGCACCTGTAGACACCATTGTAACTACACAGATGTGACTAGCGGTTGGTTCAGTCCGGAGTCCGCGGCCCTGGCCCTGGAGTACGCGTTGCGCGCCACACGGCAAGCGGGGCACGGCGGGACGCCGCGGCGTACGTGCATCTGGTGGGCGGCTACCGTCCCGTGCACCACGGCGCCCCAGGGGGTTGGCTGCGGCCCGCGTTTACCCATCGCTAAACCTGTTTCGTGTGTGGCTGGGGGATCTGCGGTGTTCGCTCAGCACTGGACCGCCCCTCGACAGGGTCCCAACCGGTTGCAAACGCAACCTAGCCACGCTTACGGACAAGGCGGCGCCGCCGGTACACCGCAGGGTCAAACGCCTTGAAGCGACCACGGGACACAGCAGCCTCCAGCGCCTCAGCGTGGCGTCGTGCGTCAGCCGCCAGCTCGGCCAGTGTTGGGGCGGGTTCGGTGGCGCTCAACATGCTCCCTGTTCGCCGTTAGTCCACTCAGGCGGCACGCCGCAGCCGTGGGGTAGTGCTGTGGCGGCCTCCAGTGCGTCAGCGCACTCACGCAGCGTCGCCACGATGCACGGCGCCGCGGCGGCCAGTGACGCACCCGTCAACCGTGCGTTGACCAGCACCAGGCAACCCGGCACAGGCGGCGTGGCGTCATCGTCGACGGATAGCCAGCACCCGGTTGACGGTGCGGCGCCATGCGCCAGCAGCGCACCGTGCAGGAAGAACAAGTTGCGTTGGCGCTCGGCTTGGGCCGCGTAGTCCGTGCCGTCGTGGTCGGTCATTGGGTATTCCTTTCTGGCGCCGCCATTCCGCCACCCCTAGGGTGGTGGCGGACTAGTGGTGCACGGGTGGCGGATCGGTGGCGGACGGTGGTGGAACGCTCAAACTCCCTGGTAGACGACGTGGCGGAAAGTGGCGGTCCCGCGGCGGACGGTGGCGGAACAGGTGGCGGAGCGTTCTCACGCACGGGCCGCCTCCGCCCGCTTGAATTGGTCGTCAAACGTCTTGCGCGGCATGCCGCAGGCCCTGGCCGCCGCCGCCTTGCTGCTTGTGCCGGCGCGCACCTGCTCGAACGCCGCCGCTTTGCTGATGAGCCGCGCCGCCTCTGTGGCGGTGAGCGTTGGTACGCCCCGCTGCAGCGTCAGCCCTATCGCCCTGGGGTGCCACATGGCGTTAGAGCCGGTGTCCGCCAGCACCGCTGCCGTCAAGCGCCCCACCGGGTCGTACTCGCTGCCGTCAACCCGGTACTGCACGTCAGCGGCTGCGGTCTTGGTCTGCGAACCAATGGCGCCAGCATTGCGGCCCACTTGGGCGTCGCGCCGCGGCGTATGGTCAACCACCACGATGGTGCGGCCCGGGCTGCGCCACGGCTCCACCACCGCCCCGAGCCAGTCCTGCACGTTGGCGCCGTCAATAGGGCACCCCGACGCTGATGCCGAGTCGAGCACCACGAGCGAACCCGGCCCGCCGGCGTCCAGCCATTCGGCCATCGCCGGGAACTCGGCGCTGTTGATCTTCGACGCCAGCACCCCGACGCGCTTGCGGAGGCGCTTGTCGGCGTCGAACAGGCCATGCAGCCGGTAGCGCGTTTCGTCGCCCCGCTCGTAGCAGACCAGCAGTGTGCGCCCGGCGGTGGCGCGGGCCAGCGCCAGCGTTGCCCACGACTTGCCGGACTTCGGCTGCCCGTACAGCCACACAACCTGGCCGCCCCGCAGCAGCGGCTGCCCAGCGGCGTCGGCGGCCACCACCGCCGGCGGCGGCGGCTGCTTGGGCAGCAGCACCCGGGCAGCGATGTCGTCAGGGTGCAGGTCCGGCACCGCCCGCAGGTGCCGGTCGGGCTGGGGCTTGCTGCCCCGCTGCCGGTACCGCTCGACGCCCATCAGCGCCCGCGCCTGGTACTCCGCTGCGGCGGTCGCCTCGGAGTAGACGGTTGGGCGGTTAGCCGCCAGCCAGTCCTCGAACTCCGGGTGCGTGAACTGCGGGTTGTCGCGCTGCGGCGGCGCGTACCGGTCGGTGCTCATGCCGGGTCGGCCGGCACCACCGGCTCGAACGCCACCGCTGCGGCGGCCGTTGCGGCGTTCACTTTGGCCATTGCGGCGGTCACGCCGGCGGCCGTTGCGGCGCTTATGTCGGCGTTCACTTTGGCCATTGCGGCGGTCACGCCGGCGGCCGTTGCGGCGCTTATGTCGGCGTTCACTTTGGCCATTGCGGCGGTCACGCCGGCGGCCGTTGCGGCGTTCACTTTGGCCATTGCGGCGGTCACGCCGGCGGCCGTTGCGGCGTTCACTTTGGCCATTGCAGCTGCGGCGAAGCACCGCGTTATTTCCACCTGAATGGTGCGCATGATCTGGCGGGCGGCGGCAGGGTCGTGCTGGTGCAGCAGCACAAGCCCGGTGCCCACGTCGAGCGCATCATTGACGATGGCTTGCCTGGTGCGGCCGGACTTCTCGGCTAGCTGCCGCAGCAGCGTGTCGTGTTCCCGGGTGATGCGCTGTCCCGGCCGGTCGTCCTTAGGGGCGGGGCGGGCGGCGCGTTCTGTCTTGGTGGTATTGGCCATGCACGCAGTGTACCACGTAATGGGGTACCACTCAGGGCATAGGGCTACCCGGTGGCGTAATCCTCGACCAACTGCCAGAGGTAAAGCGGGTCCGGATGTTCGGCTACGTCAGGGACGCGCACGCCGCGGACGATGGCGGTGGGGAAGCCCGGCCCGCGCAGCGAGAAGTCGTACAGGACGCCTCTATTGTCCACAGAAGTGGTCGTCAGCAGTTCAAACTCAGTTTCGCCGCCGTCCACGGTGACGCTCACACAGAGCGGGACGAAAGTGGATTTGGCCGTCGCCGGCGGGTCCGGGAGGCGTGTCCCCAGTCGCGCGCCGCCGGCCAGGACTGGGGTGATGGTCAGCGCAAACGCGGCGTCTGCGGCGGCGGTGGATGTGAGGTTGGCATGGATCGTGCGCTGTGACATGGGTCACATTCTACGCGGTGCCGGGCTGCCAGATGCCCCAACGCAGCCGGCAGCCCGGCGTGGCAACGGTAGCGCAAGTGTCGGGGCGGAGCAGTAATACCCTACCCAAGTGGTGATTTAGTCGGGATGTGACTACTCGAGGCCCGTGCGGACCCTGCGGGAGGCTGCGGTGATCTGCCGGGGGCTGTGGGCCGGCGAGGAGGTCAGCTACCGGGGCGAGATCTTCTCCGCCGACCGGGCGCGCCTGCAGAGCACGCCGGCGGCGATGCCTGCCCTGGTGCTCGGCACCCGCAGTCGCGGTGTGATGCGCCTCGCCGGAGAGTTGGCCGACCGGGTCCTGGTGGGGGCGCGTTACTGGTCACCGGCGCAGGCCGACGAGTACCGCACGTGGTTGGCCGAAGGGGCGGCCCGGGCCGGTCGCCCTCCGGATGAGGTGGAGGTGTCGCCCCGCCTCACCATCTGTGTCTCCACCGACGGCGACCTGGCGCGCCGTAGCGTGAAGCGTTACGTGGCGCACTACCTGAGCCTGCTGCGGCCGCCCGATCTGGACCTGCCGCCGAGGTTGATCGAGGGGATCGACGAGGCGCTGGCACGGGCGCGCGGCTGGTACTTCGACCATGACCGGTACGACCCGCCGGAGCTGTTCAGCCTCATCGGCGACGATCTCGTGGAGCGTTTCGCCGTGGCCGGCACGCCGGGTGAGTGCGTGACGCAGCTGCGCCGGGTGGCCGATCTGGGTTTCGACTCGTTCAGCCTGAATCTCGCCGCAGTGCTGCGGCCAACCATGTACGAGGGCCTCGCCGAAACGATCGACGGCGCCGCTCACCTACTCACCGCGCTCCGAGCGTTCTGAGAGTCCGGATGGGGGCGGACCGGCGAGGTTGGGATGCGGATCCCGTCGGACCGGGTGACTCGTTGACTCGACGGCCGACGATCCGGCGCGCCCTATTCGCCGGCCTTGCGGCGCTTCTCATTACCGCTGCCTCAGCCTCCTGCGGCGGCCCGCCTGACGGTTCGGCGCCTGCCGGCAACGTCATCACCGAGGGGACTCCTGCCACGAATGAGCCCCTCGACGAGGTCGGGGAAGACGAGGAAGATGCGGTCGCCACCAGCCGTCCCGCGCAGCGCAGCACTTCCGAGGAAGCAGGCGCCGGTGCCGAAGAGCGCGAGCCCGCCGGCTCGGCGACCGAGACCGGCACGTCGGACAACGACTCGATCGGCGACGACGCGCCTGCTGGCTCCACCGGCCGCCTCGCCACGGACGATGATGCGGCCGCCGGAATCGCCGCTGCCGGCGAGCCGGCCGCGGCCGAGTCGATTGTCAGCCCGGATGTACCCGACATCGAGATGATCGATCTGTCCTCCGGCTCGACGGTGAGTCTGCGATCGGTCGTATCCGGCGAGACACCGTTGCTGTTCTGGTTCTGGTCCCCGCTTTGACTGACCTGCCACGAGGAAGCTCCGGCCCTCGAGCAGTTCGCTCGGGACAACTCCCACCGAATCACCGTCGCCGGCATCGGATCCACCGGAGATCTCGCGGCCAACGAGAACTTCGTTGAAACCTACGGCATCACCTTTGCGATGCTGTGGAGTGAATCCTCTCAGCCGACCGACTACTACCGCACCTACACCGGCACCTGGTCAGGCTTCTGGCTGCTCGACAGCGCCGGCAGCCGGGTGGTGGCCGGCCGGTACGGCGAAGCGCTCGTCGACTACCTGCTGAACTTGCTGTTCTGACGCTTCCGGGCCTAGCGCGGGTTGGCGCGGCCTTGCGCCAACTTTGCGCGATTTCGCCGCCGCAGGCGGCGTTTCTGCTCACAGAAGCGGTGACCAGAGCCAAGGAACCGGGCACCGATCAAGCTTCCGCCGTTTGCCCTATCAACTGACCCTTGAGTCGGTACGCCCTCCGACGGCCCGAACACCTCGTCTCCCCGCCTCGGGGGCGCAAGGTGCCGAGGCAGCGTTCCTGTCGTGCGGTGGAGACCGCCGGTGGCGATCACCCTCATTCCCGAAGATCAGTATTAGAGCATATATTACATACCCTATGGATATATATCGAACCCACGGGTCTGGTGCGAGTGTTGCGGCCGTGGACGAGGCGCGGCTCGAAGCCCACATGCGACGGCAGCATGGACTTGTTTCCCGCTCTCAGGCTCTGGATGCGGGCATGACCCGGCATCGGATCCAGAACCGTGTGAGGACGGGCCGCTGGCGGCGGGCCAGCAGCGGCGTGTACCAGCACTCGGCTGCTCGGGTTACTCCGCAATCGAGGCTGCTTGCCGCCTGTATCAGCCATGGGGGTCTGGCGAGCCATCGGTCGGCCGCGGCCCTACACGGCGTCGACGGGTTCAGTCTGATGATTCCCGAGGTGGCGGTGGCGTTGGGGCGGGGCAGGTCGGCCACCGGGGTCATCGTGCATCGCTCGGCGCAGATGCACCTCGTCCGGCGGGTGGAAGTCGACGGCATCCCCTGCACGGGGCTGGCCCGCACCGTGCTTGATCTCGCGGCAGTGGTGAGCCACAAGTCGCTTGATCGGGCCATCGACTCTGTCGTGCGCGACAGGCGACTGAGGTACAGCGACATTTACGACGTGCTGGGGGCCCACTCCCGCAAGGGTAGGAACGGCTTGGTGCAGTTGCGAACCGCCCTAGACGCCCGCTGCGGCGACGAGGTTGTCCCTCTGAGCCATTGGAGCCGGTCGGTTTGCGAACTCCTGGTTGGGGCGGGGCTCGTGCGGCCGAAGATGGAGCACCGGGTGCATGACAACCGCGGGCATTTCGTGGCCCAGGTGGATCTCGCCTATCCAAGCCGCCAGCTGGCCATCGAACTCGACAGCATCCGCTGGCACCATAACAGCGAGTCCTTCGTGAACGACCGCCGTCGCCGCAACCGGCTGCAGGTCATCGGCTGGGATGTGCTCAACTTCACCTGGGAGGACTATTCGGAGCAGCCCAGGGAACTGTGCGCCGTCGTCGCCAAGGCCTACGCCGCCGCTGGCCCTGAGTGACCTGCCCGACGCCCACGCCTACCGGCCTCCCTTCGGCCGCCAGGGTTGTCCTCGGCGGCGCTTCGCCAAATCTGCGCACTAACGCCGCACAGGGCGGCAATTCTGCTCACAGAAGCAATTGGGCTTCCGAGGCCCCGACCCGCGGGAGCGGAACCCCAGCCCACACACTGTGCGCTGTCGAGAGCGTAGAGACACCGAAGTCCGCGCCGACGAGCCATCCCCAGTCGCGCAGTCGATTCTGCGACGCGCCGCGAGGAGCGTACGAGGTAGTCCATGACAGCATGAGCCGGCGCCGCTGGGTCGCGGACGTCGACTCTGGATCGGGCCTTGGGTCGGCTCTTTGCTGGGGCGGACCGACGGGAGCGCCGGTGCAAGGCGCTACTCGGCGCCTCCTTCAGTCGCCGTTGCCCCAGACGGTTTTGGCGGTGGAATAGACGCCCTGGTCGTAGGAGTACTCGATGACGTTGCCGTCGGGGTCGTTGAGGGCGCATATGTAACCGACCGGCGGCGGCATCTCGGTGGGGGACATGTTGAGGCACCCCGCCGCTTCGCCGCGGCGGGCGATGTCGTCGACGGCCTCGAGGTTGGGTAGCTCGATGCCGAGGTGGGCGAACGGCTTCAGGAGCCCGAGCTCCTCCTGGCCGCTGCTGGAGAAGAACTCGATCAGCACCAGGATGAACGGCCGCTCGGCGGCGTCGGGATGGCCCAGCCAGGCGCCGTGTCCCAGAGCGTCGGTGCGCTTGTCCAACAACTCCAGCGGCGTGAACTCGGCGTAGAAGTCGATGGAGGCCTGGATGTCGGCACACGGCAGCGCCACGTGAGTCCATCGCGCCGTCGCCGGATGGGCGGAGTAGACGTCTGGGCGGTCGCCGGTTGTGGGGGCGTCTGCCATCCCCGTGGCTTGGCGCACCTCTGCGGCCCCGCGGGCGAATTCGGACTGCTCAGCACTCATGGTCTGTTCTCCCTTGCTGTTGTTCTGCCGCGGGCGCGTGAGCCGGAGAGCGCCCGAGCTACTCGTCGGTCCAGCCCTCGGGGATCTGCGGGTCGTCCCCGCCCTGGGTCCAGAGGATGAATGTGTTGCCCCAGGGATCCTCGAAGGCGCAGTTGAAGCCGTTGAACTCCGCCCAGTAATGGTTGCGCCACAGTTCGGTGGCGCCGAGGCTAAGGGCTGTCTCGAGGATGCGGTCGGCGCTGTCGTCGCCGCTGACCAGGATCCATATGCGCTGGGTGCGGCCCTCGGTGCGCAGCGTGCGCGGCTCCACGCCGGCGGGGTCGGGGTGAGGGCGGGCGTTGGCGACGTTGTGGATGCCCATGTGCAGGTTGCCGACCCCTGAGCGCTCACCGTCGGAGAGGAACTCGTCGCCCGGAACGATGCGGTGGAAGACACCGGCCGGTCGTCCCTCGACCTCCCAGCCGAAGACCTGCTCGTAGAAGCGGGCTGTGGCCTCGGGGTCATCGCTGGGGAAGTCGACGAAGATCAGCGTGTTCGGGTAGCCCATGGAAGCACCTTCCGGATCGTTGGTCGGCCAGCGTCGCGCGCCACCGTCAAACTAGCAGTGTGGCCCGGCCAACGGCCCGCCGAACACCGGCCGGCCGGGGAATTCGGAGGGACGGATGCGGGCCTTCCCTTCGTTTCCGACCTCCGGTGTCGTAAGGTTCTGCCAGCAAGCACCGGCAGATCCCCCAGGCGCCATGAGCACGACACACGTCTTCTCCGAGAACCCCGTCATGGCGGACTCGTGGTATGTGGTCGCGCGAACCTGCGACGTGGCGCCGGGCCCCCTGGGATTGCGACTTCTGGGACGGCCCTACGTGCTGTGGCGCGATCCGGACGGCGTCGTGACGGCCTCGGCCGACCGCTGCCCGCACCGGGAGGCGCCACTGTCGGCGGGCGTTGTCATCGACGGGTGCCTGCAGTGCTGCTACCACGGCTGGCGGTTCGGGGCCGAGGGACGCTGCGTACTGGTGCCCTCCGCCCAGCCCGGCGTGCCCGTGCCGCCTCGCGCCCACCTGGCGCAGGTCGCGGCCCAGGAACGCTACGGCCTCGTGTGGATCTGTCCGGGCGTCCCCCGCGAGGACATCCCGAAGATCCCCCAGGAGGACGACCCGGCATTCCGTCGCATCAACCCCGACGTGGAGATCTGGCGGGCGTCAGCGACACGCATGGTGGACAATTTCCTCGACATCACCCACTTCCCGTTCGTGCACGCCGGCACCATCGGCGGCGACACCGACGAGGTGGTGCCCCGCATCGAACTCGGCGAACTGGACGACGGCTTCTACGGCTACCGCTACGAGGTCACCGTCAGCAACCCCGAGATCGCCGCGGCCACCTCGGGTTTGGCGGGAGGGGCGGTGGCCCGGAGGATGTCCAGCGGCTTCGCGCTGCCGTTCTCCTGCCGCAGCACCATTGCCTACGAGACCGGCCTCGAGCACATCCTGCTGCTGCTGTCCACTCCTATCGATGACGTCACCTCCTACTTCACGTTCGTGGTGTGGCGCAACGACGATTTCTCGGTACCGCCCGACGAGGTGATCCGCTTTGATCTGGCCATAGGCGCCGAGGACAAGCTGATGCTCGAGCGCCTCGACGGGGTGCTGCCTATCAACCTCGCCGGCACCGTGAGCGTGCAGACCGACAAGCCCTCGGTGGAGTGGCGCCGCCGCTTCGCCGCCCTCCTGGCCGGCGGCTGAAGCCGGTTCGGCGAACGCCCGTCAGGGCATGTAACCGAGGCTGCCGACGATCCGCTCGGCGGCCGCAGTCTCGCCGCCGAGGGTGACGAGGCCCCGGCTGATCGCCTCGGCGCCGCCGATGCGCCCGCCTGCCAGCCGGGTGTAGGTGTGCGCATCGGCGGTGAGTGTGATCGTGGGCTCGGCGCCGCCGTCGAAGGCGTCCACCAGCCGGCCTCGGCGCTCGGCCACCTGTACGCGCCAGGTGCGGGCGGCAGGACCGGTCAGGTCGATCAGGACTCGTGCGCCCTCCGGTGCCCGGCCCAGCTTCGCGACGGCGAAGGCGACGGCGAAGGCGAACTCGTCGAGAACCACGTCCACCACAGGGCCGCCGAGGTGACCCGCTCGGCCGGTCGCGCCCCTGATGTCCTGCTCGTGCATCCAGCAGTCCAGCGTCCTGATCCGCATGAAGCGCCCGTAGGTGTCGGTGCCGGCGGGCGTCCACGACTCGGCATCGAAATCCGCCTGTGCCATGGCACGCAGTGCTGCCAGCCGCTCGGCAGTGACCTCCCGGAACTCCTCCAGCACCGCCGCCGGTTCCCACGGCCGACGCTCGGCGATCCACAGCTCATTCATCCGGCCGATGTCGTTGCGGACGTGCGGGGCGTCGCCAACGTCGACGACGGGCGCGGGGTGGCCGAGCAGCATCCGTTCGGTTCCGGTGATGTGGCTCACGTTGTCCTGGACGCTCCAGCCGGGACAGTCCGTGGCGGCTGCCCACTCTGCGCCGTCCAGACCCGCGCACAGATCGGCAGTGGCCTCCCACTCGGCCGCCAAGGCGGCGACGACGGTGTCCTTGTCGACGGTGGCCATGTCGTCTCCTCGTGTTGGAGTGGCGCGGCCACGCTACCAGCGCGCCCCACCCGGCACCCCCTAGCCTGACGGCACCCAAACGCCCGGAGGAGATCATGGCCTGGGACTTCGCCACCGACGAGGACTTCCAACCGAAGCTGGACTGGATGCGCGAGTTCCTCGACGCCGAGATCCTGCCGATCGAGGCGGTCGCCGGCGACTGCACCCCCGAGCAGTGGCGGGCGCTCACCGACCCGCTCAAGCAGCAGGTCAAGGAGCAGGGCCTCTGGGCCTGCCACCTCGGTCCCGAACTGGGGGGCCAAGGGTGGGGGCAGGTCCGGCTCGCGCTCATGCACGAGATCCTGGGCCGCTGCGAGTTCGCGCCGATGATCTTCGGCAACAACGCCCCCGACTCGGGCAACGCCGAACTGCTGGCCCTCGGCGCCAGTCCCGAGCTGCAGCGCCGCTGGCTGCAGCCGCTGCTGGCCGGCGAGATGCGCAGCGCCTTCTCGATGACCGAACCCGACGTGGCCGGCTCGGATCCCCGGCTGATCCGCACCCGGGCAATGCTCGACGGGGACGAGTACGTGATCTCGGGCCACAAGTGGTTCACCACCAACGGCTCGGTGGCGGACTTCCTGATTGTCATGGTGGTGACCAACCCCGACGTGCACCCCTACCAGGGCTGTTCGATGATCCTGGTCCCCGTCGACACTCCGGGCGTGCGGATCGTGCGGGACATCCCCAACATGGGCGAGCCACACCTCGAGGGCCTGCCCCGTCCCGGCGGCCACGCCGAGATCGTCTACGACAGCGTGCGCGTGCCGGCCACGAACATCATTGGTGAGCCTGGCGACGGGTTCGTGCTGGCGCAGAAGCGGCTCGGTCCCGGGCGCATTCACCACGCCATGCGCTGGATCGGCCAGGCCCGCCGGGCGTTCGACATGATGTGCGAGCGATCGCTGTCGCGCACCTCGCACGGGTCGCTGCTGGCCGACAAGCAGATGATCCAGGACATGATCGCCGAGACCAAGATGGACATCGAGGCCACCAAGCTGCTCTGCATGCACGCCGCCTGGCACATGGACCTCCACGGGGCTTCGGCGTCGCGTACCCAGATCGCCATGATCAAGGTGTACGGCACCCGGATGCTGTACAACGCCATCGACCGGGCCATCCAGGTGCACGGGGCTCTGGGCTTCAGCGGTGACCTGCCCCTGGAGAACATGTACCGCCAGGCGCGGGCCTCCCGGCTGGTGGACGGCGCCGACGAGGTGCACAAGGTGACCATCAGCCGCCACGTGCTGCGGGGCTATCAGGCGGTCCCGGGCTGGCCGAGCGAGCACGTGCCCACCCGCCGGGCGGCGGCACTGGAGCGCTTCGGCGACATCCTCGAAACGGTCACGGCCAATTCGTGATGGTCGGCCAGGGTCTGCGACGGGAGCGTTGCCGGCGGGCGAGCCGGGTCGTCGCGTTATGGTGGCCGCGTGGTCTGCGGTAGCTGCATCGTGGCGGCCGCGGGTGCCGCCGCCGGAACGTTGGGCTTCTTCCGCCTCGTGGACATGGTGCGCAGCGGCGGCCTGCGCAAGACGCTGGCCTTCCTGCGCGGCGACCGCAGGGATCCGGGCAACCCCGGGCAGACGGGCCGGGAGCAGCCGGAGGGCGAGGAGTGCGAGACCCTCAGCGGCGGGCGCTCAACTCGGCCATGACCAGACTTGGCCTCAGCGCCGACGAGATGTTGCTCACCACCCGAGCGGTTCGCAGGCGGCTGGACTTCGATCGTCCCGTGCCGGAATCGCTGCTGCGGGAGTGCGCGCGGTTCGCCGTGCAGGCGCCCACGTCCTCCAACGGCCAGAGTTGGCACTTCGTCTTCGTGACCGAGCGCCCCAAGGTGGAGGCCCTGGCTGCCATCTACAGGCGCGGCTCCGATCTGAACAGGGCCAGGTTCATCGAATCCTCTCGTGCGAGGGCGGAGCGTGACGCCACCTGGGGAGCGCAGCAGACCCGCGTCATCTACTCGGGGATTCACCTCGTGGAGAACATGCACCGCTGCCCGGCGATGCTGATCCCCTGTGCCGCCGGGCGCTCGGAGGATCCTCGTCACGTGACCGAAGGCGCCGGCTCGGTCATCCAGGCCGCCTGGAGCTTCATGCTCGCAGCCCGCGAGCGCGGCCTGGGCACGTGCTGGACCACCCTGCATCTGCTCTGGGAACAGGAGGTGGCCGAGATTCTGGGCATCCCCTACGAGCAGGTGAGGCAGTACGCCCTGATCCCGGTGGCCTACACCGTCGGCACCGACTTCAAGCCCGCCTCCCGGAACCTCGAGGGCGTGCTGAGCTTCAACAACTGGAGCCGCTCAGCGCCCCTGGTGCCCGCCCTCGGGGGTACGCGAGACCCGTAGGCCTGGGCGTACGCTGCGGTGCATGACGAGACTTGGGCTTTCGACCGACCAGATGCTTTCCACCACCCGGGCAGTGCGCAAGCGACTGGATTTCGATCGTCCGGTGCCGGAAGCGGTCCTGCGCGAGTGTGTCGAACTTGCCGTGCAGGCCCCGACCGCTTCCAACATGCAGACCTGGCACTTCGTGTTGGTCACCGAGCGCGACAAGATCGAAGCCATCGCCGGGCTCTACCAGCGTGGCTTCGGCAGCTACATCGTCGATCGCGCGACCATCGCTCGGGCCTTCCCCGGTCGTGATGAGGCCTGGGTGGCGCAGCAGACCCGCGTCGTCGACTCCGCGGTGTACCTGGCGGAGAACATGCACCGCAGCCCCGTTCTTCTCGTCCCGTGCGCCGCCGGCCGGACCGACAAACCGCTGGACATCGTTGCTCTGGGGGGCTCGGTGATCCAGGCCGCCTGGAGCTTCATGCTGGCGGCGCGCGAGCGCGGCCTCGGCACCTGCTGGACCACGCTGCACCTCGCCTACGAGCGCGAGGCGGCGGAAATCCTCGACATCCCGTACGACAAGGTCCGCCAGTTCGCATTGATCCCCGTCGCCTACACGATCGGCACCGACTTCAAGCCCGCCGTACGAGGCAATATCGACAGCAGCGTCAGCTGGAATAGTTGGAGTCGCTGACGGCCACCGCTCCGGCAGGTCGTCCCCCGGGCGGGTTCCGAGACCAGGGGCGGCGACGAGGGGTGCGCTCCGGCGGCGACGCCGGCGGCGAGGGGCGAACTACCGTCTGAAGTAGTGGTTGCTTCGCATCGGTGGTCTCCGGGAGGCACCACCGATGTACCTGGGCAGCCGGGACCGCGGAGTTGCACGGAACGGCTCTGCCCCCGGCGCCGAACTCTCCTGGCTCGCGTGGCGGGACTCCTTTGCGTCGGGCTCGCGACGCTGGTGATCCCAGCCGGCGAGGTTGGCGCCGGACTTGACGGTCCGAACGCGGGCGCACTCGAGCGGGGTCCCGCTGCCGGCCCAAACGCCACCGGTAGCGCGGAGACGGATTCCGGCGTCGGCAGCGGACCGGTCCGAGGGTTCTCACCCAGCCCGGGCCGGGGTGACCCGGGTGTCGGGAGCCCCGAAACCAACCGGGCCACGGTCGTGCGCGGCCCGGTGTTCTTGCGTGGCGCGCCACGAAGCGGAGACAGCCTCATCGCCGCCTCCCGTGGCCGCACATGTGCCGTACGGCGCAGCGGAACAGTGACGTGTTGGGGCCAGGACGGCATCCGCGAGCGGCTGAGCGCTGCAAGCCTCAAGAACGTGGTCAGCATCAGCACGGGGGATCATCCTCATCAGGAGCTTCACGTCTGCGCGCGGCACGGCGACGGGACGGTGTCGTGCTGGGGGCCCGGCCGTTCCGGCCAGTTGGGGCGGGGCGAGCACGTCAGCGGCTACCTCCCCGAGAAGGTGCCCGGGATCGCCGACGCCGTGGCGCTCGCAGCGGGATCCGATCACACCTGTGCCGTCCATGCTTCCGGGGAGGTCTCCTGTTGGGGTGCCGGGGCGCTCGGTCAGCTGGGTGACGGACTCGGTGTGTCCGCGAGCAGCCCGCAGAAGGTCGCGGGTCTCGAACGTGTCGAGAGAATCGACGCCGGGCCGTCGTCCAACTGCGCCATCCACGTCGACGGCAGCCTGTCCTGTTGGGGCTACGGGGGAGGGGCCGGGAACAACAACGCCTTCGGGCCGGCGCAGGTGGAGGGACTGCCTCCCGTGGTGTCGGTCTCCACCGGTTTGGACCGCACGTGTGCGGCGACCATCGCCGGTGACGTGTACTGCTGGCCCGTCGGCGACAGGGCTCAACCGGCCCCGGTCGACGGCATCAGCGGCGTCGCGGCTGTCTCGGTGGGTGACGGCGGTGTGTGTGCGGTGCACGACGACGGCGGGGTGTCGTGCTGGGGCGAGCAGAACGCGGCCGGCCAACTGGGCACCGGAACCATGCGACCACAGCTTCGCCCGGTGCGACTGCGAGGCATCAGCGACGCGGTTGCTGTCACGATGAGTCCGGGGTCCACGCGCCTCGCCCCACACACCTGCGTCGCACACGAGAGCGGCTCGTACTCCTGCTGGGGTGGCAACGGTGCTGGCCAGGTGGGTGACGGCGTCGGCGCGGAGCGTCCCGCCCCCACGCCGGTGGCCGTACCGGCGGAGATTCCCAAGGATCGGATCCCTGCCGACGAGACCGGGCTGCTGAGGATCTGGGTGGACGAGGCCGTCGTGCAGAACGAGAACCGTTTCCCCTGGTTGCGTGTTGCGTGGGATCACATCCGCGACAGGGCTGTCGCAGGCCGGATCGATGACCTCCGGGGGGCCGTGCGTTCATATTGCAGCCTCTCCGACGGGTCGTACGACTGCGCGGCCGACAGCATGGAGATCGCCGAGATGACGCTCGGCGACGTGGTCCACGAACTGGCGCACGTCTATGACGGCACCACCGGCCTGGCACCCGGCAAGGCGTGGGGAGCCGTCCAGCTCTACTTCGCCAGGACGTACCCGGATTGCTTCCGGGACTACGAGCAGAGGCCCGGAGCGGAGATCCTCGCCGACGCCATGGCGCATGTCGTCGTTCCGACGGCATGGCTCGCCTACTACGGAGCCGGATGCCCGGGCTTGGGTGGCGAGCCGGACCGCGCCGCGGAGGAGGTCATCCTTGCCGGTCTCGCCGGTGTAGTGCCGGACTGGTATAGCGGGAACATCACGAATGGCGCCGAGCTGTGGGCGGTGCTGCGCCGAGCCCTGTCTGCGTCGCTGCTGGCCAATCTGGCGGGGGAGTTCGGCGGATTCTGCTCCACCGACTGGTTCAGCTACCCGCTGGACTGGTCCGAGGTCCCTGCCGCACGCACCAACCCGTTCCGCGACGGCGGCTGCTAGCCCACTGCTCCCATCGGGCCACCGCCCGTGACTGATCGCGTCGTGATCTGATCACCGGCGAAGCACAGTCCCGCCGGCACGCGGACTGAAGCCGGCACGCAATCTACGGGCGGATCATGCGAGGGCGTATCGACTGGTCCGATCGTCTGGCGCAGGTTCGCAGGTGACGTGGCCGTGCTCGGTGAGATGGATGAGGTGCGCCAGCACGGAGCGTTCGGCGGCGGGGTGGAGGATCCGGGGTGTGGTGGTGTACATGCGGGCCACCATGGCCGGGATCGTGGCGGGGCCGTCGCGCAGGCAGCGGAGGATCTGGGTGGTGCGGCGGTGGCGGTGCGCCAGCAACGCCCGGGCGTAGCGCACCGGCGTGGTGATGGGCGCGCCGTGCGTCGGCCAGTAGACCTGGTCGCGGGCTCCCCGCTCGATCAGCAGTTCGAGGCTGCGCAGGTAGTCGCCGAGGTTGCCGTCGGGGGGCGGGATGATCGTCGAGGACCAGCCCATCACATGATCACCGGTGAGAACACCCCGCTCCTCGGGGACAGCGAAGCACAGGTGATTCGAGATGTGCCCTGGCGTGTGCAGGCACTCCAGCGTCCAACCGTCGCCGGCCACGACGTCGCCGTGGGCAAGTGCGGTATCGGGCGTGAAGTCCCAATCACCGGGCTCGTCGTCGACTGCTGGCGCCTCGGTGCCGCCGCGCCGGGCGTCGCTCGGCGGGTGCGGACCGAAGCCCAGGATGGGAGCACCCGTGGCGTCGGCGAGGGCGCGGGAGGCGGGGGAGTGGTCGCTGTGGGTGTGGGTCACGCAGATGTGGGTGACCGTCCGGCCCTCCAGGACCCGCAGCAGGGCCGAGACGTGAGCGGCGTCGTCGGGCCCCGGATCGATCACCGCCACGTGCCGACGCCCCACGATGTACGTGCCGCTGCCTGTGAACGTGAACGGGCTGGGATTGGTCGCCGTGACCCGCTGCAAGAGCGGCGACACCTGAATCGCCGCGCCGTAGGCGGGGTCGTGGCCGGTTTCGAACAACTCCTCGAGCCGGAGGGGCTCGTCGCCGGCCTCGGGGGGCCCTTGTGGTGTTCGGTGTGCGTGATCACCGCCGGGGTTCATGGATCGTCCGCTCCGAGGTCGTTGCGAGTTATCGACGATACCCGCAGGGGTCGGTACCACTGACCACCCCAAGCGCGTCGGAGCCGTGGTCGCAGTGGCGCGCGGCGCACTCGGCGCAGCACCGCAGTGCGGCGTACGCTCCGGAACGAAAGGGTGTCATGGCGGCGCGGAGGATAGGACCATGCACAAGTGGCTCCTCAACGCGGCGCTCGTTGCCGTGCTCGTCACAGTGCTGGTCGGCAGCGCAACCTCATCCCCCGCGGACGCGCAGGAGTCGGAGTCCGAGAGCGACGACTCCGGGCAGCGGATGCACCTCGAGGCGCGACGCCTCGAGGACGGGCGCACGGAGTTCGCGCTGCGCCTGCACGATCCCGAGGACCGCTGGGAGGATCGCATTCTTCCGAACCAGCGGCTCTTCCCGGTGCGGGCTGCTACAGATCGCTGGTTGTGGAGCGCGCCGATCGCGTTGCGACTGGCGCCGGACGATCCGGCCGCTCGCATCTGGGTGCGCATCACGGCGCGGCGTCTTGCCGACGGGCGGATCGAGTTCGGCTTGCAGCACCGGGGGGCGGGCGGCCGGTGGGAGGATCGAATCCTGCCGGAGCGACGCTTCTTCCCCGCCGCGGCCGGCGAGGGGCGCTGGCTGGTGAGTTCCCCTGTGACGGTGATGCCTCCTCTCTTCGAGGGATTCGCGCCCGGTGGAGGGGCACGCAGCGGGGACACCCTCGTCGCGGCCTCCTTCCGCCGGACCTGCGCGGTGAGACCAGACGGTGGCGTGACGTGTTGGGGCGACGAGGGCACGAGGGAACGCCTCAGCGCTGGGGTGCTCGACGATGTCCTCACGGTGAGCATCGGGGACAACACGGGAGGCGAGTTCCACACCTGCGCACTGCACGGCGATGGAACCGTGTCGTGCTGGGGCCCGGGACACGACGGGGAACTGGGCCAGGGCGACATGACCGACCGCCACCTGCCCGCCAAGGTGCCGGGGATCAGGGACGCCGTGGCCATTGCCGCGGGTTCGTCGCACACGTGTGCTGTCCATCGAAGCGGCCGGGTTTCCTGCTGGGGGGACGGCTCCCTCGGGCAGCTGGGGGACGGCACAGTGGAGTCGAGTCTCTCGCCGCAGATCGTCCCGGGGGTGGACGGGGTGTCGACCATCGGGGCAAGTGGGAACACCACCTGCGTGGTCCACACCGACGGTGACGTGTCGTGCTGGGGCTGGGGGACCAGAACGGCCACCGGCGATCTGTCGCCGAGGACGATCACAGGTCTCGGCGATGCCGTGTCCGTCGCGGTCGGTTGGGGTGATGCATGCGTGGTGCGCTCGGACGGGCAGGTGTACTGCTGGTCGTCGTCCCGCACCATCCGCCCGGCTCGTGTCGCCGGAATCGGCGATGCCGTCGCGGTATCGGTGGGCGATGACAGCTTCTGCGCATTGCACCGTGACGGTGGAGTCTCGTGCTGGGGGGAGAACAACGACGCGGGCCAGTTGGGTGACGGCACGACGCAATCGCACACCGACCCGGTGCGCCTCGCCGGTATCACGGACGCGGTGGCGATCACCGTCAGCACGCCGTCGCGAGCGGGGGAGGGGCACGCCTGCGCCATGCACACCGGCGGCTCGGTCTCGTGCTGGGGCCAGAACGCATTCGGGCAACTCGGCGACGGGACCTTCGAGCAACGGCTCGTGCCGACGGCTACCCAGACCTTCCGGGGCTTCAGCGCCGGCGATGTCCCGACCGACCCGATCGAGTTCCTGCGCACCTGGATCGACCGGGTCGTGGAGGAGCAGGAGGTGGAGTTCCCGTGGCTGCGTCTCGCCTGGGACCACGTCCGCCATCGCACCCACCTCGTCGGTAGCGTCGACGTCGGCGGCTACGCACGGTCGTTCTGCCACGGCCACGGTCTCTTCCTGATCTGCATGTCGGACCGGGTCGTCGTCCGTTCGATGCGACTCGCCACGGTCGTTCACGAGCTCGCGCACGTCTATGACTTCACACCAGCACTCGTAGCCCCGAAGGCGTGGGGTGCTGTACAGCTCTATTTCGCCGTGACCTACCCGGACTGCTACATCAAGGAGGGGTTCGGCGCCGGAGTGGAGTTGCTCGCCGACACGCTGGAACATCTCGTCGTCCCAACGGCGTGGTTGAGCTACCACAACCCACCGGTGGAGTTCGAGGAGTTGCCGTTCGACTCACCGGATTGCCCGAACATCCGTGCCGAACCGACCGAGGAGGCCGAGGCGGTCGTGCGGGCCGGCCTCGCCGGGGAGGTTCCCGACTGGTACACCGAGAACATCACCAGCGGCGCCGAGTTGTGGGCGGCCATACGCCAGGGCCCGTCGGTGCGGATCATGCTGCACCTCAAGGACGAGTTCGGAGGCTTCTGCAGGCTCGACTGGTTGAAGTACCCGTTGAACCTCGACCGCTGGCCATCCGAGGAAGACAACCAATTCCGCGACGGCGGCTGCTTCTGATCGTCTCGCCGTCGCCCGAGGGCGGCGCTAGGTTGCCGACTGTGAGCACTGCACCTCCGTACCTGCAACCCGGGCGGATCGGCTCCCTGACGCTCCCCAACCGCCTCGTGCGCGGCGCCACATCGGAGACGATGGCGTCACCGAGCGGTGTGGTCTACGGCTCGTACGTGGAGCTGTACCGGCGTCTTGCCGAGGGGGGAGCGGGACTGCTGCTCACGGGACACATGTACGTGGATCCCCGGGGGCAGGCCAGCGCCAATCAGACGGGGATTCACGACGACAGGGTCGTCCCCGCGCTGCGGCAGGCGACCGACGCGGTTCACGAGGCCGGCGGCCGGATCTTCGCTCAGATCGGTCATTGCGGCAGCCAGACGATGATGTCGAGCATCACGCCGGTGGCTCCGTCGCCCGTCCCGAACGCCATGTACACCATCCAGCCCGTGGAGTTGGCGACCGGCGAGATCCAGGCATTAGTACGCGCGTTTGGATCGGCGGCGCAGCGAGCCGCCGAGGCCGGGTTCGACGGCATCCACATCCACGGCGGCAACGGCTACCTGATCTCGGAATTCTGCTCGCCGCACGCCAACACCCGCGACGACGAGTGGGGTGGCGACGCCGAGCGGCGCAGCCGCTTCTTGTTCGCGGTCGTCGAGGCGGTTCGCGCGGCGGTCGGCAGAGACTTTCCCGTGACCGCCCGCTTGAGCGTCGAGGACTCCGTGGAAGGAGGGTTGCAGCGCGGCGAGTCGCTGGAGCGCGCTCGCGGTATGGCCGAGCGCGGCATCAACGGGCTCGAGACCACCTACGGGGTGATGCGCAGCTACTTCGAGAACATCCGGCCGTACGTGGCGGTCGAGCGGGCGCAGGCATGGCGCAACCTGCTGGTCCAACGGGCACGCCGGCCGGCGGGCGCCGAGGCGTACTACCGCCCGTTCGCCCGTGCGGTCAAGGAGGCCACCGGCCTACCGATCATCCTCGTGGGCGGCGTCCGCACCACGCAGACAATGACGGACATCCTCGAGAGCGGCGACGCCGACTTCCTCGCCATGGCCAGACCCTTCATCCGGGAGCCGGATCTGGTCCGCAAGCTCGAGGCGGGGCGCACCGGTGGCGTCGCCTGCGTCTCGTGCAACATGTGCCTGGCACACGACGGCTTCGATCCGCTGCGCTGCTGGCGCGACAGCCCGCGCAGCGTCGCCGTGCACATCCGCAAGCACTACTGGACGAACCGCCGCAGAGGGCAATGAAACTAATATTAGAGCCTTGAACTAGATTTTCGTCCATCAAGATTTCAACCGACGTGACGCGGCGAAGGCTGCTCGTGTTCCTCGCTGTGACCAGTCTCGTCGCCGCGGGATTTGCAGTCCTGATCACCTGGCTCGCACCGCCTGGGGACGAACTGTGATTCCGCGGCTCATTCGGCCGGCGGCAGTGGTGCTGCTCGTCGTGCTGATCGTGAGCGCGATCCCCGCCGCTGCCGGGGCTCAGGAGGTCGCGGGCGATACGGCCGGCGATGCATCCGAGGTCGAGGTGCGCATCGTGGCGCGGCGCCTCGACGACGGTCGCGTCGAGTTCGGTTTGCAGCAGCGCGGCGACGGTTCGTGGGGCGGGCGGCTGTTGCCGTCGCGGCGGTTCTTCCCGCCGGACGCCACGGTGGGGCGCTGGCTGTCGAGTTCGCGGCTGGTGCTGAGCGTCGACGCCACTGCCTTCGAGGATCCCAGCGCGGAGGTGGACGTGCGCATCGTGGCGCGGCGCCTCGCCAGCGGTCGGGTGGAGTTCGGTTTGCAGCAGCGCGGCGGCGACGGCTCGTGGGGTGAGCGGCTGTTGCCGTCGCGACGGTTCTTCCCGCCGGACGCCACGGTGGGGCGCTGGCTGTCGAGTTCGCCCCTGAGCGTGAGCGCTGTTCCCCCCGAGTCGGGATCGGTCGAGACGCCACAGGAACCAGCGCCGGAGCCCGGTGCCCCCGTCGTGGCGGCGAGCGGCTACCACACCTGCGCCATCAACGCGGGAGGCGGTGTCGACTGCTGGGGGGACAACAGTGCCCGCTATCGCATCGGCGACGTCTCGATTCACCAGGCCCGGTCCCCGGCACCGGTTGGCGGTCTCGGCGATGCCGTGGCCATCAGCATCGGTGGTTCCCCCAGTGGCAGCGCTGACGGCCCAACATGTGTTCTCCACGCTGATCGGAGCGTCTCCTGCTGGGGATGGGATACCCATGGAGTTCTCGGCCAGGGAACACCGGGTGCGCCGCCGACGCCCCAGGACGGCAGCGCCGGCGGAGATTCGACGGTTCCCAGGGTCATCTATGCGGGCGGACGCGGCGAACCGACCAGAGTCCCGGGAATCACCGACGCGGTCGCGGTGGCGGCCGGGTCGCGGCACGTCTGCGTGCTCCACGCCGACGGCGGAGTTTCCTGCTGGGGAAGCAACAGCAGCGGACAACTCGGTGACGGGACGCTGCAGTCGAGGAACTGGCCGTATCGGATTCCTGGCTTGAGCGGCGTGGTGGCGATCGGAGCGGGAGGCTGGCACTCGTGTGCGGTTCACGCCGACGGCACGATTTCCTGCTGGGGAAGCAACAGCAGCAGACAACTCGGTGACGGAACTACCTCCTACCGCCTCTCGCCGGTGAAGGTGTCCCGCATCGATGATGCCGTCTTGGTGTCACCGAGCGACGACTTCACTTGTGCCGTGCGGGGATCGGGCGGGATTTCGTGCTGGGGGCAGAACGCGGGCGGGGTGTCACCAGTCCCCGTGCGGGGCATCTCGGACGCGGTGGCCGTAGACACAGGCCACTGGAGTTCCTGCGCGCTGCACCGAGATGGAGCGGTCTCGTGCTGGGGAGCAAACGCCGCGGGCGAACTCGGTATCGGCACGAAGGAGCGCAGGTCGCGCCCCGAGAAGCTGCGGGAAATCAGCGATGCGGTCGCGATCACCGTCAGCAGCCGCAATTCGTGGGGCGGCTCGCACGCATGCGCGGTCACGGCAGATCGCCGGGTTCTGTGCTGGGGAGCCAATCGCTACGGGCAACTCGGCGTGGGTGACACTGAGCCACGATTGGTGCCTACAGAAGTCGCCGCGGTGGGAGCGAGGGGGCCCGACGGCAGGCCGACGGTGATTCCCAGGCTCGCCGTGCCCGACTGGAGCGACGAAGAATGGAGGATCGATGCGGGTCCGTTCCGCGCAGCCATGGACGATGTCGTGCGCGAGAAGGAGGGTAGGTTTCCCTGGCTGCGAATCGCCTGGGACCACGTACGCGATGAGGTCAGGCTCTTCGATGCGGCGTCCGGTGGGTCCACCACAATCGGTTGCGGATTCTCCGCGTCCGGCACGTACGAATGCTCGACGTCAATGGTGGCAATCGGTACAGACCTGAACGAACGCACGATGCAGGAACTGCTGCACATTGGTGTTCACGAATTGGCGCACGTGTACGACGGGGCGACCGCCCTGACTCCGAACAGGGCTTGGGGGGCGGTTCAGCTGTACTTCGCCGTCACATACCCCGACTGTCAGAACGGCGGCGAGGAGACAATCGCAGACACGATGCTGCACCTTGTATTTCCGGAGGCACCCCTGTCGTATTACGGGCGGGGGTCCTCTTGTCCGACTACACCGGCGACGCCGACCGAGGAAGCCGAGGCCATCCTGCTGACCGGCCTGTCCGGCGAGGTGCCGCGCTGGTACACCGAGAACGTCACCGACGGGGCCGCACTCTGGTGGATGGTGAGCGTCTGGAGGAGTGCAGATCTGCTGTCGAATCTCATGGGAGAGTTCGGCGGCTTGTGCCTCGCTGACTTTCTCATGAACTGGAGAATCGCTCCGTCGAGGGACTCCAATCCATTCGCTGATGGTGGCTGCTAGACCGTCCGGCGATCAGGGTGTACGTTACATAACGGGCATTTCCGGCGTACCGTCCACAATGAGGAGCGCCCTCTAGGGGTGGGTGCTGCGCTCGGCGCAGAGCGGCGTGACATGGAGTACCTTGAGGTTGATCGTGCACTGCCTGACGAGTGGTCTATCGGATTTGCAGGCGGCATCGTCGAGATTCGGCGGCGCCCAGAGTGCGCCCCTCTCGGCGCCGATGCCGCTTGCCCGGCCGGGTAGCGATGCCGCACCGTGTCGCAGCCGAGACCGGTGCCGTCTGGACGTCTCGGAGGTGAGCAGGGAGGCGCTGGGGTGTTGCGGTACGGTGGACACGGGCGTCGCGCATGAAGGTGTCGTGGTGGTCCAGAGTCAGGGCGTCCAGATGCATGTCAGCCACATGGATGGCCCTGTAGACGAACTCGGACCGGATACGCCGAATGGTGCCGGCCAGTTGATCAGTCTGGCGCAGGGTCTGGCAAGCTGAGCCTAGAAGCGGCGTATGTGGTGGGTCGGCCGTGCGAGGATCTCCTGCACACGGCTGTGGTGCGTGACCCAAGCAGCCGTGTCTGGTGACAATCTGTGCAGCAGCCAGAGGATCCGCTGATGATCCGCTCGTAGGTTCCGTTGCAGGATCGGCTCGTGGTGGACGATCCGATTCCTCAGCGTTCGCAGCGTATTCAGCCGGTCATGCACCTTGGCACGTGACGGATGCGCATCAAAGCACTGGTGCAGGACGGTCCTCCAGAGGGTGGCATCGTATTTCTTCGCGAACAGGGCTACCCAGAATCCGCAGTTGGTGCCCGCGACTATCTGTCCAGGAGTCTGGGGCTTGCCTTCGCGCTGCAGCGACTGCTTGGCCTTTCCGAAGGCCTTCTGCTCTGGATCTCGCAGGGAAGCGCTCTCGAACCAGAACTGGCCGTGGATCTGGGCCATGTTGTTGTGGACCGCGTTTCGGAGGGTGACCTCAAGCGCTTGGAGCGGCCCGTGGAATGCGGCCCCGAGGGCAATGTTTTGAGCGTACAGCTGCAAGGCTTGAATAACGTCGCCTCGGGCGAGCGTGAGGTACGTAGCGAACCGCTCCTCCGATATTGAATCGCGTAACGCTCGCGCAGACTCCCCGTCGTAGCAGTATGTGCAGTCCTTGCGCGACGGGTGGCGCGGCGTTATCGTCATGTACGTACCCTCCTCGTCGGCCTCTCACGGAAGCTGCTTGGGGGAGACCTCGCGAGGGGGGCGATAGCTGCGAGGCGATGCCCCCCTCGCTCTCTCCAGGACGGTCAGAATGGCTCGTTCTCGATCGTGTCCGCTTGACGCGGTCCGTAGACCATGTCAAGCGCCAGATCCACCATCCTGAGCCACTGCGAACGCTGTGGATCAGGGAACTCGCCACTGGCTGGGAGCTTCGACCAGAGGGCGCCGAGGAGTTGGTCGCGTGGACCCGCAGCCCGTGATGTATCCGCTCGCTCAGGCGGCACAGTCTCCGTCGGCGTATCGCCGCGTGGAGGAGGCCGAACGGTCGTCCCGCTTCCACGTTCTGCAGGTGGACGCGCCAGCCGGTCGGTTCCCGACCTGAAGAATCCCGCGGTAGCTGCCGACCGCTGCAGGGTCTGACGTGCTCTTCGTACGGACTTCTCGGTCACACCGAGGGCTCGAATCTCTGCCTCAAGTCCTGGATCCGGCGGCAGCCTCCGGCCATCGAACTTGTTGAAGATCTCGCTATAGAGAGGAACCGCGAGGAATGCCTCAGCCTTGGCGGCGTCGCACCCTTGGGGATCCACGATCGCGATACCGAGTTCAGTTAGTGCCGCAGCCCTGGACTGGGTCCGAATTAGGCCGAATATCCTCGCCGCCGAAATCATCGAGCGGAATTTTCCGCTCGCCACGGTCGTGTTGAGGGCGCCGGCCAGTTGCCCGATCTCGCACTGGGTCCCGTGGCTGTCGTTGATCGCAGTGGCAACCTCGATTGCCGAGTCAAGGGCAGAGTAAGGGAATGCGATCGTTGACCGCTGGCCGCCACCCGCGAGACTTACGTCGTGTTCGGCGTTGCCTATCTGGGTTGTAGTTGACATTCCTCGTTCTCCCCGGTAGCAGTGGCATAGCGAGCGTAGCACAATGGGTAGCGGAATTCAACAACTCGGAGCTTGTCGCTCCCAGCTACTACCATCGCTACCGTAGTTCGGGGACTACGGTAGCTCAAGACTGCCGCTTGGTGGCCAGACGATTCTCCTGCGGCGGTCACGTAGCTTCTGCGGGCGGCGTTCGAGGTGGGGACCGCAGGAGGATCACACCGGTGGGGTCGAGGGCGATGCTGCAACACTGTCCAACGGTGAGTCCGGCGGGGGCATAGCCAGCCAATGAGGGTGCGCCCGGAACGTCGAACGTCGCTACGGTGCGGTCGCCGGAGAGGCGCACGTCGCTCACGGTCGCGCGGGCTCCCGGCGCACTGCCTAGGCGCACCGCCTCCGGGCGGATCAGCAGGCAGGTATGACCAAGATGCGGTGTGCCGCCGGCCGTTGGATCCAGACGCAGGTGGCCCCAGGGCGTATGGAACTCGCTTCGGCTTTCAGGTGCCGATCCCCTCTCATCCGGGCGCCACACCGTGCCGAGTCCGAGGAACGTCGCTGTCCAGGGGTCCCGGGGATCGGCTCGGAGTTGTTGCGGTGTAGCGACGCGGTGGATCCGGCCGTCGCGCATGAGAGCCACCCTGTCGGCAAGAGCAAACGCCTCGATGTGGTCGTGGGTGACGTGAACGGCTGTCTGACCCAGGTCGGCAAAGATGCGTCGCACGTCGCCTACCAGGCGGTCGTGCAGTGGGCGATCGAGGGCAGCGAACGGCTCGTCGGCAAGAAGCAGCCTCGGCTCGGGCGCCAGGGCTCTCGCCAGGGCCACACGTTGGGCCTCCCCCCCGGAGAGAGTCGACACGCTGCGACGCTCGTACCCCACCAGGCCCACCATGTGCAGCACCTCGTCCACGCGGCGACGGCGTTCGGCTGCGGCGATGCCCTGCATGCGTAGCCCGAACCCCACGTTGGCACTCACGTTGCGGTGTGGCAGCAGGGCGTGGTCCTGGAAGACCATGCCGAAGCGGCGCCGGTGGGTGGCGACGGGGCGCAAGTCCTCCCCCGCCCAGTGCACCGACCCGGCATCGGGTGCCAGCAATCCGGCCACGGTCCGCAGCAGTGTCGTCTTCCCGCAGCCGCTGGGGCCCAGAAGGGCCAGGATCTCACCGCGGCGAACCGACAGGTCGAGGCCGACCAGGATGGCCTCGCCGCCCAGGCTCACGGCGAGGCCGCGGATCTCGAGCCCCTCTCCCCCGCCGGCGCTACGCCCGTTGGGAACCTGATCGCCACGGGCGTGCCGCGCTCGGCCGCTGTTGCCCGTCACCTTGCGGGCGTCCGCGCCGCTGTCCTGCCCGTTCATCTCAGAAGTCCGCCGCCCCGGCAGGGCGGAGGCGGTCGATCAGCAGGACGGCGGCGGCGGTCATGACCAGCAGTATCACGCTCATCGCCATGGCCTGCCCGAAGGCCGCCTCCCCCGGGCGCCCGAGCAAACGGAAGATGGCGATGGGCACGGTTGGACGTTCAGGGCGGACCACGAAGGCGGTGGCGCCGAACTCGCCGAGCGACACAGCGAACGCGAAACCTGCCCCCACGGCCAGGCCACGCAGCGCCAGGGG
The DNA here is from genome assembly GCA_963668565.2 of Acidimicrobiales bacterium. Classification (GTDB taxonomy): domain Bacteria; phylum Actinomycetota; class Acidimicrobiia; order Acidimicrobiales; family CATQHL01; genus VXNF01. The sequence continues at coordinate 31,161 of CAXXMX010000004.1, forward strand.
CAGGTCGACCTCGCGGCGGACGCGAGCCGGCCTTGCTCCGAGTGTCGCCGCCGCCTCGCGCAGGCGGGGATTCACTGCCGCCAGAGCAGGCGTCACCGAGCGGATCACGAACGGCATCCCGATCAGCGCGTGCGCGATCGGGACCAACCACCACGAAAGGCGCAGGTCGAGTGGTGGGCGGTCCAGCACGAGCAGCATCCCGAACCCCAGGATCACCGCCGAGGTGCCCAGAGGCACCAGGAAGGCGCCCTCCAGCGCCGCCGCGCTGCGATTGCGCCGTCCGGTGACGGCGGCCGCAACCAGCAGGCCTCCGACCGTGGCGATGACCATCGCCGTGGCCGCGAACTCCAGCGAATGCCGTATGGCCGACATCGGCGAGACGAACAGAGCCTGGAGACGCTCGCCGCCGGCCCCGAGACGCCGGTAGTTGTCGAATGTGTAGGCGCCGCCGCTGCGCAGCGACCGCTCCACCAGCATCGCGAGCGGCAGCCCCACGACCGCAGCCGCCACGCCCAGCGTGCCACCCAGCAGCAGGCGGTCGCCGCGACCACGCGGGTTCCGGGCGCCGTCGGTGAGGAGGCGCTCGGGAACGTGCCGGCGTTGCTGCCACAAGGTCCCCCCCACCACGACAAGCAGCACGCAGAGCAACTGCAGGAGTGCCAGGGCCGCGGCCGTGTCGAACTCCAGGCGCTGCACGGCGAAGCGCCAGATCTCGGTATCGAGCGTCGCCCGGCGCGGGCCGCCGAGGATAAGGATGACGCCGAAGGAGGTGAAGTTGAACAGGAACACGATGGCGCTAACAGCAGCCACCGCCGGCGCCAGGCGCGGCAGCGTGACGAGGCAGAACACCCGCAGGCGATTGGCGCCCAGCACTGCCGCGGCGTGCTCGGGGGCCGAGTCGAGCTGCGACCAGTACGCGCCGACCGACCGGGCGATGACCGCGTAGTTGAAGAACACGTGGGCCGCCAGGATGGCCCACACCGTGTGACGGAAGCGATCGGTCAGGCCGAAGCGATCCATGAGGGACAGGAAAGCTGCGGCTACGACCACGGTGGGCAGGACGAAGGGCACCACCAGCAGGGCGTGCACGAGCCGGCGGCCACGGAAGCGCAGACGCGCCAAGACCGCAGCGGTGGGCAGTGCCGCCGCCAGGCAGAGCCCGGTGGAGGCCAGGGCCTGCCACGTGGTGAACCACAGCACGTCGGCCGTGACCGGGTTGCGCCAGGTCTCCAGCAGGGTTCCGGCGTCGAAGCTGCGAGTGAGGACACCGGCGAGGGGGTACAGGAAGAACACGCCGATGAAGGCCGCCGGCACCGCCGCCAAGGCGACCGGCGCGGCCCGGCGGCCACGACTCAGGGGTGGCACTCCTGGTGGAACCCGCAGCGCTTCGGCCTCCCCTACCGCAGGACGATCTCCACCCAGCGGCGGGTCCAGTTGTCACGCTCGGCGGCAATGAGTGCGGGGTCGAGACTGAGCGGCTGATCCACTGCTACGGCATGTTCGGCGAAGACCTCCGGTACCCGGGCGGAACTGCTGGCGGGGAACACGAACATGTTGAGTGGGATGTCCTCCTGGAATGCGTCGGAGAGCATGAAGTCCACGAAAGCCTGCGCCCCGGGGAGATTCGCGGTTCCCGCCAGGATGCCGGCGAACTCGATCTGGCGAAAGCAGCCATCGGTCAGCACGCCGGTGGGCGGCGTGTCCGTCGGCGGGTCGGCGTAGATCACCTCGGCCACCGGACTCGTGGCGTAGGAAGTGACAAGGGCACGGTCACCGCCCCCGGCCACGAACTCCCCGAAGTACGCCTCACTCCAGCCGGCGGTGACGGACACTCCCCCGTCACGCAGGCCGGCCCAGTAGTCCTCCCAGCCGTCGGTACCGAAGGCCGCCACGGTGGCCAGCAGGAACGCCAGTCCCGGTGACGAGGTCTCGGGGTTCTGCGTGACGAAGGAGCTCGCGTGACGGGGATCGGCCAGATCCTCGAGGGTTTCCGGCGGCGGCCCGTCGGTGGCGTCGATCCAGTAATTCACGCACACGTCGCCATAGTCGATGGGGGTGACGCGGTTCTCGGCGTCGAGCTGCAACTCGGCCGGGACGGTGTCGACCGCAGGCGAGCGGTAAGGGATGAAGAGGTTCTCGTCCAGCGCGCGCTGCAGGAAGGTGTTGTCGATGCCGTACACCACGTCGGCGATGGGGTTGTCCTTTGTCAGGATGATCTGGCTCAACATCGACCCGGTGTCCGCGCCGATGAGCAGTTTCACCGTGATCCCCGTGCTCTCCTCGAACGACTCGATGATGCCTTCGGAGACGGCGAAAGAGTCATGCGTGACGACTGTGATCTCCCCCGGCTCCGCCGGCGGAGGTACAGGTGCGGGTGCCGGTTCGGTTGCCGGCGAAGGTTCAGACGGTTGCGGTGGCTCGGGTGCGGGCGGTGGTTCGGGTTCGGGCTGTGGCTCGGGTTCGGGCTGTGGCTCGGGTGCCGGTGTCGGCGCATCGGTTGGTTCGGCTGCTATAGGCGAACCGGGGTCATCGCCGCACCCGACGATGAGGAGGACCGCCAAGGCGAGCGAACTCAGAAAAATGCGGTGATGGCGAGATTGCCGCGTCGTGTGCATGGCTTCCCTCCGCTGGCATTACCCAGATCAGGTTCTGCGGGTCGGCGAGTCCCCTCGCCCTCTCAGCCCGATTCCTCGAACTCCCCGATTGCTCCGACCACTCTACGTCCGGCCGCGAGCAGGCTGCAAGGTTGGGCCCGACCACCCGGGACCCTTCCGCCGGATTGCGAGGCACTTCCCGCTCGACGGCAACCCCTCTCGGCCTCGGGCGCCTGTTGTCCGAACGCTCAGCTAGGTTTTAGGGCGTGTCGCACCGCCTCGACGTCCTGTTGACGAGTCGCCGTTCCGATGGCACCTGGACATGGCGCGCTGCCGGAGCGCGCCAGCCGAAGGGGTTGCTGGAGCCCAAGTTGCTGCCGGCCGGGGCTGCTGTGGGTGACGTTCTCCGGGTTGAAGCCGAGGTGACCGTCGAGGGCATATCGGTGCGCCAGGTGCTGCCCGCCAAGGCGGGCAAGGCCGTGGCCCCGCGTGTCGAGCACCTCGGCACGCAGCGCTTCACAGAAGGGGTGACGGGTCCCGCCCGACTCACCGGCGACGGGGACGACCGCACTGACCGTCGGGGCGGGCGCCGTGGCGATGGTGGCCGCCCACGCCGTGACGGAGGGGGAGGCGGGCGCGGCCGTCGTGAGGACGGGCGTTCCCAACGCTCGGGGTCGGGCCATCGAGGCGAACGGGGGGACGGGCCACAGCGGGCACCGCGCCTGCGATCTGCCAACAAGCACCGTGACGCCTGGCTGGCCACGCTGGCGCCCGAACAGCGGGCGATCGCGGAACGGCTTGCAAACGAGGGGATCCGCGCGGTCCGTCAAGCCGTACAGGAGGAGAGCGAAAGCGCTGCCGGCGGGGAGGTGCCGGGCTCTGGTGAGATGGCCGAGGCGCGCCTCGCCCTCGTGGAGGAAATGTTCTCGGGCTTGCGCGCTGCTGACTGGCACGATCGCGCCGAGGCCGCCCGCGGCGTGAGCGACGAGGTCGATCTGCGGGATCTGCGGTCGGTGGTGGCAGGAACTCCTCCGCACATCACCGATGAGGAGACTCGCGACCTCGCCGACGAGTTGCGCCGGAAGCTGGCCGCCCGGGTGGACCGCGAGCACTCGGCTTGGATCGCCGACCTCGGTTCGCTGCTCAGGAAGGGCCGCGGGATCACCGCGTTGAGAGTCAGCCAGCGCCCGCCGAAGACGGGCACGCCCCTTCCGGAAAGCCTGGCGGGAGCCCTGCAAGAGTCGGTGGCGTCCCAACTGAACCAAGACGCCGAGGACGACCTGTGGGTGCGCATGCTGGAGGCGGCAGCGCAGTCACCGATCCGCCTGGTGCTGGTTGCGGGGAGCCTCCCCGCGGAACCGTCCGAGCGCCTGCTTCGGACGGTCCGGCGTTTCGGCGACCGCCTGCCGGCGCTGCGAGCCCAGTTCGCCGACCAACTCGAACCTCCGGCCGGATCGGAGCCTCCTGGCGCACTCGACTCGTTGGCTGAGCCCGAGCCACCTGAGTCCGTCGAACGTCCCGCCGAGCCCGAGCCATCTGGTGATGCTGCAGCCGCGGCGCCGGTGGATTCCACCGCCGATGCTGCTCCGACCGCGGTGCCCGATGGCGCCGGAGAAGAGGCTGCGGGCGCTGCGGATCCCTCAGTTGATGACGTCCCGGACGCCGATGCGGCGCAGGAAGTCCCCCAGCCCACTGGTGAGGTCGAGGTCGTCTAGCTCGGAAAGCGGTACCCAGCGGGCCTCGGCGGCGTCGTCGCCGGCCACTGGCGGGCTCTCACTGCCAACCGTGACCCAGAAGTCGGCGATGACGTAGTGGTAGTCCTCGCCGATGCGCTCGACCCAGTCGGCGAGCCGGTCGCAGGTGACCTCCAGCCCGGTCTCCTCGGCCACTTCCCGCACGACCGCGGCGGCCAGCGTCTCACCCCACTCCACCCGTCCGCCGGGGACGGACCACCGCCCGAGCGCGGGTCCGTGCCCTCGCCTGATGAGCAGCAGGCATCCGTCCCGGACCGCAACCGCACCGACGCACACCTCCGGGCGCATCAGTCCGGAGTCGCCTCGGGTGCGGGTGCGAGCCGGCGATAGACCTGCAGAGCGCGAGCGGTGAGTCCAAATCGCTCGAAGAAGTTCTTCGTCACCCGGTCGCCCGGCAGGGCGATCGAATCGACGCCGTCAGCGCCGGCGGCGGAGGCCCACGCGAGGATCTCTTCCATCAGCGCTTCCCCGAGGCCGACACCCCGAGCCTCGGGCAGCACGTAGAGCGCTTCAACGGTGGCGAGCGAGGTACCGTCCGCGAGGCTCAGCAGCTGGCCCGCGGCAAAGCCCATCGCGACACCGTCCAGGTTGCCCATCCAGAATTGCCGTCCGCCGTCCTCCAGAGCGCGGCGGACGCCGGCGGTGTCGAAATCCTCGGGATAGCGGATCGCCAGAAGCATGGCGCCGCCCCGCTGGCTGGCCTTCTCGCTCCTCGCCGCGTTGGCGAGGGCCGCAAGCGCCGTGCTGTCGGCGCCCGTGGCGGCGGTGACGGCGACGTTCAGGGGCCCAGCCTGTCCAGCGACGGGCAGATCTCCTCGCCGGAGGGGCAGCGAGGATCCTTCCGGCTGCCAAGCTGGCTCTTCGATACGAGCAGGAAGCACCCCTCGCAGAGCCATTCGTCGTAGCGTCGCGGTGTCACCGTGCCAAGCATCTCCGCCGGCTGGCCGGTGTCGGTTTCGTCGGCGTCGTCCTCGTCGGCGAGGTCGTCCCCCGCGGCGATGCGGTCGCGCAGGATGGTGTTGAGGTCGTCCTCGAGATTGTCCGGGTCGACCTCGTCGTCGTCCTCCCCGTCGGTCGTGGCCGGTCGTTTGGTAGCGGGCTCGGGCGGCTTCACCTCGTCCGCCTCGTCGACTTTGGCGTCGTCGACGTCGACCTCGACCTCGACGACGGGAACTTCCTCGTCGACGTCCAGCGCGTCATCGAACTCTGGATCGAAGCCGGCGTCTGTTTCCTCCTCGAGATCAATCTCGAGCCCCATCAGGTTGTCATCATCGGACATGGGTTTCTCCGGCTGCGTGGGACGGTGCTGAACACCTGAGAAGGCGGATCATAGAGGTGCGCGGGACCGAATGCGGTGGAGCTGAATCCGCGATCGTGGCGCGAGGAGCCGGGTTAGACGGCGCTGCGGCGACGCGTCGCCGCGCGGCGCTCGGAAGCGAGTCGTTCCAATTCGGGCTCACTGGAGCGGTTCGCGAAGCGCATCATCCCGGCAATGGCCCGATGTCCGGCGGTGGTCTCGATGAGGCGGTGCATCTCCTGGGCAACGTACCGGTATGCGGGGTGCCCTTGGGTGCTGCTGCGCAACTCGATCAGATGCATGGCCTCCCGGGCGTTCATCTGCATGACGAAGCGGATGCGGTAGGCCAGCGCCACGGCGTAGGCGGCCTGTTCAGGGAAGTCCTCCACCAATGTGTCGTGCAGGTCGGCGCTGCGCGCCATGGTCTCCTCGAACAGTCCTGCGAGGCCTGCCACCTCGACCGCCTCCGGCATGCTGTAGCCGTGGGTCGGTGCGAGCCGCTGCCATTCGATCGTCAGCATCCGATGGCGCTGCAGGTCGCGGAATGCGCCGTAGTCGCACAGCACGTCGAAGCGGTAGCACGGTGTCTCCAGGGCACGCCCCGGCTTGTGCCGCCTGTTGCCTCGCTCGCCGGCGTAGGTGCGCAGCACGTTCAGACGATCCGCGGCGGACATGTCCAGCACGCGGGCGCGCAACTCCTCCTCCGGCAGGTCCACGTGGGAGTAGAGGGCGCTGCTCACCAACTTCACTTCCGCATCGGGGTCGAAGTCCACGAGCTGCACAGCCGGCGTCTCGGCGTACCCGTCGCCGGCCCCGCCGACGAGGCCTTCCGCCAGTTCCCGCATGGCCTCCTGTGTCCCGCGCAGGTAGCGACTCCACGCCACTCCCCTGTCCTCGAGGTCCACGCGCTTGAGGAACGACGGGATGACCTTCCGCAACTCGGTCAGCATCATGGCGGCGTAGGTGCGGACTTCGGGCAGCGGATGCGCCCGCATGCGCAGCAGCAGGTTCTCGTAGCCCTGCCCGCTGCCGTAGATACCCACGTTGGACAGCGAGGCGGCGGGCAGCATGCCTCGAACGGCGTCAAATGATTTGGCACGAATCGCCTGGCGATGATCGGCAAACTGGCGGCGTAGGACTCGAACATGCCGTCGAGGTCCGCCACGTAGCGGGCGCCGTGGGTTGAGCGCAGGATGTCCGGATCGCGGTAGTACCGGTAGCGGCCGCCGAGGCGTGCGTCGTAGGCGACGTACCGGGTCGACTGCTCCAGGTACGACATGAGCCTGCCCCACTCGAGCACCTTCGTCAGGAGGTTGGAGGCCTGCTCGCAGGCCAGGTGCACGCCACCGAGTTGCGCCACGGAGTCGTCGCCGTAGTCGAAGAAAACCCTGTCGTAGAGATCCTCCGCGCGCCGCAGACCGATGGTGGCGTCCACGCCGAGATCTCCGCTGACGTCGAGTTCACCCACGAACTCGTCCAGAAACAGGCGCCGCAGGCTCTTGGCCGACCGCGAGTAGCGAGCGAACAACGCTCCCTTCACGACCTCCGGGAGATTCACCAGGGCGAACGTGGGCTGGTCGAGATTCGTGAAGTAGCGCCGCAGGATGTCGGTCTCGGCGGTGGTGAAGTTCTCCGCGACGTACATCGATCGTGGCCGCCGCCCGCTCCCGCCGCCCTGTCAGCTTGCTGCCGCGGAGGCAAGCGGGCCCGCGGCGAAGTCGGCGGCCACCGCGGTACGGATCGACTCGTCGCCCCAGTAGTCGATCGCCACTGCGGCGAGCGTCTTGGCGCCGTCGATCACGCCGCGGTCACCGCTGGCGCTGCGGGCGTAGTCGGCGAAGGACTCGGTGTGGATGGCCACCTCCGGTGGCGCAACCGCGATCATGGGATGGATCGAGGGGACCAGCTGGCTGACGTTGCCCATGTCGGTGCTGCCGATCACGGTGCGTCCTGGCGCAGGTTGCTGCGGGTGCCGGCCGAGAGCTGCCGCATTGGCGCACCAGAGCCCGACGAGCGGCCCGTTGCTTTGCACCTCCTGGAATAAGAAGGTGGCCCAGTCCAACTCGAGGTCGACTCCGGCGGCGGCGGCCCCGCCGGTCAGGCAGGCCTCCAGGCGCTCCTTCAACACCTCAAGCCGGGAGGTTGTGGGCGATCGGGCGTACCAGTGGGCCTCGGCGTAGGCAGGGATGATGTTGGGCT
>CAXXMX010000005.1:0-8702 GCA_963668565.2 Acidimicrobiales bacterium
CGACGACGCCCTACCTGCTCTTCGTTCTGTTGCCATGGCTCCATTCTCGCTTCCAAGCTCAGGAGCCTCCACAAAACCCAGTGCGATTCAATCAGCACGGGTTCGCCGGCTTGGAGGTGCTCTTGCTCGGCGGCCCAGAGGTCGTTCCAGTCGGCGGAGGTCTGCTCGATGGAGCCCTCGGCCAGTTCCATCGGTCACTGCACGGTGAGGGCAGCATAGAGTTCTGCTGGGCTTTGGTGGTGGAGGCTGCGGCGGCGCTGGTGGTTGATGATGTTTGCGGCGTGTTGGGCTTGGGCGGGGGTGACGAGGCGGAGGTCGGTGCCCCGTGGGAACCACCAGCGCACTTGGCGGTTCTGGTTCTCGATCTGGCCGCGTTGCCACGGCGAGTGCGGGTCGCAGAACCACACCTGTAGGTCGTAGTGGCCGGCGAGGCGGCGCCAGTTCGCCCATTCGGACCCGCAGTCGAAGGTCAGGCTGCGGCGCAGGTGCGCCGGGACGGTGTCGAGGCCCTCGATGAGGCCGGCGAGGACGGCGTCGGCGTCGTAGCCGTCGGGCATGGTGACCGGTATCAGGTAGCGGCTTTGGCGTTCGGTCAACCAGATCATCGAGGACCGGTTGTAGGCGCCGATGATCTGATCGACCTCCCAGTGGCCCGCCACCGCGCGCTCGTCGACGGCGGCGGGGCGGGCGGCGATGTTCGGCCCGCAGGGCCGCGACCGGGGGTTTCGCTGTTGCCGGCAGCGTCTGCGCCGGCGGCGGCTGCGCAGACACTCAGCGGGTTTCACGTCCAGGGCACCGCTGTAGAGCGCCTGGTAGACGGTCTCGACGCACGGCGGCGCCTCCACGCCCTCCGCGGCGAGGTCCGCGCGGATCGCCGCGGGGGAACGCCCCCGGCGCAACTCGGCGCAGATGCGGTCCCGCAGCGGCCCCGGCGCCTCCAAGCGGCGCCGCCGCGCCCGTCGCCGCGCCACCTCGGCGCGCCGCTGCGCCGCCGCCGGCCCGTAGCGCTCACGGCCGCCCCCGGCGTTGATCTCCCGGGCCACCGTCGTGGGATGTCGACCCACCCGACGGCCGATGGCGGCCCAACCCGCCTGCAGATCCTCGACCAGCGCGCGGAAGATCTCCTCGCGTTCGTGCAACTCCAGCGGTGCGCCTGGCATGCTGGTACCTCCATCGGTTGGTGCTTGTGTTGGCACCGGTCATCATGACCGGAACCGTGCACCGACCGATGGAACTGGCCCTCCCAGCCGTTCAGGGTGATCGTTTTATCGATCACGGCTCTGCAGCTCCATCCCTCGTCGCAGCCGTAGATGTCGGCGAGGCCGTTGCCGTCGCGGTCCCACGGCTCGGGGTTGGCGGCGATGTCGGCCATGGATGCCACGCCGTGCGTGTCGGCGGAGTGCTTGTCGGTGATGATGCCCTGCAGGGCGCCGCCGGGGATCATCTTGCCGACGATATTCACGTAGTCGGCGACGAGGCCGCCGTCGGGCAAATCGACGTCCAGATCCTCCGCGAACAGGTACTGGGCGCGCGAGGGGAACCAGCCGTCGCCCCAGAAGTCCAGCTCACCGCGAGCGATCATGGGATACGCCTCGGCCGGCGGTACCTCGGCGGTGGCCGGGTCGGGCACCGTGTACTCCAGCTCCTCCAGGAGTGCCCGGAGGATCGCATTCTGCAGGTAGCTCGAACTCCAGTTGGCGCGGCCCATCCGTACCTCGACACCGGCGCACGGGCCTCGGGTCGTCGTGGTTGTCGAGCCCGCGGGGGCCTCGTCCCGAGGGAGGGTCTGCGGGGCGGTGCCCGACATGAGCCGACCCTTCAAGTAGGCTGGCATCCCGTGACGAAGCACATCTTCGTGACGGGCGGTGTGGCAAGTTCGTTGGGCAAGGGCCTGACGGCGTCCTCGCTCGGTGCGCTCCTCAAAGCCCGTGGTCTGCGGGTGACGATGCAGAAGCTGGATCCCTACCTCAACGTGGATCCGGGCACCATGAATCCCTTCGAGCACGGCGAGGTGTTCGTCACCACCGACGGCGGCGAGACCGACCTGGATCTCGGCCACTACGAGCGGTTCATCGACGAGAACCTCACGCAGGAATCCAACGCCACCACCGGGTCGATCTACTCCGCGGTGATCGACGCCGAACGGCGCGGCGACTACCTCGGCGGCACCGTGCAGGTCATCCCGCACATCACCGACGAGATCAAGCGGCGCATCCTCGGCGTGGCCCGCCCGGACGTGGACGTGGTCATCGTGGAGATCGGCGGCACCGTCGGCGACATCGAGATCCTGCCGTTCCTGGAGGCCATCCGCCAGATCCGTCTCGACGTGGGGCGCCGCAACGTGTGTTACGTACACGTCACGCTGGTGCCGCTCATCGGCCCCACCGGCGAGCACAAGACCAAGCCCACCCAGCACTCGGTGACCGAGCTGCGCAGCCGGGGCATCCAGCCCGACGTCATCGTGTGCCGCAGCGACACGCAAATCTCCGACGATCTGAAGCGGAAGATCTCGAATCTCTGCGACGTCCCCATCGACGCGGTGGTGAACGCCGCCGACGTCGACAACATCTACGACCTCCCGCTCGTGCTGAACGACGAGAAACTCGACACGGTGGTGGGGGAGTTGCTGGGCTTCGACGGCGTGCCCGATCTGACCAACTGGCAGATCCTCAGCGAGCGGATGCACAACACCTCCAACGTGGTGCGCATCGGAGTGGTCGGCAAGTACGTGCGGCTCATCGACGCCTACCTCTCGGTGGCCGAGGCGCTGCGCCACGCGGCTTGCTCGCGGGGCGCCCGCGTGGAGATCGACTGGATCCCCGCCGAGGACGTGGAGGGTCTGCTGGCGTCGCCCCGCCTGGCGAACCTGGAGGGCATCGTCATTCCCGGCGGCTTCGGCGCGCGCGGCGTCGAGGGCAAGATCGCCGCCGCCGCCTACACCCGGGAGCGGGAGATTCCCTGCCTGGGGCTGTGCCTGGGCATGCAGGTCATGACCGTCGAGTTGGCGCGCAACGAGTTGGGCCTGGCGGGGGCGCACTCCACGGAGTTCGACCGCCGCACGCCGCATCCGGTGATCTGCCTCATGGAGGAGCAGCGGGGCATCACGAACAAGGGCGGCACCATGCGCCTGGGGTCGTACGTGGCGAAGCTGCGCCCCGGCAGCCGGGTGGCGGAGATGTACGGCAGCGAGGTGGTGTCCGAGCGCCACCGCCATCGCTACGAGTTCAACCCCGACTACCGCGAGCGCGTCGAGTCCGCCGGGCTGATCTGCTCGGGCGTGTCGCCCGACGGCCTGCTGGTGGAGTTCGTCGAACTGCAGGGCCACCCGTTCTGGGTCGGCACGCAGGCGCACCCCGAGTTCCAGAGCCGGCCCAACCGGCCGGCGCCGCTGTTCGCCGGCCTCATGGACGCGGCCCTGGACCGCGTGGAGGGTCGCAACCCGCGCCTGCTGGTCAACCACGAGGCGGCCGTGGCGGTGGAGGTGGTGTGAGCCGCCCGGGGCTGCCGATCGAAGCCGAGGAGTATCTCGACTGGCTCGTCCTCGAGAAGGGCCGCTCCGCCAACACGATCGATGCCTACCGCCGCGACCTGGGTGACTACCTGGCGTTCGGTGCCGACTGCGGCTGGAGCCCCGCGGACGTGACCGCTGACGGCGTGCTGGCGTGGGCGCGGGCGCGTCTCGACGTCGGCCTGGCGGCGGCGACGGTGAAGCGGGGGCTGACGACGGTGCGCAACTTCCATCGCTGGCTGGTGCTGGAGGAGCTGCGCCCCGACGACCCGACGGTCACGGTGGAGCTGCCCCGGGTGCCGCGGGGGCTACCGAAAGCGCTCAGCGAGGGCGAGGCGGCGGCACTCGTGGCCGCGCCGCGCGGCGGGGGGCCGCTGGCACGGCGTGACCGGGCCATCCTGGAGACGCTCTACGGCACCGGGGTGCGGGTCTCGGAACTCGTGGGTCTCTCGCTCGGCGATGTGGACCTGGCAGAAGCGACGATGCGTGTGCTCGGCAAGGGCTCCAAGGAGCGGGTCCTTCCCATGGGGCGTCTGGCGCTGGCCGCGTTGGCGGAGTGGTTGGCGCCGGTGGGCCGGGGTGAGATGGAGCCGGAGCGGTGGGCATCACGCTCCGATGCCGAGGCGGTGTTCTTGAACTTGCGCGGCACCCGGCTGAGTCGCCAGGGGGTGTACCAACTCGTGCGTCGCCACGGGCGCAATGCCGGGATCACTTCGGCGCTCACGCCGCACGTGCTGCGCCACAGCTTCGCCACGCACCTGCTGGACAACGGCGCCGATATCAGGGTCGTGCAGGAACTGCTGGGTCACGCCAAGATCACGACCACCCAGATCTACACGTCGGTATCCCGCGAGCGGCTGTTCCGCGTGTACGCCGAAGCGCACCCGCGTGCTCGTCTGGGACAGGCGTCGCCGGGCTGAGAACGCCGGAGCCGGCGTGGCGTTGTTGGCGCCGCTGCTCCGGCGGGGCGCATCGCGTTGTCCGGGCGAGGGCCTGAGGGCATGCCCGGGCGTCAGCTGTTGGAGCCGCATCTCGCCGGCCGTACGCCAAACCGGTTGGATGCTGCGCCGCTGGAGTTGAGATCGCTCTGGTGGAGCTCTGGCGTCCCGCGCCGGTGTCCGCGTAGTATTTCCCGCCCGCGGAAATGTTCGTGGATCGACGAGGGAAGTGCAAAGTGTCCACACGACCGGTGAGCGTTCGCTTTGTCGACGCTGTAGCTCTCATCACAATCGACGACGGTAAGGCCAACGTGCTGACCTCCGACGTGATCGACGGCCTCTGGACGGCTCTGGACGCCGCAGAGACCCACGCCCAAGCCGTGGTACTCGCCGGGCGGACGGGTGTGTTCTCCGGTGGGCTGGACCTCGACGTTCTGCGCGCCGGTTCGGACCCCGCCATGGTTCTGATTCACAAGGCCACCGACATCTGCCTACGTCTCGCCGAGTTCCCCCGTCCGGTGGTGGCGGCCTGCACCGGACATGCCCTGGCCCTGGGCGCCGTACTCCTGCTGTGTTGCGACTTACGAGTCGGCGTCGCGGGCGACTTCAGGATCGGGTTCAACGAGGTGGCCATAGGGATACCCGTTCCCGAGTTGGTGGTGGGTCTTGCGCGGGCGCGGTTGTCCCGCCGCCACCTGATGTTGGCGTGCAACAGCGCGCGGATCTTCACACCCACCGAGGCGATCGAGGTGGGATTCCTCGACACTGTCCACACGTCGAACGTCGCGGATCACGCGGTCGCGATGGCGGCAGAACTGGCTGCACACGTCGAGCCAGGGGCATTCGCGGCGACGCGCGTGACAATGACGAGACGGCTCGGTGAAGCGATCATCCGTCACGCAGGGGAGTTCACCAACCTGCGGACATCGCCGCCTCCGAATATTCGCGGAGGTCCGACCCCGCGGGGCGCAGACGCCGCGAGCGGCCAGCGGGATCGCCGCGGTCGGCGCGGGTCGGGCTGAGGGGCTGTCCGCGCCCGCCGATCGGGCGCACGGCCCGATGGCCGTCACTCCGGCGAGCGAGACCCGGCGGCGGACGGGAGCCGGAGCAGTCTGAGCCTCAATCCGGCGAGAGCTGGAATCCCGCACCGGGCGGTCAGTGGCGGGGGAGGAACCCCATTGCCTCGCGGACCCGTCCCATCGTGGCCGCGGCGATTTCACCCGCGGTGTCGGCTCCCGCCCGTAGCGCCCGCTTGGTCTCGGCCGGGTCGGCGCTCAACTCGGCGAAGCGGCGCCGGATGGGGGCGAGCAATTCCACCACCGCCTCGGCGCAGTCGTTCTTCAGGGGTCCGTAGCGGTCGTAGGCGTCCGCCACCTCCTGGGGTGTGCGGCGGGTGGCGGCGCCGAGGATCTCCAGAAGGTTCGACACGCCGGGTTTGGTCTCCCGGTCGAAGCGCACCTCAGAGTGGCTGTCGGTGACCGCCCGGCGGATCTTGCGGCGCACCGCGTCGGGCTCGTCGAGCAGCCAGATCGTGCCGGGGGCGTCCCCGGCGGACTTCGACATCTTGCGGGTCGGCTCCTGCAGGTCCATCACCCTGGCCCCGGCGGGCGGGATGCGGTGCTCGGGTACGACGAGGATCTTGCCGTAGCGGGCGTTGAAGCGCTGGGTGATGTCCCGGGTCAGCTCGATGTGCTGGCGCTGATCGTCGCCCACCGGCACCACGTCGGTGTCGTAGAGCACGATGTCGGCGGCCTGCAGCACCGGATAGGTGAAGAGGCCTGCCGAGACGAAGTCCATGTCGGCGGACTTGTCCTTGAACTGGTGCATGCGCCGCAGCTCGCCGAAGCCGGCCGTGCATTCCAGCACCCATGCCAGTTGCGTGTGCTCGGGCACGTGGCTCTGCACGAACAGAACGCAGACGTCGGGGTCGAGGCCCGCTGCCATCAGCATCTGCGCCAGGCGCAGCGTGGCCGCCTGCAACTCCGCCGGATCCTGCGGCACGGTCACGGCGTGCAGGTCCACGATGGGGTGGAACGACTCGTGCGTGTGCTGGTCGGCCACCCAGTTCTGCAGTGCCCCGAGCAGGTTGCCGAGGTGGACGTCACCGCTGGGCTGGATCCCGGACAGGATGCGCTGCACGTCCGAAGGCTAACCCCGCGGCTGCGCGAGCGGCCCCGCCGCCGCGCAAGGCAAATCGAGATATATGGTTAGAACGGGAAATGATTGGTAATCATATTGATAAGCTCTTTAGTCAGAGGGCGCGCGGTTAGTACACTGTTCGGAGGTACTCGCATGGATCTGGTTCTCGAAGCGGCGGTCCTCGGCGGACTGATGACAGTGCTCGGCACGATCCTGGCGTTCATGCTGCGGGCTCTCCGGTCGGAGATCGGGGCTGTCGAATCCCGTCTCGGCGAGCGGTTCGACAGGGTGGATGCCCGGTTCGAGAAGTTCGAGACGGCGGTGGATGCCCGGTTCGACAGGGTGGATGCCCGGTTCGAGAAGTTCGAGACGGCGGTGGATGCCCGGTCCGAGAAGCAGGGGACCGATATCGGCTCGGAGATCAGGCAACTCCGAGAATCCGTCACCGGAAACAAGGAATCGCTCGCCCGGATCGAGACCACGCTGGCGGCGCAAGGCAGGCAGCTTGAACGCATGGCCGACCAGGGCGAGCGAATCGCGGCCCTCGAGGGGGCGATCGCAGCAGCGTCCTAAGTAGATATCACCCAGCAGTTCCGCTTTGCCTGGCCGGAGTCCTTGCAGTCATATTCAACTGGGATCAGCGAAGGCGAACCGCTGGCAACACCGAGTTCCACGCTCTAGTAACTCCCGGTCAGCGGGCGAAACCCTCGAGGGTGCTGGAGGCGAGGTCCCGAGATCGTCGAGAGCGGACATCTAAGCTCGCGGCATGAGCGTGAAGGTGCAGACTCCGCAGTTCGAGGGGCCGCTGGAACTCTTGATGCACCTCATCCTGCGCTACGAGATCGACATTTTCGAGATCTCGCTGGCAACGATCGTGAGCGACTACCTCGACGAGGTGGCGCGCATGGAGTTCCTCGACCTGGAGTCCGCCACGGAGTTCCTGCTGGGCGCGGCCACGCTCGTGGACCTGAAGAGCCGCCGGCTGCTGCCCGGGCCGCCCGACGACGACCTCGACGAGGAGGCCGACTTTCCCGAGGGGCGTGACCGGTTGCTGGCACGCCTGCTGGCGTGCGAGACGTTCCGCAGGGCGGGCGTCGCGCTGGAGGGGCTGGCCGCCGCGGCCGCCCTGTCGTACCCGCGCACGGTCGGCCCCGAGGCCCGCTATCTCGACCTGCTGCCGGACCTGCTCGACGGCGTGGCGCCAACCGATGTGGCGGCCGCGTGCGCCCGAGCTCTGCGGGCGCTCGAGATGCCCCGGGTCGACCTCTCGTACCTGGAGACGGAGACCCTGCGCGTGGGAGATGTCGTGGCCGATCTGGCGCTCCGGCTGCCGGCGCACGGCCGCATCACGTTCGGCGACCTCACACGGTCGTTGCCGGGGCGGCGGGAGGTGGTGGTGCATTTCCTGGCCCTGCTGGAACTCTTCAAGCAGGACAGGGTGGATCTCTACCAGGCCGGTCCCCTGGAGCGCATCGTCGTGGAGTGGCGCTCGCCCCTGGCGACACCCGGGATAGCCGTTCTCGAACCCGTCGGCTGATGGACACCGAGCGCCGCCGGGCGCTGGAGGCCATCTTGATGGTGACCGTCGAGCCCGTGCCGGCACAGCTCCTGGCGCAGCTCCTGGAGATCTCGACCGTCGACGTGGAGGCCGCACTGGCCGCGTTGACCGAGTCGTGCGCCGGCCGTGGCTTCGTCGTGGAGCGGGTCGCCGGCGGCTACCGGTTCGCCAGCCACCCCGACTGCGCTCCCTACGTGGAGCGGTTTGTGCTGGCCCGCGAGCCGGCCCGCCTATCGCCCGCGGCGCTGGAGACGCTCGGGATCATCGCCTACAAGCAGCCCGTGTCCCGGGCGCAGATCGCTGCGGTCCGCGGGGTGAGCGTGGACGGCGTGGTGCGCACGCTGCAGCGCCGGGGCCTCGTCGACGCCGTCGCCCGGGACCCCGGTCCGGGCAACGCGGTGCTGTTCGGGACGACGCGGCTCTTCCTGGAGCGCCTGGGACTCGACACGGTGGGCGACCTGCCGCCGCTCAGCGGCTTCGTGCCCGACGCCGAGGTCACCGAGTCCCTCGAGGCATCCCTGCGCGACGGAGAGCGGGCCGGCAGCGACCCGGACCCCGA
>CAXXMX010000006.1:0-64101 GCA_963668565.2 Acidimicrobiales bacterium
CCGCTCCTAGAGTCGTTCGTCGCCAACGAGATGCACCGCCAAGCCTCGTGGCTCGACGAGGAGGTCCGACTCCATCACTTCCGCGACCGGGGCGGCGCCGAGATCGACATGATCGCCGAGGCTGCCGACGGCCGCTTCGTGGCCGTGGAGGTCAAGTCCGCGCCGCTCGTGGATCGGCGCGACGCCCGCCACCTCGAATGGCTCCGCAACAGGGCACCAGACGACTTCGTGTGCGGCGTCGTCCTGCACACCGGCGATCGTGCCTACCGCCTGGGAGACCGCCTGCTGGCATTACCCATATCCCGCCTGTGGACCGCCCCAGCGGACTGAGTCGCACTGATCGTGTCGACCAGCCGCTCGGCGCGTTGGCCGCGCACAGTCGCCCTGGCCCGTGTTCCGCCCTGAATCGCGCTGGCTTCGTTGGAGGCTCCCGAGCCTGGTGGCGAGAATGGAGCTGTGGCTGCAAGCGGCAGGTCGGGAAAGTCGTCGTTGCGTCACTACTGAGAGTCGCTTCGGTCAGTTCGCGATTGTGAGTCTCCCTAAATCGTGATCAGAGAGGCTCGGAAATCGCGATTGAAGTGCGGACAATATCGCGAGTAGCGGCTGCGGTAAGACGTGGACCGGCAGGCACCATGCCCGTAGCGAGGTGCCGTTCGACGCCGTCTTCGAGAACCGCCTCGCCGCGCAGATCGCCCCGAGGGAACTTGTGGGTGCCGAAAACTGTGTCGTGGCTGGTCAGGCGGCATTTCGGTACTCGTTGATGAGTCCACCACAGCGGGCCGTTCTAACGACTTGGAGGTGTCTATCTGGCTGGTCTGGTGGGTCGGTGGCGACGGGTGGTCGCTGATCGAGCGAACGGTGGGGCCGGTGCGTGTTGTAATGATCGATGTAGTCGACGACAAGCTTGTTGAGTTGGCGGCGGTTCCAGATGATGGTGCGGTCGAGGAGCTCGCGTCGCAGGGTGCCGATCCAGCGTTCGGCGAACGCGTTCGCCACGGGGGTGCGTACAGGTGTCTTGAGGATCTTCATACGTTCGGTTCTGAAGATCTCGTCGAAGGCGTCGATGAACTGGCTGGCGCGGTCGCGCACGAGCGCCTGGGCGTCGGCGAGTTGGTGGCCGTATTGGAGCAGCAGGTTCCGGGCGCCTTGGGTGACCCACACGCCGCTGGGGTGGTCCGTGACCCCTGCGAAGTACACGGTTCGGGTGGGGATGTCGATGCACAACAGCAGGTAGAACCTGCGCAGCGTGACGGTTTCGATGGTGGCGACGTCGCAGGCGACAGCGGCCTGGGACCGCAGGAACTGCGACCAGGTGACTTCGGAGCGTGTGGGGGCGGGGTCGATTCCGGCGTTGTTGAGGATCTCCCCAGACCGTGGACGCAGCGAGGCGGTGGCCGAGCCCGGCGAGTTCGCCCTGGACGCGGCGGTATCGCCAGGTTGGATTCTCGGCTGCGAGGCGCAGCGCGAGTCGGCGAAGCTTCGCTGAGGTCGATGGCCGGCCCGGCGGTCGCTGTGGTTGAGTCCAGTGCCCGGCGATGCGGCGCCGGTGCCAACGCAACAGCGTGTCGGGGGTGACCAGCCACCCGGCTCGGCTCGGTCGCGGTAGCGCGGCCGCGATCGCCCCGAGCAAGCTCCGGTCGGCGTCGGTGATCTCGGGTCGGTCGACCTGTCGGCGCAGCACGCCGAGTTGGTGGCGCAACACGATGATCTCGAGGTCCTTCGAGCGGCCTGACCGCACAGTGAGCCGAGCCAGTGACGCCAGGAATCGGTACAAGATTCGGTACACGACGAATCAGCATCGGCCCGCATCGCGGCAGGTCAACGACCACGGCCGAGTTTCCGGCACCCACGTGTGTCCTGAAGGGAAGTGATGACGATGTAGAAGATCGTCGGCACGATCCGTGCTGTGCCAGTGATGGAGGTAGGTCCTCCGGGGTCGCCGTGCAGGCGGAGATTCCAAACCACCGCAGGCTGCGTCGGTCAAGAGCCGGGGTGGTGAGCGCTGCGGTTGACGTCTCGCTGTGAGCGGGGCGGGTGTGCGATGAGAAGACGAACATGTGTGAACCACTGCTGACGCATCGAAACGAAATAACGATGGCATCGAAACTGGGATCTGTGGGTGGTCCCGGGACAAAGGCTCGCTGCGGTGGGCCCTCAGTCGGGGAGCTGCCTGTATGTGGCCCCGGCGGTGCCCGGTGTATAGGTGGCGTGAGCTCATCGCAGGCGCTGGCATGGAACAGGAGAACCTGTCGCCCCGATAGAGACGGCTGGTGTTATTGGCCGCGAGAGGGAGAACCACAAGCAGCGGACACTGCGAGTGCGAGAGTACCGATGCGGGGCACAGGGGCGGACCGGCCCGTAGTAGCGGTGAGGGCCCTGTAATGGGGTCGGAGCGAAGGGGCCGGGCAGTTCACGGTCGTTTGGAGGTCAACCCTTCGGGGGAGGAGCCGACAGATCGACCGAGGCAGAAGAAGTTGAAGTCGTTTGAGATTCCGAAGCGTCTCGTTTTCGAGGCGTGGAAGAAGGTCCGAGCGAACAGTGGAGCGCCGGGCGTGGACGCTGTGAGCATCGACGATTTCGCAGCCGACGAGGTGAACAACCTCTACAAGCTGTGGAATCGGATGTCTTCGGGGAGCTATTTCCCGGGGCCGGTGCGAGCGGTTGAGATACCGAAAGATCATGGGGCCGGGGTCAGGGTTCTCGGTGTGCCGAATGTGGCAGACCGGGTGGCTCAGACC
Organism: Acidimicrobiales bacterium; assembly: GCA_963668565.2. Lineage (GTDB taxonomy): Bacteria > Actinomycetota > Acidimicrobiia > Acidimicrobiales > CATQHL01 > VXNF01. The sequence goes on from CAXXMX010000006.1 coordinate 2,739, forward strand.
GCGGCAGCGATGCTGCTGGAAGAGAAGCTTGAGCCGATCTTCCACCCCGACAGCTACGGATACCGGCCTGGGCGAAGCGCCCACGACGCGTTGGCCGTGGCTCGTAAGCGTTGTTGGAACAAGGACTGGGTGCTCGATCTCGATGTCCGGGCCTTCTTCGACAGCGTTCGCCATGATCTGCTCATGAAGGCGGTCGCTCACCACACCGACGAGCGTTGGGTGCTGCTCTACATCGAACGGTGGCTCAAAGCCCCCATGACGATGCGAGACGGAACCACCGCGCCACGAGAGAGGGGAACCCCACAAGGATCTCCGATCTCGCCGCTGCTCGCGAACCTCTTCATGCACTATGCGTTCGACAAGTGGATGGACCGGGAAAACTCCCGCTGTCCGTTCGAGCGTTACGCGGATGATGTGGTCATCCACTGCGACACCGAGCAACAGGCCCAACAACTCTGCGCCGACCTCGCTGAGCGGCTCGGGTCCCTGGGCCTTGAGCTGCATCCCGACAAGACGAAGATCGTGTACTGCAAAGACACGAAGCGCCGTGATGAGGCGGAGCACACCAGCTTCGACTTTCTCGGCTACACCTTCCGGGGTCGCCTGGCCCGTGGCCGACGAGGCTTCTTCGTGAGCTTCTCACCAGCCATGAGCCCCAAGGCGAAGAAGGCGATCGGCAAACAGATCAGGGACTGGCACCTCAACCGTCGCAGTGCAACGGACCTCGCCGGACTCGCCGGGGCCATCAACGCCCAGGTCCGAGGCTGGTTCAACTACTACGGGGCCTTCTACCGCTCCGAGTTGTATGCCATCGCAGCGCGCATCGACGAACATCTCGTCCGATGGGCGATGCAGAAGTTCAAACGATTGCGAGGCCAACCCACCAAAGCGTGGAGATGGCTCGACGCTGCCCGTCAGCGCGAGCCACAACTCTTCGCTCACTGGCACCTCGTTGCTTCAACCCCACGCCGGACTGTGGGAGCCGTATGACGGGAGACTGTCACGTACGGTTCTAAGAGAGCGGGAGGGGGAGGTTCCCTCCCGCCACTCACCAAGGCGGGTAAGCGCCTGCGCGTGACTGCGACAGCCCGTGGCTCGACGGTGGAGGTGGAGTTCGCCAGCGGCCCAACCGGCGCGGAGAATCTGGAGGACCGGATCGCGCTCCTGGCCGACCCGGAGTCCGACATGTCCGAACTCGAGATCGAACGCGACGTGTCGCTGCGGCTTCTCCGGCACCACGCGACCACGGTGAACCACCGGCAGTACAACGAGGCCGAGATCATCACCGCCGTCGTCACCGTCGACGGGGACGGCAACTAGTCCGCCGCCTGCCGTGCCCGCTGAGCGGCGCCAACCGGCGCGGTGCGGCCGAGCACGGACGCGGCTCGGTGACCCCCGGTGCGTTCAGATCGTGGCGGTGAGGAGATCGGAGGCGACGACGACGGTCCCGGTGTAGCCACCGGAGCGAACGTCGGCGGCGAGCGCTGCGGTGTCGTCGGGTCCCTCGGGGGCCGGCATGAGGTGCGTGAGCACCAATTGCGCGACCCCGGCACGGGCGGCCAGCGCTCCGAGCGTCGGCGCCTCGGCGTGGAGTTGGGCGAGTTTCTCCACGCGCCGTGCCGGCAGCCCCAACTCGAGCAACTTGGCGCTGCGCAGCACCTCGTGCACCAAGATGTCGGCCCCGGTGGCGAGACGTTCGACGGCATCGCATGCCCGGGTGTCGCCGGAGATCACCACGACGCCGTCGGGAGTGGTGAATCGGTAGGCCACCGCAGGCCTGACGCCGCCGTGCTCGACGAGGACCGACTCGACGAGCACGGCGCCGAACGTTGCGACCTTCGTCGGCGTCTGCTGCGGCTCGAAGGGGTGCACGGCGGGATCGGGTCGATCGGGGAAGCCGGCCAGACCGATGCGCGCCTCGATGTCCGGTTGCAGGTTGTCGAACAGCGACTCGACGAAGTCGACGGCATGACCGGCGGGGCAATGGATCGGTAGTGCGGGGCAGGGACGCTCCCCGTTGCGAATCCACCGGGTCAGCACCAGATCAGCGATCCCCATGAGGTGGTCGCTGTGGTGATGGGTGATGACCAGGCCCGCCAACTCGGTGATGTCGACGCCGGCCTCAGTGAGGCGGAACGTGGTTGCGGGGCCGGCATCGACCTGGATCAGCGTTCCGTCGTGGCGCACCAGCGCGCCCGCCCCGGCGCGGCCCGGCGATGGCAGCGGAATGCCGCTGCCGGTGATCATCACGTCTGTCGCCATGGCCAGTGACACTAGATGATTAGTTCCAAGGGGTCAGTGGTCGTAGGCGAGTAGGGAGCGGGCGGGGCCTGGTTGTTGGGTGGTTTGGTTGTGCCAGATTGTGGCGGTGAGGGCGAGGAGTCGTTGTAGGACGCGCGCGGCGACGCCGGCGGGGGTGCGCCCGCCGTGGCGTTCGAGGCCGAGTTGGGCTTTGAGGGTCTGGTTGACCGATTCGATGATCTGGCGGAACGGCCGCAGGAACGCCCGGCCCGCTCGGGTGGGTTCTGTTTTGGTGGCGGGTCGGATGAGGGTGATGCCCGCGTTGTTGAGTTGGGCTTCGAAGGCGGCGCTGCGGTAGCCCACCTCGGCGATGAGGGTCTGGCCCCGCCGGGCGACGCCGGCGTGGGCGATCATGTCCCAACAGACGTCGCGCTCGTCGGCTTTCGCGCCGGCGAGGGCGAAGGTGATGGGCAGGCCCGACGGGGTTGTTATGAGGTGCAGGCGCAGGCCCCAGAAATAGCGGGAGTGCGAGGCGCTGTAGCCGTAGGTGGCCCATCCGGGCCGCTCAGAGCGCTTTTGGGTCTCGCGGCTGCGCCCGCACTCCACGGGCGTGGAGTCCACGAGCCAGACGTCGTCGTGCCAGGACGCGCAGGCGCGTGCGAGGCAGGCCATCACGTGCTTGATCAGTTCGCCGCTGCGGCGCAGACGCTTGTTGTAGCCGGGCCGCGGGGGCACGTAAGGAAACCACGGCGTCAGGTGTGCTTTGGCGTAGCGCACGAAACGGGCCTCAGAGTCGAACCCCAACAAAGCCTGCAACACCGCCAGAGAAACCAGCTCCGCATCAGACAGTTCCGGGGCGATACCCACCGCGGGCCGCGGCGGCGCCCACTGCGGGTGCGCCACCAACAAGTCATCAATCGTCACATAAAGTGCCGTCGCGAGGGTGTCCAAGTCCGGGTTCATGCCAAGGTCCTCCAGGATCGGGGGCGGTTTCACCTCCCGATCTTGGACACCCTCAACCACCCAGCGGCGGACCCCCCGCTCGCACCACCACACCGCCGACTTGGCCGACCCCCCGCTCGCACCCCTTGGAACTACTCATCTAGAAGACCGTCACGTGGCTGCGGCCGTGCCACGAGGTCGGATACCGCAGTCCGCTGAACACCGCGGCACTACCGTTAGCGCCATGGCCGGTTCCGAGACGGCGGCGACTCAGGAACTCCGCGCGCTCGACCCGTCCCTCGAGCGCCGGTTCGTCCGTCTGACCGACCGGGTGTTCGTCGCCGCCGGGTACGGCGGGTCGACGTTCTCCTTCGTGGTCGGTGATACCGGCATCGTCGCCGTCGACGCGGGCAGCGCGCCGGGCCCGGCGGCGGAGGCGATCGCCGAGCTCAAGCGATACAGCGACCTGCCCATCGTTGGGCTCGTCTACACCCACGGGCACATCGACCACACCCACGGGGCGATCGCGTTCGTCGAAGAGAACCCCGACATCGAGATCTGGGCGATCAAGCCGTTCGGCACCGAGGCACGAACGCTGGCTCGAAACCGTGCCGAGATCGCGGCCACGCGGGCGCTCCGGCACTTCGGGATCATGCTCCCCCCTGACAAGACGATCAACACCGGGGTCGCCCCGCCTGCTGCACCCGAGGACATCCCCGCGTCGATCGATCTCGACCGACGGATACTCCCGACGAGGAGATTCAAGCGAAGCGCCACCATCCGGCTGGGTGGGATCTCACTCGACGTGACGCACAACCCCGGCGAGACGGACGACCAGGTGCTCGTCTGGTTCGAGGCCGAACGGGTCGCCTTCGCCGGCGACAACATGTACCGCTCGTGGCCAAACCTGTACGCCATCCGGGGTACCCAGTACCGCGACGTCCGCACCTGGTGTGAGTCGATCGACCGGATCCGTGCTCTGCAGCCCGAACACCTCGTGCTCGGCCACACGTTGCCGTTCAGCGGAGCCGCCGAGGTCGACGAGGCGCTGGACGTTTACAGCCGGGGGCTGTGGCACGTGTACAACGCGACCATCGACGGAATGAACGCCGGGAAGACGCCCGATGAGCTGGTGCACGAGGTGCGGCTTCCCGACGAACTTGCCGCTCACCCGCTGCTGCGCGAGTACTACGGCAACGTCAGCTGGTCGGTGCGCGCCATCTTCGCCGGCGTGCTTGGCTGGTTCGACGGCAACCCCACGACCCTGAACCCGCTGCATCCTGCCGACCGCGCAGGGCGGATCGCGGATCTCCTCGGAGGCCCCGATGTGCTGTTCACCGAAGCGGCGGCCGCTCTGGGTGCCGGCGAGGCGCAGTGGGCGGCCGAACTCTGCGACATGCTGGACGCGCTTGACTTCCGGCCGGCCGAGGTGGCTGCGCTGAAAGCCGAAGCCCTCGACGAGATCGCCTACAACCTCCTCACCACGTCCGGCCGCAACTACCTCCACACCTACGCACAGGAACTTCGCTCGTCTGTTGAAGGCGATGAGCGGTAGCGAGACGGCGGCGACCCGCGAGCTGCGCTCGGTCAACCCCTCCCTGGAGCGCGCGTTCGTTCAGCTGACCGACCGCGTGTTCGTCGCTGCCGGCTACGGCATGTCGACGTTTGCCTTCGTGGTCGGTCAAACCGGCATCGTCGCCGTCGACGCCGGCAGTACACCCCGCGCATCGGCCGAGGCGATCGCCGAACTGCGGCGCCACAGCGACCTGCCGATCCTCGGGCTCGTCTACACCCATCACCACTTCGACCACACCTACGGGGCGGTGGCGCTCGTCGACGAGAACCCCGATATCGAGATCTGGGCCATCGAGCCGTTCGGCAACGAGACGCTGCACCTCTTCTGTGTCGCCACGGTCGCCAGGCAACGCGCCCTGGGGCAATTCGGCCACCTGCTCCCAGCCGAACTGCATATCAACAGCGGCTTCGCATCAGCGTCGGCGACGCGCGACTTCCGTATCGGCGAACTCCCCGACCCGCGGATCGGCCCCACCAGGACGTTCGAGGGGGCCACGACCGTACGGCTGGGCGGCGTCACGCTGGAGGTGTCGCACAACCCCGGCGAGACCGATGATCAGGTTCTCGTCTGGTTCGAGGACGAGCGGGTCGCCTTCGTCGGCGACAACATGTACCGGTCGTGGCCGAACCTGTATGCCATCCGGGGCTCGCGGTACCGGAACGTGCGCGACTGGTGCGAGTCGATCGACCGCATCCGTGCCCTGCAGCCCGACCATCTCGTGCTCGGCCACACGCTGCCGATCAGCGGCGCCGCCGGGGTGGCCGAAGCGCTGGAGGTCTACAGCCGGGGACTGTGGCACGTCTACAACGCCACGATCGAGGGGATGAATGCGGGGAAGACGCCCGATGAGCTTGTGCATGAGGTGCGGCTTCCCGACGACCTCGCAGACCATCCGCTGCTGCGCGAGTACTACGGCACCGTCGCCTGGTCGGTGCGCTCGATCTTCAACGGTGTGCTCGGCTGGTTCGACGGCAACCCGACGACCCTGAACCCGCTCGATCCCGCCGACCGTGCCCGGCGGATCGCCGGTCTCGCCGGAGGTGCAGGCGTGCTGGCGGAGCGGGCCCGTGCGGCGCTGGCCGGCGGCGAGGCGCAGTGGGCCGCCGAGTTGTGCGACATGCTCCTGGCGCTGGATGTCCGCCGGGCCGAGGTGACGGCGCTGAAGGCTGACGCCCTCGACGAGCTGGCCTACAACTCCGTCACGGCGACCGGCCGCAACTACCTGCACACCAGCGCGCAGCAACTCCGCGAGGCCATTGACACCGCAGGCGGCTAGTCGGCAGGACCGGCGGAGGCCCGCCATCGCGATGGGCCGTCAGCCCTGCGCCGGCGCCTGCAGTACGCGCAGGAGGTCGTTTGCCGAGACCTCTATGAGTTCGGTCATGACCCGGGCGGCCTCGTCCTCGTCCCGTCGGCGTATGGCATGAGCAACCTCGGCGTGTAGCCCGAGGGTGGTGGCCGGACCGCCGGGCACTTGCACGGTGAGACGGCGGCTCCCCTCCAGTGCGATCCGGATCGTCTCGGCCATCTGCGCCAGTACGGGATTCGCCGCCGCCCGGAACACTGCGTTGTGGAATTCCAGGTCGGCTGCGATGTACCGGCTGAAGTTGGAGACCGCGTCGGCCATCGCCCCATACAGGTCGACAAGCATGTCCGCCGCCTCGTCGCTCCGCCGGCGCGCTGCCAACCTTGCCGCCTCCGGCTCGATCACCAGGCGCACCTCGGCAACGTGACTGAGCGTCGTCGGCGCTGATCGGGCGGCGATGCTCCAGCGCAGGACGTCTGGATCGAGCAGGTTCCACGATCGGTGGTTTGCGACGACGGTGCCCGCCTTCGGGCGGGACTCGATCAGTCCCTTGTCCCGGAGAAGCCCCAAGGCTTCCCGAACCACGGTGCGTGAGACTCCCAACTCCACCGAGAGGTCGTCCTGGTTCGCAAACCTGTGCCCAGGCGGATAGGTGCTGTCGATGATGCTGTAGCCGATTCTCTCGACAGTGCGCTGACGCAGACCAGTGCCGGTCCGGGTGTCGAAGTCCACGGGCGGCAGTCTAGCGAGCCCCTTGTGCAGATGATCAATAGTATGATATTACTATTGTACGATCCTCTGCTCGGAGTAGCGCCATGAAGATCACCGGCATCACCTCCCACGTCGTCGCCAATACCTGGAAGGACTGGCTCTGGGTTCGGGTCGACACCGACGAGGGGATCCAAGGAGTTGGCGAGGGGACCGTCAACGTGTTCACGCGCACGGTCGAGACCGCCATACGTGACCTCCACGAGAGGTTCGCGGGCCATGACCCGTTCGAGATCGAAGCGCTACTGGTCGCCACCCAGCGCGATGTCTACACCGATGGCGGGCAGATCCACGGGGCCGCCGTGGCGGCAATCGAGATGGCTTGCTGGGACATCATGGGCAAGGCGTTGAACGTTCCTGCACACAGGCTGCTCGGCGGGCGGATCCGCGACCGGGTCAGGGCCTACGCCAACGGGTGGTACACGGTGGAACGCACCCCGGAGGCGTTTGCCGGGGCGGCCCGCCGTGTTGTGGACCTCGGCTTCACCGCCATGAAGTTCGACCCCTTCGGCGATGCGTGGCAGGTTCAGAGCGGCTACGAGGAGGACATCGCCATCTCCCTGGTGGAGGCCGTTCGCGACGAGGTCGGCCCCGGCTCGGACCTGATGATCGAGGCCCACGGCCGCTTCGGCATGTCCGCGGCTCTGCGCATCGCCGAGAGACTCGCTCCGTTCCGGCCGGCCTGGTTCGAGGAGCCGGTCTCCCATCACAACATCCCGGTGCTGGCGGACGTTGCGCGGCGGTCGCCCGTGCCCGTCGCAGCAGGCGAGTCGTTCTCGGCCCTTCACCAGTTCGCCGAGCTGCTTGCCACCGGAGCGGTGGGAATACTGCAGCCCGAGCCGGTCCACCTCGGGGGACTCTGGCGCACGAGGCAAGCGGCGGCACTCGCTGAAGCGGGTCACGCCGTGGTGGCGCCCCACAATGCTCAGGGCCCCATCTGCTCGGCGGTCAGCGCGCAGCTCGCGGCCTGCGTGCCGAACTTCTACGTCCAGGAGTCCTTCGACAGCTTCAACGAGGACTGGACGCGCGACCTGGTTGATCCGCCCATCAGCGTGGTCGACGGCTACATCGACATACCCAAAGGGCCCGGACTCGGCATCGAGGTCGACTGGGCACGCGTCGAGAGCCATGCCGGCGGCAAGCGCCACTCCCTGGAGTTGTTCTCCCGTGGTTGGGAGTTGCGCGGCGCGGACCAAGCGCCAAGCGGCCGAGGCATCGGCGTCTCGGGAACGCAGGCCGCCGACCCATCCCAGCCGTCGTCGCGGAGTGATGAGAACCCAACCAACCCGACTACTGAAAGGTAGGGAGAATGAGAAAGAGAATGACGCTGCTCGCAGGAGCGGCACTGGCTGTGGTGCTGGTCGCCGCCGCATGCGGGGGTGGAGACGAGGCCTGACCGGCAGCAACTCCACCCCCACCGGAGCCGGCAGCACCCGCACCGGCGCCGGAGCCGGCGCCCCCCGAGCCCGCCCCCGCACCAACGCCGGAGTCGGAGCCGGCAGCACCCGCCCCCGCACCGACGCCGGAGCCGGCACCGGCGGAGGCGGTTCTGTCCAACGTCCTACGCACGTCGGACAACCTCTGCGATTCGACGCTCGACAAGGAGATGGGCGAGTTGGTCGTCGGGTTTAGCCAGATGGAGTCCGAGGGCGCGTGGCGCATCGCGGAAACGCAGTCGATGGAGGACCAGGAGGGCCGCGTTTCGAACGTGATCACTACGGACGCGCAGGGCGACCTGGCGAAGCAGATCACTGACATCCAGGATCTTGTGAACCAGGGCGTCGACGTGATCCTGCTGGCGCCGCGCGAAGCGGACGGGCTCGACGAGGGCCTCGACACCGCCCGCGACGCCGGGATTCCGGTCCTGTTCGTCGACCGCTCGCACGAAGGCGCGCCGTGCGAGGATTTCGTGACATTCATGTCGTCGGACTTCGTGGAGCAGGGACGCATCGCCGGCCGGCGCCTCGCGGAGGCGACCGGCGGCGAGGCCAGGATCATCCAGCTCGAGGGAACAGCGGGATCCGATGTTGCCCGAGACCGCAAGTCCGGCTTCGACGAGATCGTTGACGAGAATCCCGGTATGGAATTGCTGGCCTCACAGACGGCTGACTTCAGCCGCGCCCAGGGCCAGAACGTCGCCAGCCAGCTCGTGCAGTCGCATCCCGACGTGACGGCCATCTACGCTCATAACGACGAGATGGCGCTCGGGGCGATAGCGGCGCTGGAGGCGGCCGGAATGACACCGGGCGAGGATCTACTCGTGGTCTCAATTGACGGCGTCCGCGACGCCTTCGATGCCATCAAGGAAGGCAAGATGCTGGTGACCGTCGAGTCGAACCCACGCTTCGGCACGATGGCCTTCGACACGATCGAGCAGATGACGCTCGGCCGCTCGGTCCCCGACCGGATCGTCATCGAGGACCGGGTGTACGACGCAGGCAACGTCGACCAGTACTACGAGCTGGGGTACTAGGCACCGAGCGGCACCGCGCCTCGGCCGGTCCGCAGCCCCTCCGTGCTCGGTTTCCAGTCCCCCCCTGGAAGCCGAGCACGGAGGGGCTGCGGCCCATGGCCCTGGCCCAACGAGGAGGAACAGGTCGCGATGGACGGAGCGCTCATCCCTAACGTCGAGGCTGTCGGCGTGAGCAAGAGGTTCCCCGGCGTGTTGGCGGTCGACGGTGTCGACATGGCGGTGCGCCCCGGTGAGGCGCGCGCCCTCGCCAGCCAGAACGGCTCCGGCAAGTCGACGCTGATCAAGATCGTCGCCGGTGTTTACCGCCCCGATGCCGGCACCGTGAAGGTAGGCGAGACCCCCGTCGCGTTCCGTTCCCCGCCGGAGGCGGTGGCCGCCGGGATCAGCACCATCCATCAGGAGGTCAACCTGATCCCCCCGCGCTCGGTCGCCGAGAACCTCTTCCTGGCCCGCGAGCCGAAACGGGGACCGTTCATCGACCAGCGGCGTCTGGTCCGCGATAGCGAGGAGATCCTCGCTCGCTACGGCCTCGAGAGCGTCGATCCCAACGCAGAAGTCGGTCGCTTGAGCATCGCGGTCCGGCAGATGGTTGCCATCGTGCGCGCGGTGTCGCAGGACGCCCGGCTCGTCATCATGGACGAGCCCACCTCATCGCTGGAGACCGCCGAAGTGGAACGGCTCTTCGGCATCATCGGGCGGCTTCTGGCCGAGCAGCGCTCGGTGCTGTTCGTCAGCCACAGGCTCGAGGAACTCTACGAGGTGTGCGAGACGCTGACCGTCCTGCGTGACGGGCGGGTCGTGTTCGACGGTCCGGTTGCCGAGTTGGACCGCGAGAGCCTCGTGACGAGAATGATCGGCCGCCGTCAGACCGGCTCGACCGGGCGCAGCACCGGGTTCCGTCCGATCATGGCGACCGACGCGCCAACGGTGCTCGAGGCCGACAGCGTGAGCAGCGCGGACGTGGAGGAGGCGTCGGTGAGCGTGCGTGCCGGAGAGATCGTCGGCCTCGCGGGTTTGCTCGGCGCTGGGCGTACCGAACTCGCGGAGATCCTCTTCGGGGTGGCGCGGCGCACCGGTGGGGACGGCTTTGTGAGCGACAGCGGCCGCCTGCCGGATTCGCCGGGCGAGGCGCTTGCCAGCGGCATGTCGCTGGTGCCCGAGGACCGGCGAGCGCAGGGCATTTTCCCCGGGCAGTCTGTTCGCGAGAACGTCATCGCCGCGGCGCTGCCAAAGCTCACCCGCCGCGGTCTCATCGATCGAGCCGCCGTCGACGCACTAGTAGGTGATCTCGTCGACATGCTCGATATTCAGCTCGCGTCACTCGACCAACCGATCGAGTAGCTGTCGGGCGGCAACCAGCAGAAGGTGATCCTGGCTCGCAGCCTGAGTCTCTCGCCCCTGGTGCTGATCACCGACGAACCGACCCGAGGCATCGACGTCGGCAAGTTCGAGATCGGCCTCACACGCGTCAAGTTCGAGATCCAGGCCCGCCTCAGTGACCTCGCTGCGAACGGTATGGCCATCCTGATCATCTCCTCGGAACTGGAGGAGTTGCTCGAGGGCACGCATCGCACCGTCGTCATGCGCGACGGCCGCACCGTGGCCACATTGAGTGGAGAGGACCTCTGCGAGCAGAGCCTCGTGGCACTCATGTCGACGGACGCTTCGCCGGAGCGATGACGATTCTGCGCACGGCGCGTCCAGCCGGCGCGTCGGCGTCGGGCGAGTTGGGCGCACTGCTTCGCCGGCACGGGATCTTCCTGGGTTTGGCGGGCCTCATCGTGCTCAACACGATCATCACACCGCACTTCTGGGCGTGGACCACCCTTCGCCTGCAACTCCAGCAGGTGACACCCCTCGTCTTCACGTCCCTGGGCATGGCATTCGTGGTGGCCACCAAGGGGATCGACATATCCGTCGGCGCGATCATGGCGGTCGCCTCGGTGGTGATCGCCATGACAATCGCACCGCTGGGCTTGCCGCTCGCCGTCCTTCTGGCCCTGCTGGCGGCCGCCGGGTGCGGGCTGCTCAACGGGTCGCTCGTCGCGTTCCTGCGCATCCAGCCGATCGTTGCCACCCTCGGCTTCCTCGTGGGCGGACGCGGTCTGGCGTCCGTGATCGTCGACGGCAAGTCCAGATCGCTATACGACGACACGTTCATTCGCTTCGGGCGCAAGTACTACGAGCTTCCGTTCGGCGCAAGCGTGCCCCTCGCCGCCGTGGTCTGGGCGGCACTCGCTGTCGGCATCTGGTGGCTCATGCGGTCCACGCGTTTCGGGTTCCGCATCCGCGCCGCCGGCGCCAACCCGGTGGCTGCGGGCCTCAGCGGCTAGAGCGTGCGCCGGACGATCCTGGCGGTCTACGTGGTGAGCGGCGTACTCGCCGGAATCGCCGGAATGTACGTGACCGCTCTCGCTGCGCACAGCGATGCCACCCAGGTCGGACTGCTGATGGAACTCGACGCCATCGCCGCCGTCGTGGTGGGCGGTACCAGCCTGCAGGGTGGTGAATTCTCGGTCCCTCGCACCGTCGCCGGAGCTAACTTCGTGCTTCTCACCGAGACGACACTGCTCCGCAACAACGTCGATACGGCCTTGACCCAGTTGGTCTCCGGTCTCATAATCCTCGCCGCCGTGTTCGTGGCAGTCCGTGTCTCGCACCGTGTCGAGCGGATGTGACCGGTATGTCGGGCGACCGTGGGCCGGCAGCCGTCCCCGGGCGGGGCCGGTCGCTCGTGGTCCTCCTGAGGTTCCGTGCGAGGCAGCAACCCGGCCAGATCCTCGGTCCGCCACTCGCCCTGCTGTTGGGTCTGGTCGCGGCAAGTCTTGCCTTCGACGGCTTCCTGAGCGGGCCCAACCTGTCCAGCGTGCTGGAGCGCTCGGCCTTCGTCGGGATCATCGTGGTGGGCATGACGTACCTCATCATCGCCGGGGGGATTGACCTCTCGGTGGGCTCGGTAGCGGCGCTCGCCGGAGTGGTGGTGGCGAAGTTCGTGGAGGCCGGGATAAACCCTCTGCTAGCGCTGCTGGCCACGATGGCCGTCGGCGCGGTGATCGGCCTCGCTCAGGGTTTGGCGATAGCCCGCGGAAATCTGGAGCCGTTCATCGTGACACTTGCCGGACTGCTGTCGGTGCGTGGGTTGGCGCTACTGCTGTCCGACGAGCAGAACGTGGCTCTGCCCAACGAGGGTCTGGCGCGGACGATCGGCACGGGAACGGTGTTCTCCGTCGGCGAGTACCGCCTCGCCTCGCCGGCGGCGATCATGCTCGCGGCGTTCGCGGTGGGCGCCATCGTGCTGCGCAGAACAACATTCGGGCGTTCACTGTTCGCCATCGGCGGCGACGAGAAGTCGGCCCGGCTGCTCGGCGTGAAGGTGGTGAGCGTCAAGATCAGGGCGTACACCGTGTGCGCGAGCCTGGCGGCGTTGGCGGGAGTTCTCCTGGCCTACCGCCAGACGTTGGGGAGACCGTTCGCCGCGGAGACCTACGAGTTGTTCGCGATCGGCGCCGTCGTCGTGGGCGGCACCCTGCTGACCGGCGGCCGCGGCTCGATGATCGGCAGCCTCTCCGGCACGCTCCTGCTGTTCGTCATCCAGGTCTCTATCAACCGGATGGGCCTCAACGCCTTCTGGCAACAACTCGTGTCGGGCATGTTCCTGCTACTGGCTGTGGCGGCCCAGAGCCTCCTGCAGCGCCTTCCCAAGCCGGCCGCCGCGAAACGCTGACCCCCTCGACCCGCGAGTCCGGCGTACCGCCGGCCGGTGATCGAGCGAGTCCATGACACGGCCGCCGTCAGCAGCCGAGTGCGTGGGCCACGGAGCGGCAGACGTCGCGCATGGTCCGTTCGTCCAACTCGCCGGCTCGCCGCGTTAGCGACGAGCGCCGCACGGTGTGCAGACCGTCGCAGTTCACGACCGAGGTCTCCGCCGTGCCTGCCTCGGGCACCCCGATGGGGACTTCGACCGCCAGTCCACGGATGGTGGTGGTGATCTCTGCAACGGTGACCATCGCGCGCACGTCGATGACCTCGGGCCGGGTGAGCACTACGACCGGTCGCCGTTTCCGGCCGACCTCGGCCCACCACACATCCCCGCGGTTCACCGGTCACTCCATGCTTCGGCGCCGTCCCAGAAGTCGTCGGGCTGCTCGGGGTTTCGCTGGTATGCAACGCGATCGGCCATGGCCATGGCGCGTCGCACAGCCTCTGCAACGCCCTCGCGGGCTGCAGCGGAGAGGTTGATGTCGAGCCGCCGCGCCTGTTCGGCCAGAGTCTCGTCCAGGGTGAAAGTGGTGCGCATCGTTGCCATGCCGTGATGCTATCACTAGTAATAGCATCACGTGCTATCAATTCCCGGTGTCGGCGACGGCCTGCATCCACGGTCCCACGACAGTGCCGCCGCCGGTTGCGACGGCGCGGCGTGGCGTGATTCCGGCGGCCTCGATGTGGCGGCGCACGACGAATCCGGCGGCATGACCGGCTCCCCGGGGACCGGCGGTCTCGCTCAGTCCGCGTGACGAGATCCGCGCCGAGCTGAACCCCATCGGGACGGTCTCGACGAAGCTGCTGCACACCGCCGGCTGACGACTTCACCACGAGGGAGACTCGCCACCACGGGCGATGTCGATCCGCTGTCGCTTAAGCGAAGCTGAGGAAGCCGCTCGTCCCGTGGGCGCATCGACGGCGGCACCGGAATCGGCCTTTCCCTGGTCAGGGCGATCGCGCAACGGCACGGAGGCACTGTCCGCGTTGATGATTCGGGGAGTGTCGGCGGTGCTCCGTTTCACCCTCGAACTGCCGCGGTCCGGAGTCGAGTCGTCGAGTTCGGTCCATCGCCCGGCGTGGACCTCGCCGCGGGTGAGACGCTCGACCTTGTGTTACCGGCCGACCTGATCTCGCCAGATGCCTATGCCGTCCACCCCGAGTCTTCACCCTGTCCATGACAGCCGGCAAGGCCCGTTCTGGCAGCCGCCCACGCGCTGAAGTGGACTTGGCCCTGCATGTCGTCCGCACGAGCGGGGTTTCGCAAACGGGAAGTCGGCAGCTCGCCGGCCCGGTGGCTCTAGGCCTCAGCCAGCAGGCCTTCGAAGCGCCGGTAGCGCTGCTCGGCGGGGCCCGTCCACCGGGGGTCCGGCTCGACGATGCGGGCCGTGCGGGCCCAGCGGGCACCCTCGGCCAGGTCGGTTTCCAACCCGGCGACCAGGCGGGCGGCGAAGGCGGCGCCGAGTGCCGCGCTCTCGGGGGTGGCGCCGACGTGCACGGGGAGGTTGCAGCAGTCGGCGAGGGCCTGCATCCACGGTCCCACGACGGTGCCGCCGCCGGTCGCCACGATGCGACGGGGCGTGATACCGGCGGCCTCGATGTGGCGTCGCACGACGAATCCGGCGGCCTCCAGGGCCGCCCGGTGGAGGTGCGTCTGGCGGTGTGTGGCCTCCAAGCCCAGGAGAGATGCCGTGCGGGCCTTTCCGGCAGTGGGAGTGCGTTCGGGGTGAATCGAGGGGATCCACACGGGCAGGTCCGCGGGATCGATGCCCGCCAGCAGCGCCGTGAATTCCTCGTCGCCCGGCGGGTCGCCCAGCATCGCCCGCACCCGGTCCCGGAAGAGCCCGCCGGCGTTGCTCGGGCCGCCCACGAGGAACCGATCGGCGGCCACGTGGGGAATCGTCCACAGGCCGTCGAGTTCCAGCCAAGTGTCGGTGACGGCCCAGCACAGCAGGGTGCTGCCGAGTGTGACGATGATGTCGCCCACGTCGAGAGCCCCGGCGACGGCCAGCTCCGCGAGGCCGTCCACGATGCCGGCGCCCAGCGGGATTCCCTCGATGTCGCCGGCCGGAACCCAGCCCGCCACGAGCGTCGGGAGCTGCTCGGAATCGACGCCGAGCTCGCCGCAGAGTGCCGGATCCCAGCCCGTGCCGTCGAAGACCGGCATCGCGGTCATCGCAGTGGCGGTGTCGAGGGCCGCCACCCCGCCGAGGGCGTGGTTGACCACGGTCTGCGCCGGCCAGAACCCGGCGGCGTCACGGTGGCGGCCTGCCAGGTGGCGAAGGAATCCGACCCACTCCTCGTTGCCCACCGGTGGCAGGTCGGCGATGGCCTCGCCGCGGGCGTCGCCGTACAGGAGGCCCGCGCCGAGCGGCACGCCCCGGTCGTCGACGGCAGTGAGCGACGGCACCATGGCGGCCACGCACACCGCCTGCGGATCGCCCGCTCGGCGCACGTCGGCCCAGGCCGCCAGCGGTCCGGCGTGCCAGGCGCTCGCGGCGTCGTGCTCCAGCAGCCCCGGCGCCGGTACGCGCAACTCGTGCGGCCGCCGGGTGCGGGCCAGGATCCGGCCTTCGGCGTCGACGGCGACCGCTTTGACCGACGTGGTGCCGACATCGATACCGATCGTGACGGGTGGCCCGCCGTTGCCGCTCACCGCAGCGACGCCCCCACGGGCGGCTCCGCGTGCTCGCCATCGGGCATCGGGCCCTCCAGGGTCTCCGGGGAGGGGAGGGGCAGACCGTCGATGTACGTGACCGTTCGGGTCGCGACGGCCGGGACTCGAGGGCCGGGCGTGACGATTCCGGTGAGGTTCAGCGGATCGGTCGCCGAGATCTCCACCCGCTCACTGGTGCGCTCGCTGCGGCGCACGCGGCGCAACTCGTCGACGGCGGCCGGCAGCGCGAACTGCTCTCCGGTGAACCCGGTCACGAAGCGCCCGCCGCGGACGACGCCGCGAGCCTCCAGGCGGCGCAGCGCCCACAGCACCTCGCGCCAGGGCAAAGCCAGGGTCTCCATCGCCCGGAGGTCGCGGAAAACCACCCCCCAACGTGCCAGGAGTTGCTCGGCGACCGCCTCGGCCAGCTCGTCGGACTCGAACTCGCCGTCGGGAGCGACCAGCAGAGACCATCGTCCCACCGGGCCGGTCAGTCCCTGCGCCCCCCGGCGCAATCCTCGCCGCGGCTGCTGGCGGCTGCCGTAGACGCCCCGGCGCGGTCCCCCGAGCAGGGAACGCAGCGCGCCGAAGCTGTCGGCTGTCAGGAGGCCGCGGGCGACGCCGTCGGTGAGTCCCGATTCGATGTCGGTTAGGAGCCGCCCGCAATCTGCGGCCAGCTCGTTGGCGAAACGGGCGCCGTGGCGTTCGAGGGATTCGGCGATCTCTGCGGTCGCACCGGCGTCGGGCACCGCGGGCATCTCGGCGCCGCGGGCCGCCGCTGTCAGCCAGTCGAAGTCACCGCGCAGTCCAAGCGTCACCGGTGTAACGCGGGACGTGGCGGTTCCGGGGCGCCCCTCGTCGCCACGTCGCAGTCCCAGGCGACCCCAGGCAAGCTCGCCCGACAGACACAGGTCGTCCAGCCAGACGGGCAGGTAGCCGTCGATGCGCCGGGCGAGGATCTGCTTCTCCCAGGTTCCCGCAGCCGTCTCGAATCCCTGCAATTGCTCGATCACGGCGCTGAGCCCGGCGCGGCCCCGCACCTGCGTGCCGGGCGCCACATGCTGCCAACGGAACAGGAAGCGCATGAAGTCCTGTGCGGTGACCGGCTGGATGTCCTGGCGGCGCCGGCGCTGGGAGTAGACGTGGATGCGTGCCAGCAGGCGGCGGCTGCACCACTCGGACTCGGCTGCGTCTGTTGAGGCCGGCGTCTGCGGGCGGAACTGACCGGAGAGGGCGAAACCCTCCGCCTGCAGTGCCGCAAGAGCGATCTTGGTGGTTCCGAGCCCCAGCGACGTGGCCGCCGCGAGCTCCGCGACGGTCACCGGCCCCATGACCTCGAGGTGACCGCGAATCGCCTCGATTGCCACGTCGGCAGGGTCGCCGATGTCGGTCGGCTCGTCCGCGCCGTCGCCTGCCGGTATGTCCTCGCCCAGCAGGGCAGCCACAGCCGGGCGCAACTCGGTCGTGCACCAGTAACCGCCGACGGTGCCCACCCGCCCGGCGGCGGCCAGCCGGCCGTACAGGCCCTCCCAGCCGGCCCGCGGCCGGCACAGCACCAGCTGTGCCAGCAGGTCGTGCAACTCGTCGGGGTCGCGCACGTCGGGCGCCACCTCGGCGCAGGTGCGTGCGATGGCGTCGGGGTGCAGCGCGCCGATCTCGCTGAGGTCCACGGGCAGCCCACGCGGTAGCCGCACCGCCCGGGTCCTCCGCTCCTCCAGCGGCGCCTCGTCGAGGAAGGTGAAGGGGCGGCCGTTGAGGATCTCGTGCGCGAGGGGGGAGGGCTCGGGGGTGTCGCGGAACTCGACGGCCACCTCGCCGGTCCGCAGCGCCTTGAGCAGTTCGACGAGCCCGTCGATGTCGGTGGCCTCGTGCAGGGCGTCGTGGAGGGTCTGGCGCACCAGCAGGTGGTCGGGGATGGGGATCGGCCCGGGATTGTTGTCCCCGCAGGCGGCGAGGCCGGGGAACACCGCGGCCATCACGTCGTCGGCCTCCATGCGCTGGATCGGCGGCGGGTTGCGCTTGCCGCCCTTGAAGCGCAGCACGGTCAGCGCCCGGTTGAGGTTCCAGCGCCAGCGCACCCCGAACAGTGGTGACACGATGATGGCCTGCGTCAGCACGTCGGTCACGGAGCCGGGGTCCAACATCCGCGGCACGTCGGAGAGCGGGAAGCTGTGCTGCGGGCCGAGCGACAGCACCACGGCGTCGTCGTTGGCCGCGGCCTGCAGTTCGAAGTCGAACGTGCGGCAGAAGCGTTTGCGCAGCGCCAGACCCAGCCCGCGGTTCAGGCGCCCCCCGTGGGGGCTGTGGATCACGAGTTGCATGCCGCCGGTCTCGTCGAAGAAGCGCTCGATAATCAGCCGCCGCCGCGTGGGCAGCGAGCCCAGAGCGGCCCGGGCGGCGGCGAGGTACGACACGACGGCCTCGGCGGCAACATCGGAGACGCCGCAGCGCTCGGCGGTGGCGGCGCGGGCGCCGTCGGGGTCACCGGCGGCGAGGAACTCCTCGACCAAGCTGCGCAGGTCGCTGACCTCGTTGCTCAACTCCGCGGTGCGGGAGGGAGCCTCGCCCAGCCAGAACGGCACCGTGGGCGGCGCACCCTCGGCGTCGACCACCCGCACCACTCCGGACTCGATGCGCCTGATCCGCCAACTGTGCGACCCCAGGAGGAACACGTCGCCGGCCATGGATTCGATGGCCCAGTCCTCGTTGACCGTCCCCAGGAACGTGTCGTCGGGGTCGAGCAGCACGCGGTAGTCGGCCACGTCCGGGATCGCTCCGCCGGAGGTCAGCGCTGCCAGGCGTGCGCCACGGCGCCCCGCGGCCTCGCCGGCCGCGGTGTCCACGTGGACGTAGTCGCCGCGGCGACCGCGCCCGGTGGTGACGCCGGTGTTCACGAAGCGGAGCGTCTCGTCGAAGTCGGTGCGCGTCAGGTCCGCGTAGGGAGCCGCCCGGCGTACCAGCTCGAACAGGGGCTCGATCTCCCAGCGCTCTGCGGCGCACTCGGCGGTGATCTGCTGCGCCAGCACGTCGAGGGGAGCGACGGGTGGGGACACCGCATCGAGCCGCCCGGCCCGCACCCCGGCCAGCAACGCGGCGCACTCCACGAGCTGGTCGCGGGTCGTGGGGAACAGCCGACCCTTGGGCACGGCACCCACCGAGTGGCCGGAGCGGCCGACCCGCTGCAGGAACGTGGCCATGCTGCGGGGACTGCCGATCTGGCACGCCAGATCGATCGGGCCGATGTCGATTCCCAGCTCCAGCGAGGCGGTGGCCACGAGCGCGCGCAGGTCGCCGGCCCGGAGCCGGGTCTCCACCCTCAGGCGGCGTTCCTTGGAGAGCGAGCCGTGGTGGGAGGCCACCTCGCTGTCGCCCAGCCGTTCGGCCAGCAGGTGGGCGATGCGCTCGGCCTCGCGCCGGGTGTTGACGAATACCAGCGTTGTGTGGTGGGCCTCGATCAACTCCGCGATCCTGTCGAGGATCTCAGCGGTCTGTTCGGCCGGCGCCACGGCCTCCAGCTCGCTCGGCGGCAGCTCGAGGGCAAGATCCAACTCCCGCCGGTGCCCGACATCGATCACCGCCGATCCGGCCCCGGCTCTGCTCCCGTTGCCGCCGGCGACATCCGGAGTGCCCGCGCCGACGAGCAGTCGCTGGATCGTCGCGATGGGGCGCTGCGTGGCCGACAGTCCGATCCGCAACGGCCTCTGCTCGCAGACGTGCTCCAGCCGTTCCAGGCTCAGCGCCAGGTGGGACCCGCGCTTGTCGCGGGCCACCGCGTGGATCTCGTCCACGATCACCCATCGGGCCGTCCGCAGCATCTCCCGGCTGCGCGCCGCGGTCAGCAGGAGGTACAAGGACTCGGGCGTGGTGATGACGAAGTTGGGCGGGTTGCGCAGCATCGCGGCCCGGGCCGACGGGGTGGTGTCGCCGGAGCGGACGGCCACACGCAGTGGCGGAGGTTCGTAGCCCATCTCGCGGGCGATCTTCTCGATCTCGGCGAGCGGGCGGGTGAGGTTCTCGCTGATGTCGGTGGCGAGGGCCTTTAGAGGCGACACGTAGACCACCTGGGTCTGCCCGGCCACCGGCTCGCCCCGCTCGTGGGCCTGCCAGAGGGCGTCGATGGCCACGAAGAACGCCGACAGGGTCTTGCCCGACCCGGTGGGGGCGCTCACGAGCGTGTCGACGCCGGAAGCGATGGCAGGCCAGGCGCCGGCCTGCGCGGGCGTCGGCCCGGCCGGGAAGCGCTGCTCGAACCAGGCGCGGACCGCGGGATGGAAGCCGGCCAGGGCGTCGGCGGCATCGGGTCCGGGGGTGTGCGAAGTGACGGCGACGGCGGTCAAGGTGATTCCTGGGTTCGTCCGGCTCCGGGCGGTCCGCCGGGGATCCGGACGAACGCATCGGTTAGAACTGTTGTTCGTATCAGGCTAGCGCGCGGCGCCTGCCCACAGGGCGAACGATAGGCGCACTCGGGTGGCGGCGGGCGGTGCCGGGGCGGTGCCGGGGCGGTGTGGCGGGCGCTGGTACGGTGCGGCGCGATGATGGGGGATGCAGCTGGTGGGGCGCCCATGCTCGAGGTGTCGGGACTGAGCGTCCGCTACGGCCACGCCCTGTCGGTGCTGCACGGCGTGGACATGCAAGTACTGCCCGGCACGGTGGTTGCCCTGCTGGGGGCCAACGGCGCCGGCAAGACAACCCTGCTCCGCGCCCTCACGGGGCTGCTGTCGTTCCACGACGGGCGCATCACCGCGGGCGAGGTGCTGTTCGAGGGGGTGCCGGTCGGGCGAGCCTCCGCCACGGCCCTGGTGCGTCGGGGCATGGCGCAGGTCATGGAGGGTCGACGGATCTTCGCCGAGCTCACTGTGGAGGAGAATCTGCGGGCGGGCGCGGTCACGGTACGGGACCGCCGCAGCGTGGCCGCCACGACCAGGGAGGTCCTGGAGGGGTTCCCGCTGCTCGCCGAGCGGCGTGGTAACCAGGCCGGATATCTCTCCGGCGGTGAGCAGCAGATGTTGGCCATCGGGCGGGCGCTGATGAGTTCCCCTCGCCTGCTGCTGCTCGATGAGCCCTCCCTGGGGCTGGCGCCGCTGATCGTGGCGCAGATCGCAGAGAGGATCGGCGCCCTCAACGCCGCCGGCACCACCGTCCTGCTGGTGGAACAGAACGCCGCCATGGCACTGGCCTCATCGCCCCGAGTTGCTGGAGTTCCCCGAGTCGGCGGCGGGTTGGATCACGATCGATGGCTTGCGGACTGGTGGGATGTGCGGGATCCATACCGACGGGGCGCTGCAGTGTTGGGGAGGGGAGGACTTCCACCTGGGTGGCCCGCCGGATGATCCGTATCTGAGCTATGAGGAGTTCCCGTTTCCTGGCCGGCGGTTCACGGCGCTCAGCGGGGGATATGAGCTTGCGTGCGCCATCGACATTGACCGGAGCCTGGCATGCACGCTCTACGGCTATGTGATCGACTTGGCCCGCCATTTACCCGAGGGTGAGTTCGTGTCGGTGTCGGCGGGGCATGCGCAGGTGTGCGGGGTGCGGGTGGATGCGACGCTCGGGTGCTTGGGCGGGTACGGCGGGTTTGTGCCTCAAGGTGAGCTCGAGGGTGAGTTCGTGTCGGTGGCGGTGGGGTCTGACCGTGCGTGCGCGGTGCGTGTTGGCGGGCAGGTGGTGTGCTGGGACGACGACGAGTCCGGCGACAAGTACGGGCAGTCCCCGCCGCCCGACGGGATGTTCCGAGCGGTCGCCGGTGGCGATCTCTTTTTCTGTGGGCTCCGCGTCGATGGTGAGGTCGTCTGCTGGGGCCTTCGCGACAGTCGAGACGTCGTCTCGGGCGACGAGCAGGACCGCACGTCCTACCACTGGTCGGCGGGCTGGAACAAGGACGGGGGGCGATGGCCCCGGGGGCCGTTCACGGCGCTGGACGTGGGGTTCTACGGCGACGAGATCTGCGCGTTGCGCGTCAGCGGCGACGTGGTGTGCTGGAACAACGGCAGCGCCACCCACGAGCCGCCCGGCGGCACGTTTGTCGCTGTCGACGCCGGCACCACCGCGACGTGCGGGCTGCGCCCCGACGGCGAGGTCGAATGCTGGGGATTCGACGCGCCGGACGGCAGGCCCCGCCCGCTGGACTGGGACCCGCCGGCGGGGCCGTTTGTGGCGGTCAGCGTCGGAGTTGGTTACGCCTGCGCGCTGCGCGCCGACGGCGAAGTGGCGTGCTGGGGCCGCGGCAAGGTTCGCGACTCGCCTGACAGCGATGTAACTATCGGCGAGCGCGAGATCCGCCGGCGCCTGCAGCCCCTGCCGGGGCCGTTCGTCGCCGTCAGCGCCGGCGACGAGTCCACCTGCGCTCTGCGCGGCGACGGCGACGTGGCCTGCTGGGGTATGCCCGACACCCGCTTGCAGAACGACCCGCCGGAGGGCCCGTTCACCGCCATCCGCGCCGGAAGCGGCAACGCATGCGGGCTGCGCCCCAACGGCGACGCCGTCTGCTGGAACACCAAAGACGGCACACAGACCACCCTTAGCGGCGCCTTCACGACGCTCACCGGCGGCGACGCGCTGGCCTGCGGGCTGCGCCCCGGTGGCGACTTCGCCTGCGCCAACACCGACAACATCCTCACCCGCCACGCCCCCGACATTGCCTTCCGCGCCGTCGCCGCCACCACCACACACGCCTGCGGCCTCGACCACCACGGGCAGATCACCTGCTGGCGGGACCGCCAGCACTGGCACGAACCAACCCCACCAGGGCCGTTCACCACCACCACCGTCGGCGAGCAGCACTCCTGCGCTCTGCGCCCCGACGGGACAGCCGAATGCTGGACACCCCACTGGCCCCCCAGCGCCGACCCCGCCCGAACTTGACGGACGCCACGTGAGGCAGGCCTGCCGCAGTTTCAGCGCCAAGCGGACCGTGATCGCGCCCGGATTGCTCGCGGTTGCCTCCGCACCCGGCAGGCCAAAGGCGGCAACGGCGGACTACGCCGCCCGCAAGACGCAATTGACAGCGATGCAGTCGCCGGCCGCGATGTGCTAAGGGTGGAGCGCCGCTTCGCCGCTGCTGTTCCTGTGGCGCTCCAGGAAGGCGTTCACCTCGGTCATTGCCACACCCGGCGATGGTGCGAGTGCGCCGTCGGGGGCTTCCAGGGGGCCCAGCACGAAATCGCGGTCCCGGGCCGAGGCCCACACCTGTTCGACGCCGTGGATGTCGGTGCCTCCGTCGGTGGTTTCATCGTCGGCGACTCCGGGGGCGGTGAAGCGCCGGGTCGTCTCGCTGCTGCGGAAGCAGCGGGCGTGCGCCTGGGTCGTGCCCACGGTCACGGTGTGGCCGAGGTCCCGGGTGGTGTCCACCTGCGTGACGCAGAAGAAGCCGCCATGGCCCGTGTCGGTGTACTGCGCGTGCGTGGAATAGGTGTCCTCGGAGTGGAAGACCTGGCGGGGCGCCCAGGATGACGGCACTCGCACCCCCTCCAGGCTGCCATCGGCGGCGGTGGGGAAGGGCACGCTGTCGTTCTCGTAGGCCTTGGAGATGAGGCCCTCCTCGTCGGCGCGCATGAAGTGCATCGGGATGTCGAGATGGCGGGTGGCGAGGTTGGTGAGCCGGTGGGCGGCCATCTCGTAGGACACGTAGAACACGTCCTTGAGATCCTCCACCGCAATGTCGCCCGCGGCGGCCGCCTCTCGCAGCAGTGCAACGGCCGGAGTCTCGGGCGCGAGCACCGCTCCGGCGAAGTAGTTGGACTCCACGCGCTGCCTCACGTAGTCCTCGATGGTCACCGGTTCGGAGTGGTCCAGGGCGAAGTGCCCGAGCGTGGACAGCACGACCGACCGGGCGGCGCGTGTCGGCATCTCGTCGCGCTGGGGGATGTAGATGACCCGTTGGCGCAGGTCGGTGACCGATCTGGTCGAGCGGGGGATGTCGCGCACGCGGTCGATCCGGTAGCCGAAGTGCGCGGCCAGGTCCAGCAGGATGCGCTCGGAGATGGGGCCGCCCCCCGCGTAGGACACGGCCTGCAGAGCCTCGGCGGCCACCTCCTCGATCTCCCCGTAGTAGTTGTCGCGGCCGCGCATCTGGGCTCGCAGGACGGTATTGGCCCGGCGCACAGGATCGGCGACCGTGCCCGATCCGGCGATGCCGGCGGTGCCGGCACTCTGGCGCCAGGCGTCGTGCAGCGCCACAAGGTGTTCCAGGGCGGCATCGGGTAGGCGGGCCGTGGCCTTCAGCTCGGGCAGGTGCAGTTTCCCGTAGGCGTCGGTGCCCTGGATCCGGGCGAGACGGACCTCCAGCTCCGCTCGGCGCGTCGGCGGCTCTGCATTCAGCAAGTCGGCAGCGGTGCACCCGAGAGCGGCCGCGAGTTCGCCCAGAAGCGACAGCCGCGGCTCGATCCGGCCGTTCTCCAGTTGCGAGAGGTATGGGGCGGGCCTACCGACGAGTTTGCCCAACTCGGCAAGCGTCAGCCCCCGCCGCCGTCTCTGATACCGGAGCCGGTGACCGAAAACCAGCGCATCGACAGTCCCTGCCATAGCAAAAGAGTACAGATTTTTCCGATTACCGGAAGGTTCAATTGCAAGTTGGCCAAATTGTCTCGAAAGTTCGCCTTCTCGGAGGGTCCGGGTGAACCCACCGGCACACTGAGTGTGCGGCGCGACCCACCGGCGGTCGACGCCTGTTCACATGAGGCACTTGATGGACCGTTCCCCGAAACTTGTCGCGCGCTCCGACCTGCGCAACGTCGCCATCATCGCCCACGTCGACCACGGCAAGACCACCCTGGTCGACGCCATGTTGTGGCAGTCGGGTGCCTTCCGGGCGAACGAATCGGTGGCCGAGCGGGTCATGGACTCGATGGATCTCGAACGGGAGAAGGGCATCACGATCCTCGCCAAGAACACCGCTGTCCGCTACACCCGGGACAGCGGCGAGGAGATCAAGATCAACATCGTCGATACGCCGGGTCACGCCGACTTCGGCGGCGAGGTGGAGCGGGCTCTCACGATGGTCGACGGTGTCGTTCTCCTCGTTGATTCGAGCGAGGGCCCGCTCCCGCAGACACGGTTCGTGCTCCGCAAGGCGCTGGCACTCGAGCTCCCGGTCGTGCTGGTGATCAACAAGATCGATCGACCTGACGCCCGCATCTCCGAAGTCGTCGACGAGGTGTACGAACTTTTCCTGGACCTCGATGCGACCGAGGAGCAGATCTCCTTCCCGATCGTCTACACCAATGCGCGATCGGGCGCCGCAACGCTAGATCCCGACCACCCCGGCACCGATCTCCGCCCCCTGTTCGAGACTCTCCTCGAAACCATCGAGGCACCACAGCACGATCCGGATCATCCGCTCCAGGCCTGGGTCACCAATCTCGACTCCAGCCCCTACGTCGGGCGCATCGCCCTGTGCCGGGTCATGCACGGCACCATCGCTCGGGGCCAGAACGTGACGTGGTGCCGCACTGACGGCACGGCGAGGACGGCAAAGATCTCCGAGCTGTACGTCACCGAGAGCCTCGACCGCGTCGACGCCGACAAGGCCGGCCCCGGCGAGATCATCGCCGTCGCCGGGATCGCGGAAATCACCATCGGCGAAACGCTCGCCGACCTCGAGAACCCGACGCCGCTGCCGACCATCACGGTGGACGAGCCGAGCCTCTCGATGACCATCGGCACCAACTCCTCGCCTCTGGCCGGGCTCGACGGCAAGAAGGTCACCGCCCGACTCATCAAGAACCGTCTCGATGCCGAACTCGTCGGCAACGTCTCGATTCGCGTCGTGGACACCGACCGCCCCGACACGTGGGAAGTGCAGGGTCGCGGCGAACTGCAACTTGCCGTGCTGGTCGAGATCATGCGCCGCGAGAGCTTCGAGATGACCGTCGGCAAACCCGAGGTCCTGACTCGCACCATCGACGGCAAGCTGCACGAGCCGACCGAACGCGTGACCATCGACATCCCCGAGGAATTCGTCGGCTCGGTGACCCGGCTCCTGGGCGAGCGCAAGGCCAACATGGTGAACATGTCCAACCACGGCAGCGGCTGGGTCCGGCTGGACTACATCGTGCCGGCCCGGGGACTCATCGGTTTCCGTACCGAGTTCCTGACCGAGACCCGCGGCACCGGCCTCATGGCCCACGTGTTCGAGGGCTACACCCCGTGGCTGGGCGAGCTCCGCACCCGCCACTCGGGTTCGGTCGTTGCTGACCGCAGGGGCGCCGTCACCGGCTACGCCGTGGCCGCGATCCAAGAACGCTCCTCCCTGCTGGTGGGCCCCGGCACCGCGGTGTACGCAGGCATGGTCGTGGGTGAGAACCCCCGCCTCGAGGACATGGACGTCAACATCTGCCGGGAGAAGAAGCAGACCAACATCCGTGCCGCCGCTTCCGACGACACCATCCGCCTGACCCCGCCGCGCATCCTGTCGCTCGAGCAGGCCCTCGAGTTCATCACCGACGACGAGTGCGTCGAGGTGACCCCGGACGCCGTCCGCATCCGCAAGGTGATACTCGACGCCAACCAGCGCGGCCGAGCCCGCAAGCGCCTCCAGCGCGACCGGAGTTAGGCGCCCTGCCGGGTTGCCGGCTCTCCTGTTCGGTTGGGAGCGGGCGGGCTGAACGCCTTCGGCGGGGACAGGTACGCTCGTGCCGACTTTGAACACCCGAGGGGGAGGGGCGCTGTGCAGGACGGACGACGTTGGGCAGTTGTAACGGGGGCGAGCCGCGGTATCGGCGCTGCGATAGCGCGCCGCCTGGGGGCCGACGGGTTCGGTGTGTCGCTGCTGGCGACCAGGCACGATCTACTCACCGGCATCTGCGACGAGATCCGTGCCGGGGGCGGGGAGGCGGAGGTCGTCGTGTGCGACCTGGCCGATCGTGGGCAACTGGCGGCCGTCTGCGAGCGGCTGGTGGCGGATCATCCAGCAATTCATGCGCTCGTGAACAACGCCGGCATCGTGCGCATCGGAGCGGTGAGCGACTTCGACGGCGACGACTGGGACGACGTCATGGAGATCAACGTGCGAGCCACGTTCGAGATGGTGCGCGCCCTCGAGCCGGCGCTGCGGGCCGCTGCGGCCACCGGTGCCTCAGTGGTGAACGTGAGTTCGGTCATGTCGCTGGTCGTCACGCCAACCATCGTGAGCTATCTGGCCTCGAAGGGCGCGGTCAACACTCTCACCCGTGGCCTCGCCGTCGAGCTGGGGCCGGCGGGCATACGCGTCAACGCCATCGCCCCGGGCTACATCCGCACCGACATGTTCGAGACGTCGCACCCCCCGGCGCGCCAGGAGGCCCTGGGCAAGGCGCACCCGCTCGGACGGGTGGGAACTCCCGAGGAGGTGGCGGCGGTCGTGTCGTTCCTGTGCTCCGACGACGCCTCCTTCGTCAGCGGCACGATCCTGTCGGTCGACGGGGGCCTGGCCTGCGTCGCGGCGATCCCCTCCAAGACCGACGAGTAACCCGCGGCCTCGGCGCCCGCATCCCGGACCGCCCTCATTCTGAACCGCATTCATTCTGAACGGCGCGCGACTTGACACCGACTCCGGCGCAGGTCGGGCGACGGTGTTAGCGTGATTAGGGCCTCGACCGGGGGTAACTATTTCACCTTACGTAGGTGAATGTCACGCCGAGGCGCAGAAAGAATTGGGGGGAAACCATGAAAACCAGACACGTCAGATCGTTAACCGCGATTGCGGTCCTGAGCGCGCTCGCTCTCGTGGCCGCCGCTTGCGGTGGCGACGACGAGGAGGCCGCTGCGGCGCCCGCCGCGCCGCAGCCGGAGGCCCCGGCGCCTCCTCCGCCGGCGGATCCACCGTCGCCGCCCCCGGCCGATGAGCCGCCGCCCCCGGCCGATGAGCCACCGCCCCCGCCGCCGGCGGAGCCGATGGACGAGATGCCGTCGGGCCCGCCGCACATCGCGGAGTTGCCGTGGGGCACCTTCACCCTGGCCGACAGCGTCGCCGACAAGATCGCCAACGACGGCGAGTTCAACTTCGTTCTCTCTATCGAGGGAACAGCCATCCCCATCTTCGGCGCGGCCATGGACGACGGATGGAGTCGCGGAGCGAGCGAGGTCTCCGCAGAGCACGGCGTGGACATCAGCGCGCGGTTGATCGGGCCGCTCCAGACCGACATACCTGCACAGGTGGCCGAGATCGACTCGCTCATCGATGCCGGCCAGATCGACTGTCTGGCGTTCGAGGCGCACGAGCCCGGTCCCTATGTGGATGTCATCGCCAAGGCCGTGGACGCCGGCATCCCCGTGTTCGGCGTCAACGCCGACAGCCCGGACTCCAAGCGTTTCGCGTTCTTCGCGCTCGACGAACTTTCGGCGGGCACGCTGGCCGGGACACTCACCGGCGAATGGGCCGTCAACAACGGCATAGCGCTCGAGAAGGCAGGACTGCTCACGGGATCGGTCGAAGGCCCCTGGGCTCAGAACCGGATGAATGGCTTCGTGGCGGGGATTTCGGCGGTTCTACCGGACCTCGAGTTTGTGAACGGACCCAACACCGACATCGAGTCACAGGGCTGGGATCCGCCGCAGCAGTACGCCGCGTCGGAGGCGTGGATTCTGGGCCACCCGGACGTGGACATCATCTTCCACACCGACCAGGGCGTGGAGTTCGTGGCGAAGGTCATCTCCGACCAGGGTCTCGGGGGCGACATGTTCACCTCGGGGTTCAACATGAACCCGGCTATTGCGGACTTCATCCGCGAGGGCGTCGTCGTGGTGACGATGGTCCAGGGCTTCTCGAACCAGGCGTACAACGGAGCCAATGCCTGCGGCGACTTCCTGTTCAAGGGTGAGTTCGAGACGGGCCACGTGATCCTGGATCCGCTTGCGGCGACGCAGGACAACGTGGATGCGGTCGACTGGAGCCAGTCGGAGAATCAGTAAGCACCATGTAGGGAATCGGGGAGGGGCGCCGGCGTCGGTGCTCCTCCCCCCGTGGGAAAGGGTGGCGGAGACGCTGCGTACCGCGCCCCGCGATGGCATCTGAACGAAACAGGATGAACGACCGGCAGCCGGACGAAGGCGCCACCTCCACGCCCGCTGGGACCGGGGACCAGCCGGACGGGAGGAGGCGACCGGCGTTCCCCGTGCGCAACCCGCGCGTCATCGGCCTGCTCATCGCCATCTTCCTGGTGGGGATGACGTTCTCCATCCTCAACCCCAACTTCCTCACCGTGCGCAACATGCTCGGCATGGTGCGGGCGATGAGTTCGCTGGGGCTCTTGGCGCTCGGGCTCACGCTCGTGATCATCGCGGGGGAGTTGGATCTCTCGATCGGAGCCATCTACGGCTTCACCGCCATGCTCGCCGGCACGGTCTGGATCGACGGTGTGCACGTCGTTCCCGCCCTCCTCATCGGGCTCGGCGCAGGCATGTTCGTCGGCTTCCTGAACGCCGCCCTCACGACCTGGGCGGGCATCCCGTCGTTCATCGTCACCTTGGGCATGCTGAACGCCGTCGAGGGGGTGACCCTGCTCATCTCCGGCGCGCGCGGCATCAATCCGAAGTACGCCGAGCCGCCGGTGCCGTCGGGGGAGTGGGACATCTTCCGGGCGCTGGGGGCCACCAAACTTCCACTGGACATTCCCGTCCAGGTCGTGTGGCTGGCCGGGCTGGGGATCGTCTTCTGGGTGCTCCTTCACCGGACGCTGTTCGGCTTCCGGCTTGCCGCTATCGGCAGCAACACCCCTGCCGCCCGAGCCGCCCGGCTCTCGATCACGCGGCACAAGTTCATCGCCTTCATGCTGGGTGGCGCCATGGCCGCCGTCGCCGGCATGCTGGACTTCTCGTTCCTCGGCTCGACCGATCCCAGCGCCGGGCGCTCCCTGCTCTTCCCGGTGTTCGCGGCCGTCATCGTGGGCGGGGCCACCCTCACCGGAGGCAGGGCCACGATCATCGGGACGCTGGTGGGAGCGCTCCTGCTGTCGGTCCTGAGTAACGGGCTGTCGATCATCGGCGTGGGCGCCTTCGCCAAGTCCATCTTCATCGGCACCGCCACGATCGGCGCGGTGATGCTCGACCGCTTCACGTACCGGACGCGGGCTCGGCCCGGTCAGGCACCGTGAGCGCTGCGGAACGACCCGAGCCGGGCCTGCGCCTCACAGTGCGCGATCTGCAGAAGGCTTACGGTCACACACGGGCGCTTGCCGGCGTGACGCTCCACGTCACCGGAGGGGAGTTCCTGGGGGTGGCCGGTCCCAACGGGGCGGGCAAGAGCACGCTGGTACGGATGATCTCCGGCGAGGAGGAGCCCGACTCCGGGGACATGGTGCTCAACGGCGTACCGTGGTTCCCGGCACGCTCGGAGACGCGAGTGCCGGTGGTTCATCAGGAGGCCATGCTGTTCCCCGACCTCACCGTCGCGGAGAACCTGCTCGTGGGCGGGAGAGGGAACGGTCTGGCACGCCGTCCCGTTCCCGGACCGGCCCACTACGACATCCTGCGCAGCCTCGGGATTACCCGCGACGCCGGTCGGGAACTGGGGGAGTGCTCCCTCGTCGTGCGGCAACTCACGGAGATCGCCCGCGCCCTGGCACACGCCACCGATGCGCAGATCTTCCTGTTCGATGAGCCCAACTCGGCGCTGACCGAAGAGGAATCGGCCGAGTTGTTCTCTCGGATGCGGGCGCTGAGCGACGCGGGGAACATCGTGATCCTGGTCTCGCACCGGCTGAACGAACTCGCTCACGTGGCCGACCGAGTCATCGTCGTGCGCGACGGGCGGGTCGGCGCTGACCTGACCGGGGAGGCTCTCACCGAGGAGCGGCTCGCCCGCGAGATGGTGATAGGGGAGACGGTGCAGGCGTCGGGATCGGTATCGCGACGATCAGGGGCGGGGATTCGCCAGGACGGATTCGCCCTGACCGTCAGAGCGTGGCGCCACAGCGGCGGATCCTTCGAGGTCGAGGAACTGGCGGTGCGCCCGCGGGAGATCGTTGCCGTGGTGGGGGTCGAGGGATCGGGGGGACGGGAGTTCGTGCGGTCCCTGGCCGGGCTCGAGGAGGCAACCGGCGAGACGTCCCTGCCCCGGCGGCCCCCGCAACCCACCAGCTACCTCCCCGCGGATCGGGGGGAGAGTCTCTTCGGCGATTTCGATGTCGGCCGGAGTCTGGTGGCCCGTCTCGGCCGGGGGCACATCGCCGGCGCCGGGGGCCTGCTGAAACGTCGGACGATGGCGCGTCTGGGAGAGCGGTACATGCAGGAGTTCCGTGTGCGGGCCGCCTCGGTGGCGCAGCCGATCGGCGACCTGAGCGGCGGGAATCAGCAGAAGGTCGCCATCGCCTCGGCACTCGCAGAGCGTCCGGACGTGCTCCTCCTCGAAGAACCGACGCGCGGTGTGGACGTGGGAAGCAAGGTCGAGATCTACCGTATTCTGCGCACGTTCACCGATCACGGCGGGTCCGTCGTGGCCTACTGCACGGAGATCCCGGAGGTATTTGAGTTGGCGGACCGGGCTGTGGTGATGGCGCGCGGCAGGGTCACCGGAGAGTTGGCCGTGACCGACCACGGCGATATCGGGTCGCTGGCCGCGGCCGTGGCTCAGATGAGCGGCGGTGCGGCCTCGGTGCTCGAAGGTGCCGCTGCAGTGGGCGCCTCGCGGGGGCGTGCGTGACTGTAACGGGCTCCTGGCGCATCGGCGTCGACACGGGCGGGACGTTCACCGACCTGGTGGCGGTCGGGCCGCACGGCGACGTGCGCCTGGCGAAGGTTGCCTCCACGCCGGCCGACCCCGCGAGGGCGACCTTCGAAGCGTTCGAGCGGTCGGGCGTGGACCCGGGTGGCGACGTCGACTCCTTCATCCTGGGCACCACCATCGCCACCAATGCGCTGATCCAGAGGCGCGGCGCTCCCACGGTGCTGGTCACGACCGCCGGGTTCGAGGACATTCTCTACATCCAGCGGATCGACCGGAAGGGGCTGTACGACCTGCAGTGGGTGAAGGCCGAGCCGTACGTGCCGCGCAACCGGGTGGTGGGCGTGGTCGAGAGGATCCTCGCCGACGGGTCGATCCGTACGCCGATCACCGACGAGGAACTGGCGCGGGTCATCGAGGACGTGCGCCGGCTCACGGCGCAGGCCCGCAAACCGGCGGTGGCCGTCTCGCTTCTGTTCTCGTACGTGAACCCGACGCACGAGCAGGCCCTGGCCGAGGCCCTCTCGGCGGCGCTGCCCGGCGTGCCGGTCTCGCTGTCGAGTGAGGTGGCGCCCATCTGGCGCGAGTACGAGCGCTCCAACACGACGGTCGTGGACGCCTACGTGAAGCCCATTGTCGCCGACTTCGCCGGGTCACTCGCCGCCCAACTGGCTGAGATGCACGTGGGCGGCTGGCACGGTCTGCTGAGGTCCAACGGCGGGCAGGTTGCGATCCCCGACGCCCCCGACAGGCCGGTGGAGATCGTGCTGTCGGGCCTCGCCGCCGGGATGATCGCCGGCGCGCACTTCGCCCGCGCCGTGGGCACCGACAAGGCGGTGACGCTGGACATGGGCGGCACCAGCGCCGACGTGGGTGTTATCACGGACGGCGAGCTGCAGTTCTCGGGCCTGTTCGAAGTGGAGTTCGGACTGCCGCTGGCGCTGCCGATCCTCGACGTGACCACGATCGGCGCCGGCGGGGGATCCATCGCGTCCATCGACTCGGGTGGCCTGCTGAAGGTCGGCCCGGAGAGCGCGGGCGCCGATCCGGGACCGGCGTGCTACGGGCTCGGCGGGGAGCAGCCGACGGTCACCGACGCCAACGTGCTCATGGGCCGACTGGACCCGGAGTACTTCCTCGGCGGGGAGATGAGCCTCGACGCGGACCGGGCGCGCCGGGCCACCCGGCCGCTGGCCGACCGGCTGGACCTGACCGTCGAGGACACGGCCGACGCCATCGTGTCGGTCTCCATCGAGAACATGGACGGCGCCATGCGGCTGGTGACCGTCGACCGCGGCCTGGACTACCGGGAGTTCGACCTGGTCGCCTACGGGGGCGCCGGACCGCTGCACGCCGCCGAGATCGCCCGCCGCTTGGGGATGAACCGGGTGATCGTCCCTCCGAACCCCGGACTGGTCTCCGCCTACGGCACGGTCATCGCCGACCAGAGGGTGGACCGCCGCATCACGCTCGTGCGCCGCCTCGACCACGCCGAGGCCGAGGACCTGCCCGCGGCGCTGGCCCGGCTGGCCGGCGACACGGCGGGAGAGTTGCGTTCGCAGTTGCGCCGCCGGGAGGCGTCGGTGGAGGTGACGACGTACGTGGCCTGCCGGTACGTCGGGCAGAACTTCGAGCAGGAGATCCGTACCGACTTCGGCCACGTCGACCGGAGCTTCGAGCTGGCCGTGGCGATCCCTCCCGACGCCGCCGACTTCGTGGACCGGCTCGCTGACCGCTATCACGCCACCCACATGGCCTCCTACGGCTACGAGATGCGTGACCAGCCGATCCAGTCGGTCTACCTGGGCGCCACGGCGCTCTCGGCGGCGCCCGACATTCTCATCCGCCCCTACTCGGGGCGGAGCGGGTCGTCGACGCCCGTGACGCGCCGGGTCCTGGCCGCGGCCGGCTGCTGGGTCGACGCCCGCATCGTCAAGCGTGACGCGCTGGCCCTCGGCGAGGTGCTCGACGGCCCCGCCGTCATCGAGGAGGCCGACTCGACGACCTGGGTGCCCCCGGGGTTCACCGCGGCGGTGCACGAGAGCCAGTGCCTGATCATCGCCCGAGTCGGTAACGCCGGGGAGGATCACCCATGAGTGCAGCGAGCGCGTCCGCGCCCGCCGAGTTGGATCGGGTGGGCCTCACCCTTCTCTACAAGCGGGTGCGGAACATATGCGACGAGATGGCCTTTGCCATGATGCGCACGGCCTACTCGCCGATCTTCTCGGAGGGTCTGGACTTCTCGACACTCGTCCTGGACCGCCGGGGTCGGCTGGTGGCGACGGCGGGGATCAACCCGGCGATGCTGGGCGCCTCGCTGTACGCCGCCACGTGGATCATCCGTGAGGTGGGGCCGGAGAACTTCGCCGACGGCGACGTGTTCGTGCACAACGACCCCTACCGGGGCGGCTCGCACCTGCCCGAGCACATGATGGTGACTCCCGTCTACCGCGACGGGGAACTGGCCGCCTTCGTGGGCAACATCGCACACCTCGCCGAGATCGGCGGCATGGCTCCCGGATCGTTCGCGGCCACCGCCACCGACATCTTCCAGGAGGGCCTGCGCATCCCGCCCACGAAGCTCTTCGACCGCGGGGAGCCCGTCCGGGACGTCTGGCGCATCATGCTGGCCAACCACCGCACGCCGAACAACTCCTGGGGTGACCTGCACGCCATGTGGGGCTCCCTGCGGGTGGGGGAGCGCCGCGTCGGCGACCTCATCGCCGAGCGCGGCATCGACGGGCTCAACGAGTCCTTCGACCAGATCCTCGACTACGCCGAGGCCTATATGCGCTCGGAGATTCGGAGCCTTCCCGACGGGATCTACACCGGCGAGGACTGCATGGAGGACGACGGCATCTCCGACCGGCCCTACTGGATCCGCTCACGGATCATCGTCGAAGGCGACGAGTTGATCTTCGACTACTCCCGCTCCGACGAGCAGGCAGTCGGGCCGATCAACGCGCCGTACGTCGTGACCCTGTCGGCCTCGCTCAACGGGCTCCTGTACGTGCTGGCCCGGGACGTTCCCGTCAACGCCGGCATCGTGCGCCCCATCAAGGTGGTGGCTCCCGCCGGGACCATCACGTGCGTGCGGCTGCCGGGGCCGTGCGTGGGCGGCCAGACCGAGTTCCAGCCGCGGGTCATGGAACTGGTCCTCGGGCAGATCCTGTCGCAGATCCTGCCCGAACGGGCGGCCGCCGCAAGCGGCAACACGTCGTTGAACTTCCTGTTCGGCGGGGTGGATCCCCGCAATGGCGAGTACTACGCGCACTACCACTTCGAGGGCATGGGGTGGGGAGGCCGGGCCACCAGCGACGGCAACAGCGCGCAGATCGTGCCGCACGCCAACTGCCGGAACACGCCCGTGGAGATCTTCGAAACCAAGTGGCCGTGGATACACGAGGAGTACTGCCTCAACGACGACACCGCAGGCGCGGGCCGGCACCGGGGCGGGCTGGGGGTCCGGCGGGTCCTCGAGGTGGCAGGCGACGTGATCACGGTGAGCGCCCTCTGCGAGCGCATGAAGCGCTCCCCCTGGGGACTCTTCGGCGGCCGCGACGGCAGCCGGACCAGTCTCGAAGTGGCACCAGCGGGCACCTCGGACTACGAGACCTTCCAGGAAGCATTCGGCCTGGTGTCGCCGTCGAAGTTCACGAACATCCG
This sequence comes from Acidimicrobiales bacterium, assembly GCA_963668565.2. Classification (GTDB taxonomy): domain Bacteria; phylum Actinomycetota; class Acidimicrobiia; order Acidimicrobiales; family CATQHL01; genus VXNF01. The sequence goes on from CAXXMX010000006.1 coordinate 37,760, forward strand.
CCTGCGCCACGGCGACCGGGTGAGGATCACGTCGCCGTCGGGGGGCGGCTATGGCGACCCGCTCGAACGCGACCCCGCCAAGGTGCTGCACGATGTCGTCCTGGGCTTCGTGAGCCGATCCTCGGCGGAATCGATCTACGGCGTGGTGATCGCCGGCGGCGAGGCAACCGGCGACTCGGGACAGGATGGCTCGGGCGGCGGCGACGGCGCAGCGGGCGACCCGGCCGTCGACGAAGCGGCCACCGCCGAGCTGAGGAGGGTCATGCGCGATGGCGTGGCATGAACTCGACAAGAGCTGGCACGACACGACCGTGGACTACTGCGACGTGTGCGGCAACCTCCTGATCGCCCGCTACTGGAGCTTCGCCGAGCCGGCGGGCGGGGAGATGCGGCGCTGCTGCGACGAGAGTTGCGAGCGGCTCTTCTACCGGCTCCGCCGCATCAACGAATCCGACACCGAGTCGTAGGAGAATGCCGAGCCGTTCCGCACCCCGCCCAGCCGTCATTCCGGCGGAGGCCGGAATCCACTTCCCAGCGGTCCGGGCTGGGCTGCCGACGGCCGACCCAGCAGCCTCAGGGCAGGGACTACGGCGGTCGGCGGTGGTGATGTAGGTTCATCCCGACGGCTCCGGGGGGCGCTTTTGGGGCGCCGGGGGAGGCTCAGATCATGCAAGGCGGCTGGCAGGTCGGGATCGACACGGGCGGCACGTTCACCGACCTCGTGGCAGTGCGCGGTGACGAGCAGCGCATTGCGAAGGTGCCGTCGACCCCCTCGGCGTTCGATCAGGGCGTTCTCGACTCGATCACCGCCGCCGGCATCGAGGCCGCTGAGATCGAGATGATCGCCCACGGCACCACCATTGCCACGAACGCCGTGATCACCCAGCGGGGCGCGCCGACCGCACTGCTGACGACGCGGGGTTTCCGCGACGTGCTCGAGTTGCGCCGGCACAACCGTGGCGACCCCTACGACATCCAGTGGGATCCGCCGCCGCCGCTGGTGGCCCGCCGGAACCGCTTCGAGATCACCGAGCGGCTGGACTACGCCGGCGACGTGGTGACTCCTCTGGACGCCGACGAGGTGCGCGCCGCGGCCCGCCTGGCGGCCCGCCGCGGCATCAGCACCTTCGCCATTGCGTTCCTGCACTCCTATGTGAACCCCGTCCACGAGACCCAGGCGGCGGAGATCGTCGGGGCCGAGGTTCCGGGGGCGTTCATCAGCACCTCGGCAGCGCTGTTGCGGGAGCCGCCGGAGTTCGAGCGCACCTCCACCACCGTCTTGAACGCCTACCTCGCCCCCGTCGTGAGTGACTACCTGACGGCCCTGGAGTCGCGCCTCCGGGAGGTCGGGTTCGTCGGCCGCCTGTACGTGATGCACTCCGGCGGCGGCCTGCTCACCGTCGAGAGCGCCTCCCGCTTTCCCGCACGCCTGCTGACATCGGGTCCTGCCGCCGGGGCGAAGGCGGCCGAAGGGGTCGCGGCCTCCACCGGCGTGGCCGGTGGCGTTATCGCCGCGGGTGTCCTCGCCTCCTCCGAAGGCCTGGAAGAGGTCATCTCGCTGGACATCGGCGGAACCAGCGCCGATATCGCCGTCGTGCAGGGCGGCCGGGCCGACATCGTGCACGAGTTCTCGCCGCGGTTCGGACAACCGGCGCGGTTCCCGGCCATCGACCTTGTCACCATCGGGGCGGGCGGGGGATCGATCGCCTGGGTGGACGCCGGCCGCCTGCCGCACGTGGGACCGCATAGCGCAGGTGCCGACCCCGGTCCTGCCGCCTACCTCCTCGGTGGCACGCAGGCCACTCTCACCGACGCCAACCTTGTGGCGGGGCGCCTCGTGGCCGATGTGGCTCTGGCCGGTGGCATCAACCTCGACATGGCCGCGGCGCGGCAGGCGGTCGGTGCGTTCGCCGACGAACTGGGTCTCAGCATGACCGACGCCGCCTTGGGGATCATCGACATCACCAACAACAACATGGCACGCTCGATTCGGGTTGTGACGGTGGAACGCGGCCTCGACCCTCGCAACTTCACCCTCGTCCCGTTCGGCGGCGCCGGCCCCCTCATGGCCGCCGAATTGGCGGATGTGCTGGCGATCACGAGGATCGTCGTGCCGCTGGCTCCGGGGGTGACCTCGGGTCTGGGGTGCCTCTACGTGGACATCACCCACGACATCGGCGAGGCGCTCATCTGCAAGCTCGCCGACGCCGAGCGTGGCCGCCTGCAAGACGTATTCGACCGGCTGGCGGAGACGATGCGCGGGCGGTTGAGCAGTGACGGCGTTGATGAGCAGCGCCAGCGCCTGGAATACTCCATCGACCTGCGCTACCTGGGCCAGGTGCGAGCGCTGACGGTCGAGTTGGAGAGCGGCGCAGTGCCGGACCGCTTCGAGGAGGAGTTCCGCGCGCGGTACTTCGAGGAGTACGAGCGGCAGTTCCACTCGGTGGCGGTAGACATTCCCGTGGAGATCTCGGCGCTGCGGGTGCGTGGCGTGCGGCGCTCGGAGCGGCCGCACATCCCGTTCAGCGGCCCGACCTCGCCGCTGCGCACCGTCGAGCGTCCGGTGCTCACGCGTGATGGTGAAGTCACCGCGCGTGTCGCCGAGCGGGCCAGGCTCCCCGTCGGAAGCCGGCTCTCCGGACCCTTCGTCCTCACCCAGCAGGACTCCACCACGTGGGTCCCGCCGCACTGGGAGGTCGAGGTGGACAAACTCGGCAACCTTCTGATGACCCGCTCCGAATGAGGGAGGCAACCGCATGAGCCTGCGAGTCGTGGAGACCCCGCCTGATGAGTCGATGGGTCTGCGCCAGCGAGACCCCATCGGTTTCCAGGTGCTGAACAGCGCTTTCAGCAGCATCGTGGACGAGATGAGCGCCCTCACGATGCGGGCCGCCTTCTCGCTCGTGGTCAGCGAGGGCGGCGACTACTCCGGCACCATCAGCAATCGCCGGGGCGACCTCGTGGCCTCGGGGGTGCGCGACCTGGCCGCCCATCTCGGCACGCACCCGTTCACCATCAAGGGAATGCTCGACTGGATCGACACCGACCCCGAGGAGTACTTCCGGCCCGGCGACGTGGTGCTGATAAACGACCCGTACATCGGCGGCACGCACCACAACGACATGCGGGCCGTCATGCCCTTCTACTTCGACGGTTCCCTCGCCGGATTCGTCCAGAACTCCATGCACTGGACCGACATCGGCGGGCACGTGCCGGGCACGTTCGATTCCAACTCCCGCAGTTCCTACGGCGAGGGCTTGGCCGTACCGCCGATCCATGTCGTGCGCGAGGGGGTCTTCCAGCCGGAGGTCTCCAATCTCATCCTGCGCAACGTGCGGATGGCCGACACGGCCCGTGGCGACCTGCTGACCTCCATCGGGGCCGTGCGCCTCGGCGAGCAGCGACTGCAGGCGCTGGCCCGGCGCTACGGCACCGGGGTGCTCCTGGCCGCCATGGACGAGTTCATCGAGTACTCCGAGGACCTGTTGCGGGCCGAGTTCGCCAAGCTGCCCGACGGCCCCGTCGAGGTGGAGGCGCTCCTCGACTGCGACCCTGTCGGCGATCCCGACGAGCCGCTGTCGGCGCACATGCTCCTCACGGTGCACGGAGACCGGGCCACGATGGACTTCTCCGGGTCCAGCCCTCCGGCAAAGGGGGCTGTGAACTCGACGCGGTCGGTGACGCTGTCGGCCGCGGTCGTCACCATGAAGATGATCTTCCCGCACATCCCCATGAACCAGGGCGTTTTCCGGGCGATCGACTTCGTGTTGCCGCCGGGGCTGCTGCTGAGCGTGGAGTTCCCGTCACCGGTCTCGGGTTGCGCCGCCGGGGTTTATCCGGCGGTCTGCGACCTGGTGCTGAAGGCGTTCATGCACCTGGTGCCCGAGCGGTCGATGGCCGGGCCCACCGGCCTGCTGAACACCATCACGGCCGGCCACGACCCGCGGCCCGGTCACGACGAGGAGTTCGTCATGTACCTCTGGCTGGAGGGCGGCTGGGGCGGGCGGGCCACTCGCAAGGACAACGCCACCGCCATGACGACGTTCGCCACCACTGCCATGAACCAGCCGGTGGAGTTGCAGGAGCGGCTGTTCCCCGTGCTCTTCGACTGCTACCGGATGGAGACCGACAGCGCCGGCGCCGGCTGGTCGCGCGGCGGCCTGGGCGTGACCCGGCGCTGGAGCCTCACCCACGGCGACGGCGTGCTCTCCGACCTCGGCGACGGCGAGAAGTTCGGACCGTGGGGCTTCGCCGGTGGCAAGGACGCGCGCCCCAACAAGTTCGTCTATGCCCCCGGCACCGACGAGGAGGTGAACGTGGGCATGTTCTGCACCAACCTGCCGATCCGCAAGGGCGAGATCCTCGACTGCTTCCAACCCGGCGGCGGCGGCTACGGCCAGCCGTTCACGCGTCGCATCGAGCACGTGCTGGAGGACTTGCGCGACGGCTATATCACCGTCGAGGGCGCCAGGCGCGACTACGGCGTGGTGGCCGCCGAGGACCCCGAGGCCGACGACTTCATCCTCGATGCGGAGGCCACCGCCGTCCTGCGCGCCGGATACGACGAGGGTCCCGAGTTCCCGGACTGAGCCCGGCCCGCCCGTCAGTCAACGATGGCGGTGGCCTCGATCTCGATCAGGAGTTCCGGGTCCAGGAAGGCGCTGACCTCCAGCATCGTGCTGGCTGGCTTCACGTCGCCGAAAAACTCACCGTGCGCGCGCCCGGCCTCGCGCCACTTGGAGATGTCGGTCACGAACATGCGGGTGCGCACGACGTGTTCGGGGCCGGCCCCCAGTTCGGCCAGCGCCGCCACGATGATGTCGAGGCAGGCCTTCGTCTGGCCGTACATGTCGCCGGGGGCGATGATCTCGACGACCTCGCCCGGCCCCATGGCGGTCGTGCCGGCCACCTCGATGACGTTGCCGCAGCGGATAGCGCGCGAATAGCCCACAGGGTCCCACGGCCGGTCCGAACTCACTCGTTGTCTCTCCACGTCGACCCTCCTTCTCGTGCGCTCCGATCGTACGTCTCGGCCGGCCGGACAGAGCGGCTGTACCATCCGCCCGAACGGTTCGCAGGAGGGGGTTTGTGATGTCCGGCGACTTCGAGGGCAAGGTGGCGATCGTCACGGGTGGTTCGCGTGGCATCGGCGGCGCGATCGCCGATGAGATGGTGCGGCGGGGCGCCACGGTGGCCTCGTTCGACATCGTCGCACCCTCCGAGAGCCGTGAGAACGTCCTGGATCTCGCCGTGGACGTGGCCGACGCCGACGCGGTGCGGGAGGCAACGGCGGAGGCCGTCGCCAGCCTCGGCCGAGTTGACGTGCTGTTCAACAACGCCGGCATCCAGCGGGCCGCCCCCACGCACATGATGGACCCCGAGGTCTGGGACCTCGTGGTGGGCGTTCACCTGCGAGGGATGTTCCTGTGCAGCGCCGCGGCGATTCCCGAGATGCGCAAGGTCGGCGGCGGGGCCATTGTCTCGATCTCCAGCGCTGCGGGCTTCGTGGGCATACCGGGGCGAGCCCCGTACTCGGCGGCCAAGGCCGGGATCCTCGGGCTCACGCGGTCGCTGGCCGTGGAGGTGGCGCCCCACAACATCAGGGTCAACGCCATCGCCCCCGGATTCACTCGTACGCCGCTCGTGCAGCAGGCCATCGACGACGGCTCCCTGACTGAGGACTGGATGTTGCTGGAAATCCCTCTGGACCGCCTCGCGGAGGCCGCCGAGATCGCCCGCCCCGCCGTCTTCCTGGCGAGCGAGGACGCCTCCTACATCACCGGCCAGTGCATCATCGTCGACGGCGGCTGGACGATCCAGGGGGTCTCGGACCGCCCCGACTGGCTCGACGTCTAGCTGTCTCCCGCTCGTGGGGCGGGCAGGAGCTGCGAGCTCAGGTGCGGTACTGGCCGGGCTGGCCCCAGCGGTTGCCGCGGTCGCGGCGATGGCCGAAGGACTGGCCCAGGTTGACCTCGGCGAACTCGGCGGGGGACTCGCCGGTGGTGGCGTACTCGTAGAGGGCGGTCTGGTAGACGGCGCTCAGCGCCGAGGCCACTACGGCGCCGAAGATCATCAACAGGCCTCCGACGATGACGCCGAAGACGCCCAAGGGTCCAGAACCCAGGAAGATGGCGATGAGGAGCCCGGGCAGCATCAGGATGAAGCCCACGATGGAGAGGCCCGCCTGGGCGAGCAGGTTCTCACCCCACGTCCTGCGCAGCAGTTCCTTGGAGCGTCCGAGTGCCCGGAACGGGCCGACGTTCTCGACGATGATGATCGGCATGACCAGGAATGACATCACGCGCCACGCCAGGTCCAGGAGGCTGCCCATGATCGCTCCGAGGAAGCCGGCGCGGTCACGGGCCGCCGCCTGGATCGAGTTGATGATGAACCCCACCACGAGAGCCAGGATTGCCCACGGGGCGATTGCGCCGATGCGCCCCCAAGCGCCGCGGATCGCGCTGGCCACCGTGGGGTCACCGCCGGTGAGTCGCTCGCGAGCCCCGTGAACGAGGGCGCCCTGGAAGAAGTACACGGCGATGGCGGCGACAATGACACCCAGGATGATCAGCAGCACCGAGCCCCCGCCGACGTTCATGTCGCCCAGGCCGTCGGACGGGTCGTAGCTGACGAGGACGATGATGCCGAAGACGATGCTCGCGATGATCAGCGACGCCACGCCGCCGAGGACCGGCAGCCACATCAACTCCTTGTCCTTGCGCAGCACGCGCCAAGACGTCTTGCCGAGTTCCCAGGATCGTCCGAAGTAGCCCATGGGGTCTCTCCTCGTGGTCGATATGTGTTCGCCGCCGCCTGGAAGGACAGTCGCTACCGCCGCCCTCCGGGCCGCCGACAACTCGCAGCGTACCCGCTGGGCAGGGTGATTCTCAGGCGTTCACGTCCACGACCACCCGGCCGCGGACCTGTCCCGCCAGGATGTCGGCCGCCACCCGGTGAACCTCCGCCAGGGGCACCTCGGTGGTTATGGACGCCAGGGTGTCGGCGTCGAGATCGGTGGCCAGTCGCGTCCAGGCCGCATCCCGCCGGGCGGCCGGCTGGTACACGCAGTTGACGCCCAGCAGGCTCACGCCCCGCAGGATGAAGGGGAACACGGTACCGGTCAGATCCGAGCCGCCCGCCAAGCCGCAGGCGGCCACGCAGCCGCCCGGTTCGAGAGCTGCAATGAGATTCACGAGTGTGTGGCTGCCGACGGTGTCGATGCCGGCCGCCCACCGGGGCCGCGCCATTGGTCGACCGCCGGACTCGCTCAACTCGCTGCGGTCCAGGATTTCCGCCGCGCCGAGCGAACGTAGGTAGTCGCCTTCGGTGGCGGCCCGTCCGGTGGATGCCACCACCTGGTAGCCCAATTTCGCCAGAACGGCCACGGCCACGCTGCCCACGCCGCCGGCGGCACCCGTCACGATCACCGGTCCGTCGTCGGGAGCGATGCCGTGGTCCTCGAGGGCCAGCACGCAGAGCATGGCGGTGTAGCCGGCGGTGCCGATGGCGGCCGCGGCGCGGGTGTCGATCCCCTCGGGCAGGCGCGTCAGCCATGCGGCGTCCACGCGAGCCTTCTGCGCCATGCCCCCCCAGTGCTTCTCGCCGAGGTCCCAGCCATTGACCGTCACCCGGTCGCCGGGCTGCCAGTCGGGGTGTGTGCTGGTCTCGACGACACCGGCGAGGTCGATGCCGGGCACCAGCGGCCAGTTCCGCACGATGGGGGCGCCGTTGCAGATCGCCAGGCCGTCCTTGTAGTTGACCGTCGAGTAGTCCACGGCCACGGTGACCTCGCGCTCGGGGAGCTGATCCTCGGCGAGATCGGTGATCTGGTGGCTGAATCCCTCGTCGGTCTTCTCGAGCAGCAGGGCGGTGAACATGTGAGCCTCCCGGAGCGCGTGGGCGGGTACGTCCCGAGCCTATGGCCCGCCGCGCCACCCGCCCACGGTCGCCGGACGCATCGCCCCTAGGGTTACGGCCGCGATCCCCTCGGCAGCGCCTTCACACCACCAGCCCCTGGATTTCCGCCACCGGGGCGCGGATGGAGGAACTGCGGGTGACCGCGCCCAACGGACCGCGCAATCCGCCGAGACCGACCGTCGTGAAGCTTCCGACGAACGTGACAGTCGCGGTGATCCTGAAGCGGTCGCCCGAGGCGCCGGCGGAGGAGTGGCGGTATGTGTAGTTGCACGTGCTGAGCGCGTCGATGAAGCCGGGAAACCACGGCGTCCCCGGTCCGATACAGGTGACCGAGTCGCCGTTGCCCATCTTCCAGCGCACCGTTGTCGGTATGGCGAAGATCGTGACCACGTAGCCCCAGACCATGATCGTGGTGCTGTAGGTGCGCCAGTACGACGGTGGCAGCCAGAGCCACGTCGGGGTCTGCACGAGCAGCCCGCTGCCGTAGCTCGGTGAGGTGTAGATGGTTGGTCGAGGCGGGTTGAGCGCTCCCATCGCCGAGGAGAGGACCGTGGACTGGGTGGGACGCGGCCGCGGCCTGCTCGGCGCCAGGGCGAGGGTCTGTATGAAGTTGCCGTCGTAGTCGCAGATGTCGACCGTGTAGGTCCCGTCCTCCTGGGGGTAGAACGGTCCGCAGTAGTTGAGAGTGACACCCGTATTCTCGGGAGCGGGGGCCACCGTTGTCGGGCGCTCAACTGTGAGCGTCGTGCAGAAAGTCTGTTCGTCGCTGCAGTCCTCCAGCTCGGTCGTGTCGAGCGCGGCGACGCCACCCGTGGCGGCGGCGAGGAGGCCGGCCGTTGTCACGAGGCCGGCTGCGGCCCGCGCGCAGTGCGACCGGCGTCTCCGTCGAGTGGTGGCGGAGGTGCCGTCCCGATCGGGCCGAGCGTCTCTCGCGTGTTGGCCTGCATGATGCATCCGTCTGTCCTTCCTGTGTGAATGGCCTGTTCGAAGATCTCCGCGACGCGCCAGGAGCCGGCGACGCGGCGCATGAGCGCCAAGTGCACCACGGTCGCCTGCTCGTCGTTTCGGACCCGACCGGTCGACACTTCGTAGAGAACGGCGGTGTCGACGAAGCAGTCGAGGATCTCGGCCCCCTCGTCGTCCCAGCCCTGGATGTGGACGATGCGCCCGTCGCCGTGGTCGGGGGGAAGGCGCAGGGCGATTCCCCCGGTCGCCCGCCCGAGCAGGACGCCGGTGGCTCTACTGCGCAGTGGCTCGGTGCTGTACCGCGCGATCCCCGGATGATCCGGGTCCACCGGGTGACTGGCGGCGTCCCAGTAGCTGTCCCAGAACGAGGCGTAGGCGCCCAGGATCTCCGTGGCCAGTTCGGGCGGTGGCTCCTCACCGTCGAGGGAGGAACTCAGAGCGATCTGCGCGCCCGGCGCATCGGTACCGCTCGCGTCCGTAGCGTCCGGCGCTGCGACCGCTGGCGGCGCAGGGTCGACCGGACGTGCATCCGAATCCCTGTCTGTGAGGTCGCCGGTCCCGGGGGCGGTTGGGGAAGCCTCGGACAGTCCGGGTGTTCCTGGAGCGTCGCCGGGTGGTACGGCCGAGACGGCGGGGATCCGGTGCGGTTCGGATGCCGACTCCTGCGTCGGATCGCCGGCCGGTGAGTTGGCAGGAACCAGTTCGCCGAACCGTCGCCCTTCCTCGAGTGGATCCCCCCCTCCGGCTCGGACGCAGCCGGCGGCCAGGATCACCACCAACAACCCGATCGCGGCACGCCGCAAGGCCACCCCGAGACTCCTGTCAATGTGCCTGCCGGACTTCAGGCATCTTCCATGTGGTCTCATGGCATAGAGACTACCTAAGAGTATTAGAAAAGCATCAGAGTCATGAAAAGATTATGGAGAGCCTTCTTCCCGCAGCAGGTCGGGTTCGATGTAGATCACCTGGGCGATGGCACAGCCGTCCGGAGGCGAGCCTCGGTCGCATCGATGGCACTCGCCAGCCCCGGCATGTCGAGTTCGGCGTCGAATTCGGCCTTGAGACATACCAGGAGTTCCTCCGGGCCGAGGTGCTGAGTGCGCAGGTGAATGACCCTGCGCACCCCCGGTGTGGCCGACGCCGCCTCGAGGAGTTGCCGGCGGTGTTCGGGAAGTGCCCCCTCGCCGATCAGGAGGCTCTGCAACTCGATGGCCAGCAGGACGGCGATCGTTCCCAGCAGCACCCCGATACACAGCGTGCCGATCCCGTCCCAGACGGCGTTGCCGGTGACGTGCGCCAGCACGACCGCAGCGAGCGCCAGCGCGAGGCCGGCCAGGGCCCCGAAGTCCTCCAGCAGAACAACGGGGAGTTCAGGGCTCCGGCTGCGGCGGATGAATTGCCACCAGTTCTTCTCGCCGCGCAGCGGCCGTGCCTCGCGTAGGGCGGTGCGGAACGACAGGCTCTCCAGAACGATCGCCACACCGAGGATGCCGACGGCCCACCACAGTCCCTTGATCTCGTGGTGGTGGCGCACCTTGTCGATGCCCTCGTAGATGGCGAAGCCGGCGCCGAGGGTGAAGATCACAAGGGCCACGATGAACGACCAGAAGTAGCGCTCACGCCCGTAGCCGAACGGATGCTCCGCCGACGGCCGCTTGGTGGCTCGCCGCACGCCGAGCAGCAGCAGCGCCTGGTTGCCGGCGTCGGCAACGGAGTGGATCGCCTCGGCCAGCATGGAGGACGAGCGCGTCAAGACGAACCCCACGAACTTGGCCGCGGCGATACCCGTGTTGGCCAGCAGCGCGGCGACGACCGCCTTTGTTCCTACCTCAGCAGCCATGGCTCAGCCGCGCCGGTGAGTGGGGTCGAGGAGGGCACACGCCCCATCCGTAGCACAGGGGATCGTGTTGGGGGCGGCCTATCCGGTGCACCATTAGGCTGGCCGCATGATTGACGGCAACGGTTCGCTCGCCTCAGGTCACGTGCGGGTGAGTCGTGACGGCCACATCGGTGAGGTCGTACTGGACAATCCGGCACGTCGCAACCCTCTCAGCCTGGCGGTCATGCGCGACCTCATTGCGTGCATCGGTGGACTCGGCGACGATCCTTCCGTGCGCGTCATCGTCATTGCCGGCACGCCACCCGCCTTCAGTGCCGGCCACGATCTGGCCGAGATGGTGGACCGTCCCGACGACTTCTACGACGAGTTGTTCGACGTCTGCTGCGAGCTGATGGCGGCGATCCGTGACGTGCCGCAGCCGGTCGTAGCCGCCGTCGACGGGATCGCCACGGCTGCAGGGTGCCAGGTCGTGGCTGCCTGCGATCTCGTCGTGGCGACCGAGCACAGCCGCTTCGCCACACCCGGGGTACGCATCGGCCTGTTCTGCTCGGTGCCGATGGTGCCGCTGTCCCGTGCGATCGGCCGGAAGCGAGCGATGGAGATGCTGCTCACGGGCGATCCCATCGACGCCGCGACCGCCGCCGATTGGGGTCTGGTGAACAAGGTCGTGCCGGCCGGCGAACTCCGGGAAGCGGTCTCCGACCTCGTTGGGCGGATCGGCCGCTACAGCCCCGGTGTCCTGGCGATCGGCAAGCGCGCCTTCTATGACCAACTCGACCGCGCCGAGCCCGAGGCGTACGGCTACACCCGGAAAGTGATGGCCGCCAACGCCGCCATGGACGATGCACAGGAAGGCATCGAGGCCTTCCTGCAGAAGCGCTCGCCGGTCTGGCCCACGCCGGTCCGGGGTACCGACGATCCGGTGGCGATCCCCGATCCGGCCGCCGGTTAGGGCGAGGCGGCAGCGGTGCAGCCGACCGCGGCGGTGTAGGGGAGTGGCGAAGCGCAAGCGGCGACCTCAGTCGCGTGCAGCGTCGGTGCAGCCGGGCATCGTGGGTCCGCCGCGTCCGGTGCCCCGCCGGATCGCCCGCCCGCCGTACGTCCGCAACACCCGCGGCGAACCCGGGCCGTCGCGCATGGCTCCGGTGCGCTCGCCGGCGGAGATTGACGCTATGCGCCGGGCGGGGGCGGCTGCTGCAGAGGTGCTGATCATCGCCGGCGGGCACGTGGCGCCAGGCGTTACCTCTGACGCCATCGACGCGGTTGTCCACGCCGAGGTGCTCGACCGGGGCGCCTACCCCAGCCCCCTCGGCTACCGCACCTTCCCGAAGTCCGTCTGCACGTCGGTGAACGAGGTCATCTGCCACGGGATCCCCGACAGCCGCCCGCTGGCCGCCGGTGACATCGTGAACGTCGATGTGACCGTGTACCTCGACGGCGTGCACGGCGACACATCCGCCATGTTCTTCGTGGGCGAGGTGGATGCCGAGAGCCGGCGACTCGTTAGCGGCACCCTCCGAGCCCTCCAAGCCGCCATCGAGGTCGTGGCCCCCAGCGTGCCGGTGAGTGCCATCGGCAGGGCCATCGAGGGTGTGGCGCGCCCGGGGCGCCTCGGCGTGGTGCGCGAGTTCGTCGGCCATGGCGTGGGACCGGACTTCCACGGGAACCTGCAGATCCCGCACTACCACGATCCGCGGAACTCGTCACCGCTGGGCGAGGGCATGACCTTCACGATCGAGCCCATGTTGACGCTCGGGAGCCCGCAGGTGGACCTGTGGAATGACGGCTGGACGGCGGTGACCGCTGATCGCTCCCGCTCAGCGCAGTTCGAGCACACGCTTTTGGTGACCTCCGACGGCGTGGAGATCCTGACCGTCACCACCGACGGCCACTGCGCCCACGAATCACCCGTGGCATCAACGCCTGGCGTGCACACGGGTTGAATCCCATCTCGCCCGCCCCGGGCGCGGCGCCTCGGGGTTCGGTTGCGATCAGCACGTGCCGGCAGGGTTGTCGCTGCTACCGGGGCCCGTTCTCCGGCGACTCCCACCACCAGGCGAGGCCCGAGACGCCGACGCCGGCGGTGGCCACGAGCGCCCCGCCGAAGCCTCCGATGAACGCCGTGGCCGGGGCGATCTCCGCTGTGACCGCAGCGAGGAGCGATCGGGCATCGTCGGCGGCACCGGCGTGGACGGCGGCGACGTGTAGGGCACGGACCTCCGCCGGGCGGCTCTGGTGCATCTGCTCCAGGATCCGGCGGTGGGCGCTCGCCGTGCTGCGACTCGGTAGCAGGCGGCGAATCCGCCCGTCGTGCACGTCGAACAGCGGCCGGACGCCGAGACGGTCACCCGCCCGGCCCGCCATCGCCGGGATCCGACCGCTGCGCACGAGCTGATCGAGGCCACCGAGCACCCCCATCAGGTGCACGCGGGCGGCAACGCGGCGGGCCACCATCGCGGCCTGCTCGAGGTCCGCTCCGCCACGGGCGGCGACGGCAGCGGCGTGGACGGCGAGGGCCTGCCCGCCGGCGGCGTTGGCGGTGTCCACCACGATCGTGCGCCCTCCGGCCTCCCGCGCTCCCAGCACGGCCGCCTGGTGGCAGCTCGACAGCCTGGCCGACAGGGTGAGCACAAGCACGCCGTCGGGATTCTGGCGCTCGCGCACGGCTCGCGCGAACGCGCCCGGTCCCGGTGCGGCAGTGCTCAGCGTTCCTGCCGAGAGGAGGTCGCTGGGTGTCAGGGCGTCGTCGGCGACCTCCTCGCCGTCGATGGTGAGGAGGATCGGGACGACGGTGACGTCGAAGTCGCGCTGCAACGCCTTCGGGAGTGCTGCGGCACTGTCGGTCACGATCGCAACGGTCACGGGGCCGCCTCGATGGAAGTGACTGTCAGGGCGACGCTGCTTGCAATCGCCATCGCGACGGTCATGGCTCCCGCGAGTCGAGCTGATCGGCGCTCGAGCCGGCCCGAACCGCGGTGGCGCTGCCCATGACGAGGATTCCCGACGCCAGGAGTATGAGCCGGGTCCCGCTGAGCGTCCAAACGTTGAAGATCGTCACCTCGTCGAGGGCGTCGCGGATCGCACCGGCCACCACGGCGGCGAGCCCCAATGCCATCCGGATGACCATGTGGAAGGCGGCGAAGGCCAAGCCGCGTTGTACCTCGGTGGTGCCGGACTGCAGGGCCGTCATGCCCGACGTCAGCGCCACCGTCGCCGCCAGGCCGAAGCCGAACGCCCCCAGGTAGGTCAGCCAGAGGACGGGGCTGAGGCTCATGCCGGCCACCAGGGCGCCCATGGTCAGGGTGCCGTAGCGGGTCATCACCATCAGCGGGAGCGTGAGTTGGGTGGCGATGATCAGGCCCGCTCCCGCCCCCACGCCGAAGATGGCGATCAGCACTCCGAATTCCAGGTTCGAGGCCGCCAACTCCACGAGTACCAGGCTCAGGCCCAGGGAGAACAGCGCGCCCAGCCCGAGCGCCACCGCAGCGGCCGCGGGCATCACCGACCGGACGAGGGGAATGTGCGCGGCATCTCGCAGGCGTCCCGCGCTGGTGCCCGCGACCAAGACGCCGGTCGGTTGCTTCAGAGGCGCCATCCGGGCGATGAGTACAGCCGAGGCCAGGTAGGTCACGGCGTCGATCCAGAACACGGTGGCGTGCGGGCGCGACGCCAACCAGCCCTTGTCGGCGAACGGCAGCAGGGTCAGGACGGCGAATGCGCCCGCGCCGATGGGGATGCTGCCGAACGACGAGCCCAGCATCAGGCTGTTGGCCGTGGGCAGGTCGTTTGAGCGGGCGAGGTCCGGAACGGAGGCGTCGCGTGCGGATAGGAAGATGACGCTGGCCGCCTCCAGGACGAACGCCCACAGGTAGATCCACCAGAGCCGGGCGATGAGGGGAATGATCGCCACGATCCCCATGCGCAGCAGGTCGGTCGCCAGCATGGTGCGGCGACGGTCCCAGCGCAGCGACACTCTGGCGGCCACGGTCCCGCCCAGAGCCGCCGGCAGTAGGCGCAATGTCAGGATCCCGCCCACGGCGCTCGTGGAGGAGGTGACCTCCCACGCCAGGGCCATGAGCGCGAACGTGGCCATCCAGTCGCCCAGGCCCGAGATGCCCTGCCCGATGAGCAGGCGGCGGAAGTCGTTGCCGCTCAGGACGCGGCGCAGAGAACTCATGGCGCACCGTCGTTGTCGCAGAGCAGGCGTTGGAGGAGGACTCGAGCCCGACGGCCGGCGGGTGGCACGGAATTGTTGCCGGTCAGGCGCTTGAGCAGCATCGGTGCGACCACGAGCGAGCCCGCGAGTGCGCCATCGCGCCCGCCCCACGACAGCGCCAGGAACGGCAGCGCCAGCATTGACAGGAACGACACCAATGCCGTCTGGCGCAGCACCCGGCCGACCGCCAGTCCCGCGAGCAGCAACACTGCGCCCGGCCAGAAGATCACGGCCAGTGCACCCATGGCGGGCGAGACGCCGCGGCCCCCGGCCCCCCGGAGGAAGGGTGACCAGTTGTGCCCGGCGACGGCGGCACCGGCGGCGAGGGCACCGACGACGGGGGCCGAACCCGCGGCCAGCACACCCGGTGTTGCCTTGGCAACGTCCATGATTCCCCCGAAGGCGAGTGGCGCGAAGCCGGCGACCCTGTACAGGGCCGTACCGGACACGGTGCCGCTGCCGACGGAGCGCAGGTCGGTCGCCACGACCGACTGGGCCAGCAGGTTCGAGAAGGGGATGGCACCGACGACGAACGCGACGATCACGATTCGTGCTCCCGGCGCGATGAGGTAGTCCTGCGCCACAAGAAGCGAGGCCACCGACAGCGCCACCACGAGGGCAGCCGTGGCGGCGACAAGGCGCACGGCGGCGATGCGGTGGCGAAGGGTCTCCGCCGCACGCGGCGGAGCGCGGTTCTCCTGGACGGCGCGTCTCACATGCCCTGGACCAACTCGATCTCCCCGGTCGGGACCGAGCCGGTGATCTCTCCGATGATGGCGGACGTGTGGCCTGCCGCAGCCAGGGCACCCACGAGGCCTTCGGCGGCGTCAGGGGGGCACGCCACGAGCAACCCGCCGGAGGTTTGCGGGTCGGCCAGGATGTTCAGCAGCAGGGCACCGGCGTCGGGGTCGGCGGGCTCGAAGCGGAGGTGCGCTCGCACGGCCGCGATGTTGCGACCTGTGCCGCCGGGGACGTGACCGGCGGCGGCGAGGGTCTTCACCTCGGGCAACAATGGCACCGCGGCAGCGTCGAGGCGCGCTCCGAGGTCGCTGGCCGCGCACATCTCGTGCAGGTGGCCAAGGAGGCCGAAGCCGGTGACGTCGGTCGCGCCCGTGACTCCCGCCTCCAGTGCCAACTCGGACGCCGAGTCGTTGAGCCGGCACATTTGCGCCACCGCCGCCTCGAGGGCGCCCGCCGGGAGGCCGGCGTCGCCCGGCGGCAGGCGCTTGTGCGCTGTGGTGACGATGCCGGTGCCCAGCGGCTTGGTGAGCACCAGGAGTTGACCTGGCTCGGCGCCGCCCGAGCGCAGCAGCCGGTGGGGATCCACCTCGCCGGTGACCGCTTGGCCGTAGACCGGCTCGGGTCCGTCGGTGGTATGGCCACCGACAACGTGCCAGCCGCCCTCGGCGGCGGTGCGGGAGCCGCCGCGCAGCACTTCGGTGAGCAGGTCGAGAGGGAGGTGTTCGCGTGGCCAGACGACCACGTTGAGGGCGAACAGGGGTCGCCCGCCCATGGCGTAGACGTCGCTGGCGGCATTGGCGGCGGCGATGCGCCCCCAGGTGTGAGCGTCGTCGGTGACCGGCGGGAAGAAGTCGACCGTCGACACGAGGGCGCGACCGTCCGGTCGGCGCCAAACCGCGGCGTCGTCGCCGGTGCCGACCAGCAGATCGGGGTGTGTCTGATGCTTGAGCGAGCGCAGAACCTGCGTCAGGTCGTCGGGACCGAGCTTGCCGGCTCAACCCGCGCCGTGGCTGTACTGCGTCAGGCGATACGTCATGGGAGAAGTCTCGTGTCTCGTCGCGACGGGGGTACCCGCCGACGCAAACGCTACTCCCCACCGTCCCGCGGAGCCGAGGCGGCCGGCGACCGGGCCCCTCAGCGCTGGCAGGTGGGGCAGTACGTGGTGTTTCGGGCGTCGAGCACGCGACTGCACAACTTGGCACCGCAGCGGCGGCAGGGTTCGCCGCTGCGCCCGTAGCAGTCCAGGTGGGCGAAGTTGTCGCCTGCCGGCCCCAGCAGGGTGCGGTAGTCACGGAACGTGGTGCCCCGGTGGGCGACGGCCTGCCGCAACACCTCGGGGATCGCCGTGTGCAGGGCGGCGGCCTCGGAGCGGGTGATCCGGCGCTTGGCGGGGTTGATGCCGGCCCGCCACAGCGCCTCGTCGGCGTAGATATTGCCCAGCCCCGCCACCGGGCGCTGGCTGAGCAATTGCGTCTTGACCCGCCGCCGGCTCTGTCGCAGCGCCCCCCACAGCCCACCCGCGGTGAACTCGTCGCTCAGCGGCTCGGGCCCCAGTTGAGCCAGAGTCGGGATGGTGCCGTAGCAGCCGGCGGGCACCAGCCGCACCCTCCCGAATCGGCGCACGTCGTGCAACTCCAGGATGGCACCGTCGTCGAGGCTCCACCACGCCCTCACGTAGCCGTCGCTGGGCGGAGCACCGGCGGCGAACTGCAGCCGACCGGTCATACCGAGGTGCACCACCATCTCCTGCTCGCCGCTCAAGGCGACGATCAGATACTTGCCTCGGCGAGATACGTTCCCGACCGATGCACCGGCGGCATCCCGCGCGGGCAGGAACTTCTCCGACGGGTGGCTGGAGGCCTCGGTGATGCGGCGCCCGACCAGTCGCGTCTCCAACTGGCGACGGATCGTCTCGACCTCGGGCAGTTCAGGCACAGCGGAACCCCTCACCCGAAGAGAAGAAGCGAGTGACGCGGCGGCGCGTCCACGGAGCTGGCGCTCGAAGCCGGTGCGGACACTGCAGTTGCTCCACAGACGCTGAGTATGCCCTCGTGGAAGGCCCCGGGCGGACTCCTAGGATTCCAAGCGGAACGAATTCGGCCTGGGCTGTGGCGGCTAGTGGTCGTCCGAACCGCGTCAGTCGTTCCCTGTTCGCCTTCTTGGCGGTGGTCACCCTTCGCTTCCCCCTGCACTGCGAGTCCGCATACAGGAGGAAGCGCGCATGGAAGCCATGGCACCACGCGAGGAATCGATCCGGCTGACGAGCCGGGTCACGATCGACATCGAGACGGCGGCCGCTGGTATCACCGCGGAGATCGCCGGACGCTTCGCCGATCCGGAACATCCCCTGCACGGTTGCGAGGTGGTCTGGTCAGGCGACAACCAGTGCATCTGGGTCGTGACCGCGGAGGGGCCCTGTCTCGACGAGCGTTACACGCTCGTCGACATCTATCCGGACAGGTCTTGGACCGGCGGTTGCTCGGACTACGAGGAAGGTCCGAGGACCGGATGGCAGGTAAGCACCCCGTCGGAGATAGTTGACCTGCTGGGCGAGGCCTGACGGGCTGGTTGCTCAGCTGCTTGCCGACGGAGCCGTTCCCTTGCCCCCGTGCACCGTGGGCTCGGAGCACCACTGCTCGCGGAGGACGCTCAGCGGGTCAACGATCTCCTTGGGCAGTCCAAGTGCCCCGCAAAGCACAGCCTCATCAAGTTCGGCGCGTACAGGGTCGCGGTAGGCCTCGTTGGCGGGGAGCAGGTCGCTATCTGCAAAACGATCGAAGATCGAGTCAAGCGCACCGAGTTGCTCGCTGCTGAGATCGCGACAGTCGAGCGCGGGGAGGTGCCCGAGCCTGCCGACCGAGAGAATCGACCTCCCCTGCTGCTGACGGGAGCCGATCCACCAATGCCCGACTAGTCCCAGAGTGGTAGCGCACCAGAGCACGACTGCCTTCTCATAGGCTCGTTCGTCGAGGAGGAATGACGGCCATGCCCGTCCACCAATGGCTGGCTTGCGCGTTAGGCACGCCGCGAGACTTTGCGAGTTCAGCCGGAAGTCGCTGCTCAGGTGCAGGCGTGTTCTCGTGTCCCAGATTCCGATCGCCTGGTCGCGCTTCCCAGGAAGGATGCGCCCCTGAGAATCCGGCTCTACCACCAACCGGCGTTCTCGCCCGGCTTCGTGTCGCCACAATACGGGGTAGGAGCCGGTCCTGCCCGGCGTGAGGGTCTCGATCTCAAACGGCCCGCGTGCGGTGGTGCCACCGCTCCGAACATCGAGATGATAGGGGCCCGGACAACCGAGCTGAGCCAGCGTCGCGATCGCGATCGGAATCTCTGCAAGACCAGCCAGGCGAACTTGCCCGCGTCCCAACGCCAGTGCAGCCTCGATGACGTCAGTCTCGATGACTTGCGCGCAGCCACTGTTGTCGATTCCCGCTCGCACGAAGCATCCGACATTGTCATCGCCGATCCGGAGCCGGCCGGCCGGTCTGTCCTCATCGATAGCTTCGACAGCACGGGCGATTTCCACGGCTTCGGGGATTCCCTCGGGACGCCGCGACAGATTGACCCAGAGCACCTTGGGCGGCTCCGTTGATTTTGCGGTGTCGTCGGATCGCCGATCCGCGACAACGAGCGCTTCGGCCATACCGGTGTCAGCCGAGAATGCCCTGCTGTTCGAGCCGGCCGCGGCGATGGTCACAATCGCGATGTCGCGGTAGTACTTCTTGAGCAACTGCCGCGAGGGGGCCCAGGCGTCGCCCGCCGAGATCGTCGATGGGAGTACGAAAGCAACCGTTCCGCCAGGCTTGACCTTGTCATGGGCCAAATCGAAGAAGTTGGAGGCGAGGCCGGCGTTGCCGTGGCCCGCTGGCTCGTGCTCCAGCTTCCGCCGCAGCGATCCGAGCCGCTTGGACATCTGCTTCTGTTCCATCTCGGACGTCTCGAAGCCGGCGAAGGACGGCACGGGCACATCAGAGATCTCGTGATTCGTGGGTCGCGTGAACGGCGGGTTCATGATCACCAAGTCGACGCTCCGGTTGGGCAAATCGATTCGGCGCTCGCCCGCGTCGCCAATTTCGCTCGTCCCGGTCACAGTCGTCGCACCTGTGCCCAGCAGACTCCATGCTTCGGCGTCGTCAAGCAATTCCAGCGAGCCGATGAAGGTTCGCGTCCCGCTGCCGGGGTCGTGCTCGCCGTAGGGCATGGTGTGGATGCGAGTGTTGCCGAACGTCACCGTCGGGTGCGCGGCCATCAACTGGGCAGCGGTCAGATGTGTCGCGGCAGGCATGATGTCGCAGCCGATGATGACTCGCTCCATGAAGCGGGCGTGAATGTCCTTGTCGTCCAATCCGCCTCTCCGTAGGCGGGAGACGATGCGGCGATAGACAGCGGATAGCAGCGCTCCCGTGCCACAGGCAAGATCGGCGACTCGTAGTTCGCCGACCGCATCGCTGTTGCGCCAATCCGTCTCGAGACGCGCCACCGCAAGTTCGGCTAGCAGCGTCGCGGAGGACGGTCGCGTGTAGAACGTGGCAAGGAACTTCCTGTCGGCGATGAGTTGCCCGAACATCTGTCCGGCCATGTCGCCGACCGTTGTCGCTCCGAGTCCTCGGAGCTTGCTCGCCACGTCACTGAGTCGAGTGAGGGCCTGACCGGCTACGGCCTCGTCGAGTGCGCTGAGGATCCGCCGAGCGACGTGGAAGATTGGCCAGTAGTTGACGTCGAGGATGGCGCGCCAAGTTGCCAGAACTTCGGACTGCAGGAGGACGTTGCCGTAACCCCGCATCGATGGGTCGGTCGGAGCGCGGATATCCCGGTTGACGGCGGCGATAGCGGAGTGCACCGTGAGTGCGTTTGCGACGATTGCGGCGGCCATCCTGGTTGTTTGCTCGCCGTCTCTCTGGTGAAGGATGGCTGCTATCTGATCGAGTCCTGCCGGATACGTCTGCTCCATGCCGCGTCTGATGATGTTGGCCGCCTGCCGCACGCCGGACTCGAGGACGTTGACGCCTTCTGCCAGTTGCCGGGGCGACACGGCGACCGTCTCGACGAAACCGGCGAGATCGGCCAGCGTGCCCTCGATCCAACCGTGCGTAGGGAACCACGACAGCGCCGCGGTGCCGTTGGTGCAGACCTTGTAGGAGTACCTCAGCGCGTCGAGTCGTGTTCCAGGTGTGCGGGCTTCGGCAGGAATCTTGACGGCCACGACCTGTTCGACGGGCGATCCGTCCGCCGAGAACGTTCCACCGAGGCGGGCCCTCGCGTCGGCTTCGACCGTCCGCGCCGGAGACACCTCCGTCTCGATGATGACCCCGCCCGAGCGCGCGCTGTTGGTGATGAGGATGTCGGGCTTTCGACCGGCACTCTCCGTGAGAATGTCGGTGCTCTCGGCGTGAACGGTCTGGTCGTTCCAAGCCGGATGCAGTCGGCGCAGGGCGGCCGCGAGATCGTGGTTGATGGAGCCCTCGGTCTGGCGCGCCACGATGCAACTACTTCCTCTCGGATAGCGTCTCAGACGGCCTCGGCAAGGGCGGGGGCGTCGGGCCGGAGGGAGCCGGCGAGATGGCGGCGCTCGACTTCGGCAAGACCCTCCGGGCAGTGCCGGACGAAGGCGCACCAGCCGCACAGCGGACCGGTCTCCGGCGGGAACTCGCCCGTGTCCGAACGCTGGAGCAACTCCTCCCACGTGTCGGCAAGCCGCTGGGTGACGTCCCGGATGTTCTCAGCGGTGACCTGGGTCTCGTCGATCCTCTGGCCGAGATACATGAGGCGGGCCCGCGCCGGGAGCGTGCCCTGCATCTCGGCGAGTGCGGCGGCGTACAGGAGAACCTGCTCGAGCCGGTCCTTGAAGAACCTCCGGCCCGGTGCCCGTCCCGACTTGTAGTCGCTGATGACGAGTCCGTCGGAACCGGCCTCGACACGATCGATGTACCCGATGAACGGCACGCCGCCGATTTCGACGGACACCTCCGTCTCGGTGTCGACGACCTCCACCGTCTTGGGATCCTCGAGGTCCCACAGCCCTTCGATGGCCCGCCAGGCCGTCCATTTGAAGTTCCGGATGCCGTCGGTGTCCAGTGCGAGAGCGTTGAAGTCCTCGTCGACCGCCATGTCCGACCAAACTTCCTTCGCGCACGCCCGGGCGCGGTCCATCGTTCGCTCCTGAGGCTCGAGACCCAGCAACTCCTCGAGAACGCGGTGGGCGAAGGTGCCGGCCAGTGCCGCCTCGCCGGGCGGATCGGGCAGTCTGTCGACGTAGCGGAACTTCCAGCGCCGGGGGCATTGCCGGAACATGGAGGCGCTGGTGGGGGAGAGGTGCTTGGGGCGCACCGGGATGTGCACCACGGTGTTCGTCTCGCCGGAGGCGGGGCGCGTGTGGGCCTGCGCGTCCATGCCAGCAGTGGCGGGGAGGGTTGGACCGGGGTTCGCGCCCGGGCCGGCTTCCGTTGATTCCATGCGTGTAGTTCTACCACCTGGCTATGACACGGCTCCGACTTGGACCTCCGCCGTCGGTCTCCAGATCGCGGCGCAACCGCGGCGGGGGCCGCGCCGGGCAGACTGGGAAGATGCCGTGGCTCGTGGCAGGGGACAGGGTCTTTGCGAGCCTTGAAGTGGCGAGCAGTCCCCGCAAACGCGCCCGAGGGCTGTTGGCCCGCGACCACATTGAGGGGGCGCTGTGGTTGTCGCGGACCCGGGCGGTACACACTCTGGGGATGCGGTTCACCATCGATGTGGCCTACTGCGACGCCGAGGGGAAGGTGCTGGAGATCGTCACGATGAGACCATGGCGGTTGGGATGGCCGCGCCTGCGGGCCCGCAGCGTGGTGGAGGCCGAGGCGGGATCCCTACGGCGCTGGGGGGTCACCGTGGGCACGATTCTCGAGGCGCAGGAGTAGGCGCCGTGCCTGGTGATCCTGCACTGGTGCTGGTGGCAACGCCGATCGGCAACATGGGCGACCTGGCCCCGCGGGCGGTGGAGGAACTGGCGGCCGCCGACGTGATCGCCTGTGAGGACACCCGGCGAACAGGGCGCCTGCTGGCGCTCGCCGGGATCTCGGGGAAGGAACTGCTGGTCGTCAACGAGCACACCGAGGCGGAGGCGGCGCGGTCGCTCATGGCGCGCATCCGGTCGGGTGAGCGGGTGATCTACGTGACCGACGCCGGCACGCCGGCCGTCGCCGACCCCGGCGAGCGGCTCGTGCAGGCCGCGGCGGATGCCGGCTGCACCGTGACCATCGTGCCGGGACCCTCCGCGCCCCTGGCAGCGGTCGCGGTCAGCGGTCTGGCGTCGGGGAGGTTCGTCTACGAGGGTTTCCTGCCCCGCCGAGGCGCTGCCCGTACGGCCCGCCTGGCGGAGTTGGCCAACTCGGAGCGGGCTGTGGTGCTGCTCGAAGCCCCGCACCGTTGCGAGCGCACCGCGGTTGACCTGGCGAAGGCGTTCGGCCCGCAGCGGCGCGCCGTGGCGGCACGCGAACTCACCAAGCTGTACGAGGAGATCTGGCGGGGCACGCTCGACGAACTGGCCGGCTGGGCCGCCGCGGGGCTTCGGGGAGAACTGGTCCTTGTGATCGAGGGCGCACCACCGCCCGCCACACCCACCGACGACGACATCGCCGCGGCATTCGAAGCCGAACGCGCGGTAGCTCTGGAGGCGTCCGTCCGCGATCTCACGTTGACCGTTGCCGGCGCCTTGGGCGTCAGTCGTCGTCGCGTTTACGAAGTAGTCCACGGACTGGAACGTGCCCGCACGTCGGGACCTACGGGACCTCAGGAAACGGCAGGGCGGTGATGCCGGGGGCGCCGTAGGTGGCCATTCCCAGGCACCCGGAGCGCCACCGGCAGCGCCGGTCGGACCACTGTGCGACCGGCGACGAATCCACGCCCGATCTTCTGCGGCAGTCCAGGAGGCGGGCGCCGATATCGTGACGGCGTGGCTCGGTTCTTCGCAACAACCCCCATCTATTACGTCAACGACGTGCCGCACATGGGCCACGCCTACACGACGCTGAGCGGTGACGCCCTGTGCCGCTGGCGGCGGTTGCACGGTGACGAGGTGTTCTACCTGACCGGAACCGACGAGCACGGCCTCAAGGTGCAGCGCGCCGCCGAGCAGAACGGCCTCACCCCTCAGGAGCAGGCCGACCGCACCAGCAGGCGCTTCCGCGAGGCGTGGGACCTGCTCGACATCGCCTACGACGACTTCATCCGCACCACCGAGCCGCGCCATCACACGGCGGTGCAGACCCTGCTGGAACGCTGCTATGAGAACGGCTACGTCTACAAGGACACCTACCAGGGCGCGTACTGCGTGTCCTGCGAGGCGTACTACGCCGAGGCCGACCTGATCGACGGCGACTGCCCGATCCACGAGTTTCCTGTCGAGCAGATGTCGGAGGACAACTACTTCTTCCGGCTGTCGGCGTTCCGGGACCGGCTGCTGGAGTGGTTCGAGGCCGTACCCGACAACAACACTCCCAAGCGCTACCGCAACGAGGCCCCGCGCGCTCGTGCGGGGCGGCCTCGAGGATCTCTCGATCACCCGCACCTCTCTCCAGTGGGGTATCCCCGTGCCGTGGGACCGCAAACACGTCTTCTACGTGTGGTACGACGCCCTCACCAACTACGCCACCGCGGCCGGCTACGGCACCGACGACGAGCGCTTCGCCACCTGGTGGCCGGCGGTGCGTCACTTGCTCGGGAAGGACATCATTCGCTTCCACTGCGTGTATTGGCCGGCCATGCTGATGGCGGCGGGGGTGGAGCCCCTCCCGCGGTTCCACGTGCACGGCTGGCTGCTCGTGAGCGGCACCAAGATGGCAAAGACCAGCGTGGTCCAGATCGCCCCCGCCGACCTGGCCGCCAGCCTCGGGGTGGACGGTCTGCGCTACTCGGTGCTGCGGGACAACCCCTTCGGCCCCGACAGCGACTTCAGCTACGAGGCGCTGGTCCAGCGCTGCAACAGCGACCTGGCCAACGGGCTCGGCAATCTGCTGCAGCGCGTCACAACGATCGTGGCTCGCTCCTGCGGGTCGGTCGGCAGCCGGCCGGCACCCGGCAGCCCGTTGGGGGCCGTCGCGGCGCAGGCCTACGAGGCCACTGCCGCAGCGTGGGACAGGGTGCAACCGTCGGTGGCCCTGGAGGAGACCTGGCGCATTGTCCGGGAGACCAACGAGTATCTGCAGGCCCACCAGCCGTGGAAGCTGGACCCCGGGCCCGAATTGGACGCCGTGCTGGGCGACGCGCTGGAGGCTCTGCGGATTCTGGCCGTCCTGGCGCATCCGGCGATGCCGCGGTCGTGCGCCGAGGTGTGGCGGCGAATCGGCCTCGACGGCGACCCAGCGGACGCGCGCCTGCCCGAGGCGGTGCATTGGGGGCAGTATCCCGGCGGCCTGACCGTCGAGGTCGGCGATCCGCTCTTCCCGCGCCTGTCGGTCGACTGAGAAGCGGTCGTGGGTGAGGTCGGCGCCGCCGGCGCTCCCGGCGGCACGTGGATCGACACGCACTGCCACCTGAAGCTCGAGTCGTGCGACACCGAGGTGGCCGCGGCCCGGGACGCGGGCGTGGCGGCATTGGTTGCCATCGGCACCGACGTGGCCGATTCCCGCGAGGCGCTCGCGGTTGCAGCGCGCCACCCCGAAGTCCGGGCCTCCGTCGGGGTGCATCCCCACGAGGCGAGAGGCGGCACCGACGGGCTCGCCGACCTGCTGGAACTCGAGGATGTCGTGGCCGTCGGGGAGTGTGGCCTGGACTACCACTACGACCACTCGCCCCGACCCGATCAGCGGCGGGTCTTCGCCAGCCAGATCGCCCTTGCGCACGAAGCGGGGCTCACGCTCGTCGTGCACAGCCGCTCGGCGTGGGGACGACACATTCGCCATCCTGGCCGCCGAGGGTGTGCCGGAGCGCACGGTCCTGCACTGCTTCACCGGGGGGGTGCCGGAGGCGGAGCGCGCACTGGAGATCGGGGCCTACATCTCGTTCAGCGGCATCGTGTCGTTCCCGAAGGCGCCCGAGGTGCGCGAGGCGGCGGCCCGCTGCCCCGCCGACCGGGTGCTGGTGGAGACCGACGCGCCCTTCCTGGCCCCGGTGCCCCTGCGCGGCCGACCCAACAGCCCGGCGTACGTGCCGCTGGTTGGTGCGGCGCTGGCGCAGGCTCGGGGTATCGCACCGGAGGACGTGGCGGCGATGACGACCGCCAACGCCGTTCGGGCCTTCGGTCTGGACGCGCTGGTCGCACGCTGAGCCCGCGGCTCGCCAGTGGGCGGCGATTCGTCGGTGGGGAAGATCGGTCATAACATTTTGTGCCTGTTCCGGGCGACTGCATTTCTCGATTGTGGATGGCAGGGATGACCGTGCGCGCTCCGGCGACCGCTGAGCGCCGGCGACCCCCGACCATCGGGGCTCTCGTCGCTATCGCGGTGGCCGTGTTGCTGGGTGCCGCCTGCGGGTCGGAGACGGAGGAGTCTTCCGAACCGCTCGCGGAATCGGGTACCCCCGCTCCTGCCCCGGCCCCCGACGGTTCGCCGGGGGTTGCTGAGGGCTCCGGTGAGCCGCCCGCCGGGGACGCGCTTGGGGCCGCGCCCTCCTCGGAGGTGTCGCCCCAACCTTCGGCCCAACCCCCGCCGCCGCCGCCGCCGGCTCCGGACGGCTCGCCGACCCCGCCGA
>CAXXMX010000007.1:0-11841 GCA_963668565.2 Acidimicrobiales bacterium
GGTGGCAGCAGGCTGAGCCGCATCCTGCGGCCGAGCTTCCCTGCCCTGGTGGTGCTCATCATCGCCGCGGGTACGGCACTTGTGGCGTTCGCCTACACCACCCGCGACGTGCAGGCCCGTCCCGTGCAGAACGATGATCACTGGCACTCGCCCTATGCCCTGTGGGACTGCGCCGAGGGCACCGAGGGTGCGTTCCTGCCGCACTTCACCAGTACCGACGACGGGCTCGGCATCCATTCCCACAACGACGCCATCATGCACATCCACCCGTACTTCGAGGCCGCCTCCAGCGAGAATGCCACCCTGGAGGACTTCATGGTGGCCATGCGCGCGGAGATCTCCGACGACGCCCTTACCCTCGACGATGGCCGCGTGCTCGGTGAGGACGTCACCTGCGATGGAGAGCCGGCGATCATCCAGGTGCACCGGTGGGAATTCGCCAGCTCCGCGGACGAAGATCCGGACGTGCACACCGAGAACCTCGCCGACGTCCGGTTCCGCAACAACGGCGAGGCATGGGTGATCGCCCGCGCTCCCGAGGGTGCCGAACTCCCGCCGCCGGAGAGCATCGCCTGGCTGGGGCAGATCGACCCGAATGCCCTGCGCGCCGGTGAGGAGTCCACACCCCTGGTGACCGAGCCGGCGGACGAGTGATCGGCCGGCGCGGGAGGACCGGGCCGCCGATGCCACCGCCGCGCTGATCACACGCCGAAGCAGCCGGGTGGAGCGTCCATGAGCGGAAGATCAGCCATCGTGCTTGCCGGTGGGTTGGGGACGCGGCTCCGGCCTCTCACCGAGATGCGACCCAAGCAGATGCTGCCCATCGTGGATCGTCCCATGATCGAGCACGTCGTGGGCAAGCTGGCGGCCGACGGGACCGATGATGTGGTGCTCTCGCTCGGCTACCGGCCCGATGCCTTCGGTGCTGCGTATCCCGCGGGGCGCTGCGGGGGCGCGGGTCTCCGCTACGCGACCGAGCCCGAGCCGCTTGGCACGGCCGGTGCGGTCCTGTTCGCGGCGCGGGAGGCGGCGGCAGGGAACGGGAACGCCCGCGGTGGCGACCCGTTCTCCGAGACGTTCTGGGCGCTCAACGGCGACGTGCTGACCGACGTCGTGCTGAGCGACCTGCTGGCTCTGCACCGCGCTCGTTGTGCTGAGGCCACCATCCTCACGATCTCGATGGCCGATGCCTCGCGCTTCGGGTTGGTCGAGGCCGATGCCTGGGGCCGGGTGTCCCGCTTCGTGGAGAAGCCCGCCGCCACCGACGTCACGAGTGGCTGGATCAACGCCGGCGTCTACGTGCTGGAGCCGTCGGTGCTGTCGCGGATCCCGTCGGGTCGGGCGGTCTCGATGGAGCGGGAGACGTTCCCGGCCATAGCGGCCGACGGCGGCCTGTACACGCTGCGGTCCGATGCGTACTGGATCGATGCCGGCACGCCCCGCTCGTACCTGCAGGCCAATATCGACCTCGTTTCGGGGCGCCGCGAGGTCGCCCTGGAGGCGGTGAGCGCGCAGGCCACCGTCGCGCCGTCTGCCAGCGTCGTTGACAGCGTCGTCATGGAGCGGGCCACCGTCGAGGCGGGTGCACGGCTCGAGGGTTCGGTCGTGCTGCCCGGGGGGCGGATCGGCGCCGGCGCGGTGGTGGCGGACTCGGTCGTCGGCTTCGACGCCACCGTCGAGCCGGGCGCGCGGGTGCTCGGGTTGACGCTGCTCGGTGACGGGGTCACCGTCGAGGCCGGTGACGTGTTGCGGGGCGGTCGCCTTTCGGGCAGCCCGGCGGGCTGACACCTCCCCCTTCAACGGAAGAGATCGTCGGCGGCCGGACGCAGCAGGTCACGTGCAACGCGACCGTCCCCGAACCAGGCCTCCGGCGCACCCCGGACGATGGCCACCGGTATGCCACGGTCCTTGCCCATGACGAGTTCGGCGGCGGCGGCGAGTTCGTCCACGATGGCCACCTCCGTGACCTGGAGTTCCCGGCCCCCCGCGTCGGAAGTGCCGCGCAGGTCGAGAATCGCCAGGACTCCGGCGCAGCCGATGGCCACGTCTGTCAGCCCGCGCCGCCACGGACGTCCGAACGTGTCCGACACGACGACGCCGACGACGCGCCCGCAAGCGGCACGGATCCCGTCGCGGATGCGCTGCGCCGAGCGATCGGGGTCGCGGGGCAACAGCGCGGCCTGGCCCTCGGGGACGTTGGAGAAGTCCACGCCCGCGTTGGCGCAGACGAAGCCGTGGGGGGTCTCGGCGATGATGAGTTCACCGCGGCGGCGCAGGACGCGCACGGACTCGCCTTCGACGAGGCGCCTGCGGCCTTCGGTGTCGTCGTGAGCGACGGCCACGAGCCGCCCCTCGGCTTTGGACACGATCTTCTGGGTCACCACGACCACGTCCCGGTCGCGCAGATCGACCGCGGCGACGATGAGGGCGGCCAGGTCATCGCCGGGTTGGACCTCCCCAACTCCCGCGACGGCGAAGACGGTCAGGCTGCTCGCGGTCCTGCTCATCGGCGCATGGTCACCGGCGTGCGGTCGCCCGGAATCCCACGGCGGCCAGGGTCGTCCGTGCCAGCGCGGCCGCGTCGTCCGGCGTGTGCATGATCGTCGGTGCCACGATGCACCGGACTCCCTCGGCCTCCACCGCGTCTGCGAGTCGTGCGTCCGCGGAGTCGATGACCAGCGTCCCCGCCACGGGGGCGTACAGCCGGGCGACACCGACGACCGACGTCTCGTGACCCAACTCGGCCATCAGACGGTCTGCGGGGCCTCTGAGTGCGGCGCCGGCCACGATCGGTGAGATCGCCGCCGTGCGCTCCCGGCGCTGCACCAGGGCGCGTCGCACGTCGGGCACCGCCAGCACGGGACCGATGGACACGATCGGGTTGGAGGGCGCGATGACCACCGCGGCAGCGCCCGAGATGGCGCGGAGGACGCCGGGTGCGGGGCGTGCCCGCTCGGCGCCGGCGAACCGCACCGCGCTGACCGCGACCGCATGCTTCAGCCCGACGAAGTACTCCTGGAACCCGATCTCGGTCTGAGCGGTACTCCGGGACGAGTCCGCGCCGCTATCGACCGTGACGCGTGTCTGCAGCCGGTCGTCGGTGACGGGCAGGAGCCGCACGTCCACGCCCCAGCGAGTGGCCAGTTCGGCGGTGACCGCCGACAGCGGGGCGCCCTCGGCCAGGCGCTGTGTCCGGTAAAGGTGGGTCCCCAGATCACGATCGCCGAGCCCGAACCAGCTCTGGCCGCCGAGGCGGCGCAGCATCTCGGCGGCCTGCCACGATTCGTTGCGCAGTCCCCAACCCGTGTCGGGATTCAACTCACCGGCCAGGCAGTACGTGATGGTGTCGAGGTCGGGGCTGATGTGCAGCCCGTGCAGGACGATGTCGTCGCCGCAGTTCACGACGGCGGTCACCGCCGGCGGCTCGCAGACCTTGACCAGCCCACTGAGAAACCGCGCCGCGCCATACCCACCGGCGAGGACCGTGACTTGCGGGGCCGACCCATCTCGTGGCGACATTGCCTTCCTGATCGATGCGCCGGGGATACCCTCGCACCCTAGTGGAATCCCCGCAGAGCACCGCTGTGCCGCCTGAGCGCCTCGGCAGGATCGGACCGGCTGTTCGCGCCATCGTCGTGGCTCACGAGCCGGGGGAGTGGTTCGTCGAGTGTCTCCGATCGCTGCGGGATCAGGACTACGCCGCGCTGTCGGTGACGGTGGTGAACGTCTCGGGTCGCAGCGACGGAACCGACGGCGCGCCCCCGGACGTGGTCGACCAGGTCGCCTGGGTGATCCCGGACGCGACCGTCATGACGGTACCCGGCAACCCCGGTTTCGGCCCCGCCATCAACGCGGCCGCCCGCCTGATCTTCGGGGGCGACCGGGAGGCCGAACAGGCCCACGGACCAGCCGCAGGTTCGGTCACGGCGACCGGATCAGCGCCGAGCCCCGAGTCGATCATTGATGGCGAGCCGTCCGGCGCGAGCGCCCCTGCATTCCTGCTGATCTGTCACGACGACGTGGTGCTGGCTCCCGATGTGGTGACTCGCCTGGTTGACGAGGCGGTGAGGCGCCGAGCCGCGGTGGTGGGTCCCAAGCTCGTGGACTGGGACGACCCCCGCTTCTTGCAATGCGTCGGCCTTTCGTCGGACCGGATGGGTGTGCCGGTGCCGCTTGTCACCGCCGGCGAGTACGACCAGGGCCAGCACGACGCGGTGACCGAGGTGCTCGCCGTCCCCAGCGCCTGCATGCTGATCCGCGCCGAGGTCTTCGATCGGCTCGGCGGCTTCGATGGCGCCATGACGTACCACGGCGAGGATCTGGATATCGGCCGCCGGGTCAACCTGGACGGGGGGAGGGTGCTCGTGGTACCCGGAGCGAGCGTGCGCCATCGGGGGCGCCTTGCGGAGCGCCGGTTGCGCCGTGACCGCGAGCTCCTCGCCTACCGCCACCAACTCCGGTCGGTTCTGGTCTGCGGCAGCCGTTCACGGCTGCCGGCCGAAGTGCCGCTGATGCTGGGGCTGACGGCGCTGGAGGCGGCCCTTGCCGTGCTCGCCGGGCACTTCCGGCGAGCCACGGCGCTCCTGGGAGCCTGGTGGTGGAACCTCCTCGGGCTGGCGGAGATCCTGAGCAGGCGCCGACTCGTCGGCGACTCCCCCGACGACGCCCGCGTCAACCGGCTGACGCGTGGCGGGTACGTCTCGCTGGCGCGCTTCGTGGACCGCCTGGTGCGAGGCGAGGCGTCGGTCGAGGGATCCGGCGTGCTCTGGGGTCGACGCCGACGCCTCATGGACGCCGTGCGCAACACCTCGATGCAGACCGCGGCGGTCGGCTGGGTGGTGGTCATGGTGATCTTCATCTTCGGGAGCCGCCATCTCCTGACCCGCGGCGTGCCGGTGTTCGGCGAGATCGCACTGCTCGGGGATTCGCCGGCAGAGTTGTTCCGCTCGTTGTTCAGCAACTGGCGGGAGGCGGGGCTCGGCTCCGATGGTCCGGCCCCGACCGCCTACGGGTTTCTCGGCGTGGTCGGGTCGGTGCTGGCGGGGGAGATGGGACTGGCTCGGACCGTCCTGCTGCTGGGCCTCGTGCCCTTCGGGGCGGCAGGGCTCTGGCGCCTGCTGGCGCCGACCAGCCGCCGCGTCCAGATCGTGGGCCTGGTGGCTTTCGTTGCGATGCCCTTGCCCTACAACGCCCTCGCCAACGGTGTCTGGAGCGCCCTCGCGCTCTACGGCACCCTGCCATGGATCTGTCTGTGGTTGGCGAGGGTGGTGGGGCCGCCGTCCGCCTCGAAGACGGCTCGATCCGGCGGGTTCTGGCTTCCCACGGTGATGGTGGGGGTCCTGGTGGCTCTGCTGGGGGCATTCGTGCCCGTCGCTCCCGTGATGGTGGTCATGCTCGCTGCGGCGCTGGCTGTCGGAGGCCTGCTCGCGGGGTCGGCTCGACGGCTCGTGCAGCTGGCCGGCGCAACGATCGGGGGACTCCTGGTGGGCTGGCTCCTCAACTGGCCCGACGTGCCCACGTCGCTGGACGAACTCTTCGGCCGCGGCGGCGCGCGACCCGATGTCGGGGGTGATCTGAGCGTCGCGGAGTTGCTGCGCTTCGCCACGGGTTCGGCGGCTGGAGGACGTTTGGTCTGGGGTTTCCTGGTTGCGGCAGGGTTGGCGCTGGTCGTCACCCGGGGTGGCTGGTTCGTCTGGACCGTGCGGGCGTGGAGCCTCGTGCTGATGTCGGTGCTGGCGGCGCTCGCTTCCGAGCATGGTTGGAGCCGCTGGGATCTGCCGCGACCGGAGGTCCTGCTGGCGCCGGCAGCATTCGGCGTCGCGCTCGCCATCGCTCTCGGGGCCGCCGGCGTGTCCGAGAGCGGTACCGCAAAGCCCCTGCGGCGGCGGATGCTGGCCACCGTCGGACTGGTGGCCCTGCTGGGCGGCAGTATCCCCGTGCTGGCGCTGACCCTCGACGGACGTTGGGGCATGCCCCGGGGGGATTTCAGGACACCCCTGGCGGTCGTGGAGGAAGAGTCCCGGCTGGGCGCCTTCCGGATCCTGTGGGTGGGCCATCCCGACGTGCTCCCGCTCGGTGGCTGGGAGGTGGCCGATCGGCTCGTCCTCGCCACGTCCACCTCGGTGCCGCCGGACGTGGGACTGCGGTGGCCGGGAGGGCCGCCTCCGGCGTCAACCGGATTGACGGCCACCTGGCAGGACGCGATGTCCGGGCAGACCAACAGGATGGGCGAGCGTCTGGCTTCCCTCGGCGTGCGCTACCTGGTCGTCATGGAACGGATCGCTCCTGAGCCGTTCGGCGACCTCGTCGAGCCGGTGCCCGACTTGGTGTACCGGCGTCTCGGGGCGCAATTCGACCTCGAGCGGCAGGAGTCCCGCGGAGGCGTGGCCGTGTACCGGAACATCGCGTGGCGCCCGACGCGGACGCTCCTGGCGGGCGGCGGAGAGGTGACACCGGCGAGAATCGCCGCCTCGCCGAGCCTGGCGCTGCCCGCATTCGACCCTCCGACGACCTCGAGAGGGCTGCTGCCGGGCGACTCGACGCTCTACCTGGCCGACGCGGCCGACGGCTGGGTGCTTCGCGTGGACGGCACGAGGATCGAACCCACCCCGGCGCTTGGCTGGGCGCAGGGATTCCGGATCGATGCCGGTGGGGCAGGGGAGTTGCGCCATGAACCGTCCGCTTCGAACGTGATCCGCATCGTCCTTTGGGCTCTCGTCCTGGTCGCTGTCCCGCTGGCGAGCCTGCGGCGCCGCCCGGCGGAGGCCCCCGCGGACGTCACGCCCGAATCTGCCGAGGATCTGGCCGTTGCCCTGCTGTCGCGCGAGGAGCGCTGACGTGCGCTGGCCGGCGATCCTCGCTCTCGCAGCCGCGCTGGCGGCGCTCGTGGTGGCCGACCGGCTGGCGCCAGAAGAGGCCGACGTGGTGCCGCCCGCGGATGCAGGGTTGGTGAGGTCCGGCTACAGCGGGACGGGTGGCAGCACCTGGTTCTGTGTCGGCGGAGTGGGGGGCGCGGGTGGATCCCGCCAGGGCATCGTCATCGTCAATACCTCCGGGCAGGAGTTGCGCGGCACGGTGCGCCTCTTCCCGGCCGTGCCGTTGGGCGGCCAGTCCCAGCAGTGGCCGGCGACGCGCGTCGAGGTTGCCGTGGGGCCTTACTCGCAGCTTGCCATCGATCCTGGCGCAACGGTCACCCAGGTCGCGGCGGAGCTGATCAATTTCGCAGAGGTGTTCGTGGCCGCAGAGGTGCGGTTGGAGGGCGCCGGGGGCATCGTGACGCAGGAGGTCGCCCTCGATGGTGCCTCCGACGCCAGCCCGTGCGTGACCGAGGTATCGCCCACGTGGTACTTCGCCACCGCCAGCACGAGACGCGACGCCAGAGCGCGTCTGGTGCTGCTGAATCCGTTCTCCGACGACGCAGTTGTGGACCTCGCGTTCATCACGGACGAGGGTCGCCGCGAACCGGTGGCGTACCAGGGTGTCGTTGTTCCTGCGAACGCGCTGGCGGTGCTCGACCTCGGCAGTGAGGTCACCCGCCGGCAACAGGTGTCGTTCTCCGTGGTGGCCCGCAGCGGCAACCTGCTGGCATCGGTGCTGCAGAGCTTCAACGGCGACCTGGGTCTTTCCGGCGTATCTCTGCACGGCGGCGCGCCCCGGGCCGCCAAGCAATGGCTGTTCCCACTCGGGGTTGCAGGCGCCGCTGCCGGGGCGGCCAACTCCTTCGTGGTCTACAACCCTGGCACCGCTGAGGCGAGGGTGGACCTGGCCGTCGAGTTGGACGCCTCGCTGCGAGCACGGGGCGTTCCTCCGTTCGAACTCACCGTCCCCCCGGGCCAGCGCATCGAAGTCGCTTTCCGGCCGGAGGGCGCCGGTCAGGCGCATCCCACCTCGGATCTCTACGTGCTGGAAGCCGCAACCCGAGTCCTGCCGAGCGAGCGGTACTGGGTGAGCGTCCGCTCCTTCAACGGCGTGGGCGTGGTGGTGGAGCGGCTGCGCACTGTCGACTCGGGCGAGCCGGTCGAGGTCTCGATCCTGGGCGGGCGCACCGCCGGCGCCACCCGCGGCGTGCTTCCGCTGGCAGGGGCCCGGCCGAGCATCGTGGCGCTCGTGAACCCCTCCCTGGAGACGATCAGTCGCCTGTCGTTGGAGGCTCTCACCGCCGACGGTTGGGTGCCGCTGGAAGGACTCGTGGATCTCGAGATACGCCCGCGCCAGCGGCTGGCACTCGATGTCGCGAACCGTCTGTGGCCCGACACGCTGGCGCTGCGCTACGACGCCACCGAGCCGCTCGTGGTGTCCTACGCGGGCCCGGCCGGTATCGGTGCCGTCGAAGCCGTCCCCGAATGGGAGACCCTCTCGGAGCTGGAACAGCTGCTGTTCTAGCCCGGCGTTCTGGCCGGGTGCCGCGACATTGCGGCCTCTGGGGAGCAGACGACGTGACTCCCCGCCGAGCCGGTTCGCCCGCGTCACGCGCTGTGACTAGATTTTCCTGCGTGGGCGGCCGCGAGCGCCCCCGGCGACGGGCTGTCCGTACAAACCTGACTGCACCGGAAGGCAGGCCCATGAACGCGTATCCCAAGCTCTTCTCCGAGTGGAACATCCGCCACACGACGGTTCCCAATCGCATCGTCTTCGCGCCGACCTGCCCGACGTGGGTGGCCGACCCCACCGAGGGCGTCTTCACCGACCAGGCTGTGGCGTACTACGAGGAACGCGCCCGCTCGGGCGTCGGAATGATCATCATCGGCGGGACGATCATTCATAAGGAAGCGCTCTACTCCGAGTTGAACTTCCCCGGCCTGTGGAACGACGCGCAGGTCGAGGGCCTCGCTCGCGTAGCCAAGGCTGTGCAGAGCCATGGCACGCGACTTGTGGTGCAGTTGCTGCACCCGGGCCTGCGCGCGATGAACATCATCAACAAGGACCCCGCCTACGACCTCGACGCCGAGTGGTGGCACGTGGCGCCGAGCCAGGTGCCACCGGGGGAGTACCCCAACGCCCCCATGCCCAAGGAGATCGAGGAGCACGAGATCGCCGAGGTCATCGAGGCGTACGGCACCGCCGCCGAGCGGGCGTACGCCGCCGGGCTCGACGGCGTGGAGTTCCACATGGCGCACGGCTACCTGCCCTGGCAGTTCCTCTCGCCGCTCTACAACCATCGCACCGACGGCTGGGGTGGCTCGTACGAGAACCGGATCCGCTTCTCCCTCGAGGCGCTGGCGAGGATCCGCGCCTCTGCCGGCGACGAGAAGTTCGTGGGTTACCGCATCAACTCCGCCTCGTTCTGGCCCGGCGACCTGGAGATGGACGACGTCACGCGCATCGTGGCGGACCTCGAGGTGCGTGCCGACATCGACTACGTGAATATCTCCGCGGGCGTTCACCACTCGTTCATTCACACCCCGATGACCTACGAGCCCGGGTGGGAGCGCGGCTACACCAAGGCCGTCAAGGCGTTCTCCTCGAAGCCGGTCCTCCTTGTGGGGCGGATCACCAATCCGGAGATCGCCGAGGAGATCCTCCAGGCCGACGAGGCCGACGCCATCCTCCTCGCTCGCCAGCTCTTCGCCGACGAGGACTGGGCGCGCAAGGCTCGCGAGGGCCGGCCGGAGGACATTCGCCGCTGCGTGGCGGCCAACTACTGCTGGCGCACCGTCATCAGCGGCGGGCGCGTGCAGTGCGTTTACAACCCCGTGGTGGGCCGGGAGCGCCAGTGGGGCGAAGGCAGCCTTACGGTGGTGCCCGCGGGCCGAAAGGCGCTCATCATCGGTGGCGGTCCCGCCGGCCTCGAATACGCCCGGATCGCCGCCGCGAGGGGGCATGAGATCGTCGTGGTGGAGCGCGAGGGGGAGACCGGTGGGCACGTCCGTTGGCATGCCCATCTGCCCAAGCGTTCGGAGTACGGGCAGATAGCTGTGTGGCTGGCCAAACAGGCCGCCGGCAACGGCGCCGTCATCCGCACCGGTGAGAACGTGGACGAGGACAACCTCGACGCCCTGCTCGCCGCCGAGCAGCCGGATCACGTGGTCGTGGCGACCGGCTCGCACTACCGGCGGGACGGTTGGCAGGGCCAAACGGCGCAGCCCCTGCCGGGCTGGGAGACGGGCAACTGCGTGACGTGGGTGGACGTGGCCATGGGCGCCGTCGAGCCGTCGGGTTCGGTGATCGTCATTGACGACCTGCAGGACGCCATGGCCCCGCTCACGGCGGTGAAGGTGGCCAACGCCGGCTGCGACACCAAGCTCGTCACCCGCTGGCCGATGATCGGCATGGAGACGATTCCCGAGGTGTACTACCTCTGGGTGCGCCAGAACCTCTACGAGGCGGGGGTCGAGTTACTGCCCGATCTCTTCGTGAAGGAGATCAAGGGCGACTCCGTGGAGTTCCTGAACGTCTACGTCAACGAGCTGACCACGACGCTCGCCGCCGACTGGGTCGTGATGGCCACGGGCCGGCAGTCGGACAATGCCCTCTACCACGCCTTGCGCCAGCGCGGCGTCAGTGTCGAGATGATCGGCGACGCCATCGCCCCGCGCACCACCTACGAGGCCGTCTACGAGGGGCACCGCCAGGCTCGCAAGCTCTGAGCCATCGGGCGGATCCGCCTCCGGCTCGGTAGCGGCGGTGGTCGGCCGCGAGGATATGACCGAGTTTCCCTGCCGGCCACCCTCTTCGTCATTCCGGCGGAGGCCGGAATCCATTGTCCAGCGGCTCGAGTTGCGTCGTCGGTGGACCGATCAGCGCACTACGAGGGTGTCTCGGTGACGACGCGGCGAACCGAGGCGATGTCGGCCGCGGTCGGCGGTCCGAGAATCCAGGCCAGCACGGCTCCGGTGGCATCGGCGACGAGAGTCAGCGGTACGGCCTCCACGTTGTAGTAGTCGTGCAGCGGGCGGTGGCGCGCCGCGTCGATCTCGACGAGAGCGACGCCGGGGCCCGCCAGCGGGCTGAGCCGCTCCAGTGTCGATGCGCAACTGCGGCACGTGCGGTCGGTGAAGGTGGCCACGAGCCAGGTCTGCCCGGATGCGCCGACCCCCGCATCGGCGAACGCGGCGCGGTCGATCGCTGCTGGGATCTCCGGTGCGGCCAGCACGCCGCGCCAGCGACCGCGCCGTCTGGCGGCCACGAGCGCCACGACGCACGCCACCGCCCCCAGGATCAGCGCCAGGGGAGCGGTGCGCACCGGGGGGAGGGGAACGGCCGGATCGGACTCAGACGGCGGACTTGCCCAGGCTCGAGGCGGCCGATACCACGGCGCCCCGGGTGGCCATCCCCACCGAGCCGTTGGTCCTTGCCACCTCCACGAGTCGCTCCACCTCGCTGCCGGGGATCGTCTCGTGGTCGAGCAGTGCCTGCGCGACCAGGTCGAGAGCGTCACGGTGCTCCCTCAGCAGGATCCGGCAACGCCCCTCCTGGTCGCGCAGGATCTGCCCCACCTCCTCGTCGATGAGGCGTGCCGTCTCGTCGCTGTACTCGCGTGTGCTGACGATCTCGTCTCCCAGGAAGACCTCGCCGTGCGCGCCCCACGCCATGGGACCCAGCCGGTTGCTCATGCCCCATTCGCGGACCATCTTGCGGGCCAGTTGCGTGGCCCCCACGAGGTCGTCGTTGGCTCCGGTCGAGATCACGCCGAAGACCAGTTCCTCGGCGATGCGCCCACCCATGCGCACGACGAGGGTGTCCTCGATGTAGTTCTGGCGGTAGATGTGCCGCTCATGTTCGGGGAGCTGCATGGTCGCGCCGAGCGCCATGCCGCTGGGTATGACGGTCACCTTGTGCAGCGGGTCGGCGTTGGGCAGCGTCGCGGCGCACACGGCGTGGCCCGCCTCGTGATACGCCACG
>CAXXMX010000008.1:0-6700 GCA_963668565.2 Acidimicrobiales bacterium
CGTGTTGGCAGTCGCGCCATCTGCCGACGGTGACTGGGTCCCAGTCACCGTGCGGAAGGGCCGCCGCCTGCGACCATCAATGGAACCCGGCGCACGCCGACATGTAGCTGATCACCGATCAGTAGAGTAACTGTACTTTTATAGATACCGCTTCTCACTCAAGAATATAACTGCTGGTACCTTGTACATCTAGCCAGTCGTCCGCTAGGGTGTAAGGCATGCATCCTGACTGGGTCGCTACGCCGCACGAGACAGTTCTCGACCTCCTCACGACAGCTAGCCGAATCGACGGTGATGTCCCGATTCGAGTCTCCTTCGTTCAGCAGGGATCCAGAGGGGCCCCACAGCCAGGTCCTCTCGCAACTCTGATTCACCGCGGCGACCGGCGTGGTCTTGACCTATTCCTGCTTCTCAAGGCAGTGGCAAGTGCTCCGCCACATAACTCCCATCGGAGTGCCGCCGTATGGGCACGGGCGTTGCGCCATACAGGAGTAACCGCAAACGAACAGACCATCTCCAGGATCTGGAGGCGTCTCGACGATCTCGGCTTGGTAGCGCGCTCAAAGTCGGGCCGCCAAGCAGACATTCTCCTAATGGATGAAAGTGGCTCTCATGAGGTTTACATACATCCTGCCCATCGTGGAGACCGATATTTCAGACTCCCGGTCGCGTACTGGCTCGACACGGACAACCACTGGAGCGCAACACTTGGGCTCCCGGCAAAAGCGATGCTGCTAGTGGCGCTCTCTCGCTCCGACCGGGATTCGTTCTGCCGGTCGAGAAAGTCCCGGACTGGTACGGGTTGTCTGCAGACACCGCCCAGCGCGGGCTCGCAGAACTTGTGTCGGCGGAAAGTGCTTGGAAGGGCTCGCGTTCCCAAAAAGGCGCCCCTCGCTCCCCAAGGCCTCACCTACGACACCCACTACACGCTCCGGCGGGACTTCTCCACGTCAGGGAATGTTGGCAATGACGACTGAACTCATCGCGTACGTCGACGAATCCCGTAAGCCGATGCGCGACCCCGCTACCGGGAGGGTGTCCGGCGCCGGCGAGTACTACGTTCTCGCAGCTGCGGTTGTCCTCGACGGTGACTGCGACGACCTGCGCACCAGCCTCAACCGGATCGCAGTCGAGATCCTGCCACCCGCTGCACTATCGAGAACTCAGTAGACAGAACCGCATCGGGGCCCTTGAGGCGATCGACTCGATGACGGGTTGGGAGGGATACCTCTTCGAGACCGCTCGACCCCTACAGGCCCCGCAACTATTCTGAGCACCATGTTCGAGCGAAGCTGGTCGAAGACGCGTTAGTATATCTGGGTCAGATTCGGGGGGTAGCGCGAGCGGTCCTCGAGACACGATCTCATCCGGCGGATGGATTCTTTGTGCTCGATCAGAAAGACCACGATGTAGTGCGTCGCCTCAGGCGCCGTAGGGAGATCGCCGAAACGTTCAAGATCGGTCACGCAGGCAAGGCCGAATCCATCCTGCAGATAGCCGATCTGCTCGCTGGTGCCCGCTCTGACTGGCTCTGCGGTGGGAACCGTGACCCGTACGGCAGGATTTCACACAGGGTCCACTCCACGAGGTCTGTCTTCGGCCGGACCCCGTAAACGCGCAGAGGCCCCGGGACTGCGATCCACAGCCGATCCGGGGCGTACTTCCGGTGAGGGCCTTGCAGCTAGGTCACCAGCCACCTACATCATCGCATCTCTACTCGAATAGTGCAATCGCCAATGGCGGCGACTCGCATCGCGGCCGTGACTAGTGTTGACCGGTGGCGGCTCCGACCTCTTCGTCGCGGATTGTGGGTAGGCGGCGCTCGCCCTAGCCGCCGACGAACCACCAGAACTCGACGGTGCGAGAGTGGCGACGGTCTGCAAGTCGAGAGTGCCCACGTAGATGCCTCCGAGGGCGGCAGAGAGTATGCCGCAATGCTCGTCGAAGGAGCAACGGTCGTAGCAGGAGTTGATGGCGCGCATTCGGGCGAGCTGCTGCGCTGCGAGTGCAACGTCAGGATCCATGATCTCCGTGCCGTACAGCCGGTGGTGCGGAGTCCCCCCGTTCAGTCCCCTGCGGCGGCTGCGGCGGGGCTCAGCAGGCGGTAACCCTCGTGGGCGTCGAGGCCGGCGAACGGCAGCACGTGCAGCACCGGCGTGGTGACACCGTTGGCGACATACCGGGCGATGTGGGCGCGGCACGCCTCGGGCGTCCCGTTGATGATGATGTCG
Source organism: Acidimicrobiales bacterium (assembly GCA_963668565.2). Lineage (GTDB taxonomy): Bacteria > Actinomycetota > Acidimicrobiia > Acidimicrobiales > CATQHL01 > VXNF01. The sequence goes on from CAXXMX010000008.1 coordinate 2,232, forward strand.
TCTGCCAACTCGTCGGGGATCTGCTTCAGCGCGCCCGCCCGATCCCTGCTGTCCCAGCGCTCCCAGAACGGGGTGAGCATCGCCTCGCGCCCCAGCCACACGTGGAACCGCCGGTACACGGCCACCGAGAGGTAGCCGGCCAGCATGCGCTTCGCCGCAGGGAGGACTGCGGCACGGTCGGGGCTCGGGCAGACGAACAGGCGGGCGACGATCTCTGCGTCGGGTGCCACATCACCGACGACCTGCGCCACCCTCGCGGTGTCGGTCGCCGAGAGCCAGTTGATGATCGTGCCGTCGGCCTCACACGCAGCCAGGCGCAGCATCTGCGGGCGGAGCGCCGCCAGAAGCAGCGGTATCGGCGGGTCGGGCGGCTCGCCGGTGGTGAGGCGAAAGCCCTTCACCTCGAAGGTGTCGTAGGTGGCGGTCACCTTCTCGCCCGCCAGCGCGGCCCGCAGGAACCGCAGGGTGTCCCGTGCCCGCCGGTAGGGCTCCACGAATGGGATGCCGTTCCAGCGCTCCACGATCACATCCGAGGATGTCCCGATACCCAGCGCGAACCGCCCCGGCGCCACCTGCGCCAGAGCCGCGGCCGACTGCGCCAGCGTGGCTGGACCACGCGTGAAGATCGGGATAATGGCCGTGCCGAGACGGACGTCGGGCTCCCACGCCGCCGCCAGGGCCAGAGGCGTGAAGCCGTCGACACCGGACGCCTCGGCTGACCACACGTCGGTGTAGCCCCACGACACCAGATCGCGGATCCGGTCGCGCTGGGCACCCAGCGGACCGCCCAGCGGGACCGAAACCCCGAGGGGATACGCCGGCGCGTCGTTCCCGGTCATGAGCGACTCAGAGCCACTTGAAGACGAGGCTGTCGCGACGCTGCGCCCACTCCTCGGCGGTGATGGCGAAGCGCTCGTGGTCCTCCCAGCAGCCGTTGATCTCCAGGAACCGCAGCGCCACGCCCTCCGAGCGGAGGGCCAGCTTCTCCACCACCCGCCGGCTGCGCTGGTTCCGCGGCACGATGGCGATCTCCACCCGGTGCATCGTCAGTTCCTCGAACGCGAACCGCAGGCCGAGGACCACGGCCTCGGGGATGTAGCCGTTGCCGGCATGACGCTGGTCGACCCAGTAGCCGATGTTGCACGACTGGAACGGGCCCCGCGCGACGCCGGCGATGTTCATCTCCCCGACGAGAGTGCAGTCCACGAACACGCCGAACCCGTATCCGGTTCCAAGTTGGCGCTCCCGATCGCGGGCGCCGCACCGCGCCGCCGAAGGCGGCTCGGGGTCACGTCGGGATCGGGCTGGCTAGGCGGCTTGGCGGGTTCCCATCTGGTCAACCAGGATCCGTTGTTGCCCCGCACCCTCACGCCACTGGGCGAAATCGCTCGTGGTCAGCGGGCGAAGACGCACACGCAGGCCCCGACCAGCACCGGCGGAGAATCGACGGAGGTGAGAACCCTGCGCATTCGGTCAGGCACCCTAGCCAGCATCGGCGTCCTCCCGCGGCGCCGATCCGGACCACGAGGGTGCGAACAAGACCGTCCAGCAGATCGGACTCCGAAACCAGGCAGGTGTCGAAGGAGAAGAAACGCATGATCTTCACCAGAACGCACATGCCGGCGACGATGACGTCGGCGCGGTCGGGGTGAAGCCCAGGGTTGGCGATGCGCTGATCACGATTCTCCGTGGCCAGGGTCCGGAACACGTCCTCGGCGGCGGCTCGCGTCAACTCGAAGTGGTGGGATCCGGTCGGGGTCGTAGGGTTCGAGGCCCAACTCGACGGCTGCGGCGCTCGTCACCGTGCCGGCGACGCCGATGAGGCACGCCGTCTGTCGCACGTCGGGAATGGCGACAAGGAACGTCCTCGAGGTGGGCCCCGGTCACGGACAGGCAGGCGTGCAACTCCTCGGGCCGGGGCGGGTCGTGGCGAATGAACTGCTCGGTGAGGCGCACGCAGCCCACGTCCGGCCGACAGCACCGCCTTGCATTCGTGGGTGCCGAACCCGAATTCGGTGGAACCTCCGCCGATATCGACCACGAGGAACGGGCCTCGACCGGGGTCCAACCCCGCAGTGGCGCCGTCGAAACCGAGGCGGGCCTCCGTCTCGCCGTCGAGCAACTCGGGGCGGACCCCCAGGACGCCGGTCACAGCGTCGAAGAACTGCTCGGCATTGGCGGCGTCGCGGGCTGCAGACGTGGCCGTGGCGCGCACCGCCTCCACCTCGAGGCGGTCCATGACCCGGCGGTAGTCCTCGAGCACCGCCACGGTGCGCCCGATGGCGTCGTCGTTCAGGCGCCCGGAGGCGTCCACACCCTCGCCCAGGCACGTCACGATGGACTGCCGCTCCAGCGTGTCGACACCGCCGCGGCTCACGAGCAGGCGAGTGGAGTTAGTCCCGCAGTCCACAGCGGCACCAACCGGCCGCTGTGGCCGGCGGACGGACTCACGAATCCGGCGCGGCGGTCTCGGGCAGGTGCGCCTCGACGGCAGAGTCAGCGACAAGTTCGGCCGCCACCCAGGCCCCCACCGGGTCGGAGCCACCGGCCAGGTGCCAGGCGTAGTGTGCGTGGAGGCACTTCACGCCGCGCCGGGTGCCACCCACGCCCCCCTCCGGACGGGGTCCGGTGTGGCCGTCGGGCAGCGCGGCATCCCGCTCGGCCGCGTAGCGGGCATGGGCGGCCACCAGGGCCGTGGCGTCCACCGCAGCCTCGGCGTCCCGGACGCCGCCCGCGACTCGAGGCGGCTGACGGCCAAGCGGTCCGTGGCCGAGACCAGCCAGTACCGCGTCGGCATGGGCGTGCCGTCGCTGAGCAGCGGTTCGTTGCGGATCACCCGAGGACTCCCGTCCGGGGTGCCGAACCCACACCCGGAAACCTCCCCTGCGGCGGGCGCCCCAGAAGGCCGGCCACCTCAACCCAGTCGCGGAGCGAGACCCCGTCACCGCCGGCCGCCCACGGCTCGGTGCCGAGTTGCCCGCCGGAGCCCGTCCGCTCAACCCCGCGGGGCTGACGGCCGACGCCGGGCAGGGGAGCCGGGTCTCCTGTCGGCCGCGCTTTATCCGCCCAGTCCCGCAGCGATGTTCCACGGATGCCACCGGGCGCGGTCACGGCTTCGTCCGCCGTCGCGTCGCTGGCATCCGGGGCCGCTGAGCCGAAGAAGTCGGCGCGACCAGGTCCTAGTCGGCACTGCGCCGACCGAACGACGCCGCCTTGATGATGCCGTCCACCAGCCGCTTGAGCAGGAGTCCGAGGGCCAGAGGGGGAGCGATGATCGGCGAAAGGATCCGGAGCTTCCTCGGTAGGGCCTGCAGCAGATCCACCGCCTCCGGCTCAGCAGGTGCCGCCTCCGACGCAGCAGGTGCCGCCTCGGGCGCCGCCGCCTCTGCCTCGGCTGACTCGCCGCCACCTCGTCGTCGGCGGAACCGTCGCCCGCTTCAGCCTCGGCGGACTCGCTCAGCATCGCCTCGAGGTTGTCGACGAACTTCCCCATCAGCTTGGCGCTCACGTCGCCGAGCACACCCCGCCCGAACGTGCAACCTTGCCACTGATCTTGAGATCGATCGTGACCTCCACCTTGGTGCTGTTCTCGGAGGCGGCCTCCATCAGCGCAGTGATGTCGGCGGCGGCGTTGCCCGCGCCGCGTGTGTCCGCCCCTTCGGCGCGAATCACGATCCGCAGGTCGTCCCGGTTCAACTCCACCATGGTGGCCTTGCCGCGATATTCCGCCGAGATAGGGCCCACCCTGACCTTCACCGCGCCGCGGAACTCGTCACCCTCCACCTCGTCGAGGCGGGCGCCCGGCAGGCACGGGGCGATCAACTCGGGTTCGTCAGAACCTCCCAGGCCCGGTCGACACCGACACCCACTTCGAAGTCGCTCTTCAGTTCCATACCTCAGGCCTCCTGTGACGTCTTGCTGCGTCCGTCTGGGGTTGTCGGCGGCTCGATGGCAATCGCTGCGACCACCCGAATCGTTGCGCAACGTTACCGCCGGTACCGGCTCCCCGCCGCGAGGGTCCGCAGTGGCATCGGCGCACACTCACGCTGCGTCGACGCCGGATCGGACCGCCGCTCACGGTTAGCCTCCTGACGGCAGCGTTCATCGAAGGGCGAGCGAGGTGATCGGTGTGGCCCGAGCAGATCTGGCGCACCCGGACAACGCAGACGGATCCTGGTTCGTCGACACGCGCTGCATTCGCTGTGACGCGGCCCGGCACTGGGCTCAGGCGGAGTTGATCGGAGCCGACGAGCAGGGGCGGTCATTCGTGGCACGCCAGCCCGAGCATCCCGACGAGGAGGCGCAACTGTGGCGGGCGGCGGTCGCCTGTCCAACACAGTCGATTGCAACCGTCGGGGCCCGCCGCCCACCGGAGCCGGCATTCCCGTTCGAGTTGACGGCGGGCGTGTACGCGTTGGGCCACAACGCCCGGTCGTCGTTCGGGGCGCACTCGTACTTCCTGGTGCGCC
>CAXXMX010000009.1:0-74466 GCA_963668565.2 Acidimicrobiales bacterium
CGTGTCGTTGGACGCGGCCGAGCGCGACGCCGACATCCGGGCCAACCTGTCCCGCATCTTCGAGTTGATCGACTACGTCACCGCGTTCGGCAATTCCGACGTGCGCCTCGTCGTGCTGCCGGAGTACGCCATCAACGCCCGCTGGGAGAAGCTGAGCCTGGAGCAGTGGATCGACATCGCCTCGCCGATTCCCGGGCCGTACACCGAGTTGATTTCCGCCAAGGCCCGCCAGCGCGGCGTCTACATCGCCGCCAACATGATGGAGGTCCACCCCGACTTCGGTGGACGGTTCTTCAACACCTCGTTCCTCGTCAGCCCCCAGGGCGAGATCCTCATCAAGCACTGGAAGAACAACAACAACGCGTGGGTGTTCCCCTACACCACGCCGTCGGACATCTACAGCGAGTTTGTGGCCCGGTTCGGGCGGGAGGCGCTCTTCCCGGTGGCCCGCACCGAGATCGGCAACATTGGACTGCTCACCTGCGGCGAGCTGGGGTTCCCCGAGAACGCCCGCTGCACGATGATGAACGGCGCGGAGATCCTCCTGCACCTCTCCTCGGAGCCCAACAACATGAGCCACGGCGACGTCCGCAACTGGGAGTCGCTGCGCACCGCCCGGGCGTATGAGAACAAGTGCTTCCTGGCCATGGCCAACATCGGCATGTATGAGGGCGCCACCCGCGGCCTGCACGGCTCGCACGGCGACTCGGCCATCCACAACTTCGACGGCAGCATCCTCAACAAGATCAACGGCCCCGGCGAGGCCACCATCAAAGGCCCCATCGACCTCGAGGGGCTACGCCGGGTGCGCGCCAAGCCGTTCCACCCGGTGACGATGCGGGCGGCGATGTACGCCCGCGAGTACGAGACCTACCCCGGCTGGCCCCTCGACGGCTTCGCGACAAACCCATCGGCAGCATCGAGGAGACCCGGGCACTGTTCAACAGCATCGTCGCCGAACGCCGAGCGCGCGGCATCGACCGATCCCCTTGTGACTCCTGACGGATCACCGGCGCAGGGGGGGCGCCCTGTGCGAGGCTCTGGTTGAACGCGCCGGGCTCGGGCGTGGTTCTGCGGCTGGCAGTCGTCGAGCGGAGTGGTCAGAGTATGAACTCGACGCTCGTCCAGGGCCCGATCCCAGCACTGTTTATGGCTCGCACCCAATAGCGGAATGCGCCGGCGGTCGTCCCGTTGAGACGGTACGCAGTGCTCTGTGGCTCGCGCTCGACCGACGAGATCCCCCAACTGGAGGGGCCGGAGGCGTCAGCGCCGGACCTGCCAGTTTGATAGCTCGTGATCCGGTCGCCGCCGTCGTCGGCTGGAGGCGCCCAGGTCACGATGATGCGGTCTCCGGCGACGTCGAGCCTCGCCCGCAGATTCTGCGGAACCCCTGGCCTCGACGCTCCGGGTAGCGCGGTGACGGTCTCGTCGCAGTCGTTCCGTTGCCGGCTTCCCCAGATGTTGTCCTGGCGTACCCAGCTCGGCCGGTAAATGAACTGGACGGTGGCGACTGAACGGGCGCCAACCGCGTTTTGGGCTCGGACCGACCACTCGTAGAACTCGTTTGTCCGCACGTCAGAGTCGACGTGCGAAGTGCCCGACACCAGCGCGTCGGAGCCTGGATCGGTGATGCTCAGGTTGTCGGTTCGGTGGGGCGCTCGCAGTCGGGTCACCTCGTACACCGTGCGGGCGCTGCCACCACTCGCTGGCTGGTCCCACTCGAGCCGAACGCTGTGTGGACCGCCGGCGACATCGCAGATCACCGCCGCTACCCGCAGATTCCGCGGCGCGCCCTCCGGTGCCGCCCCATCTTGCCCCGGAGCGACAAGTATGAACTCGACGCTCGTCCAGGGCCCGATCCCAGCACTGTTTATGGCTCGCACCCAATAGCGGAATGCGCCGGCGGTCGTCCCGTTGAGACGGTACGCAGTGCTCTGTGGCTCGCGCTCGACCGACGAGATCCCCCAACTGGAGGGGCCGGAGGCGTCAGCGCCGGACCTGCCAGTTTGATAGCTCGTGATCCGGTCGCCGCCGTCGTCGGCTGGAGGCGCCCAGGTCACGATGATGCGGTCTCCGGCGACGTCGAGCCTCGCCCGCAGATTCTGCGGAACCCCTGGCCTCGACGCTCCGGGTAGCGCGGTGACGGTCTCGTCGCAGTCGTTCCGTTGCCGGCTTCCCCAGATGTTGTCCTGGCGTACCCAGCTCGGCCGGTAAATGAACTGGACGGTGGCGACTGAACGGGCGCCAACCGCGTTTTGGGCTCGGACCGACCACTCGTAGAACTCGTTTGTCCGCACGTCAGAGTCGACGTGCGAAGTGCCCGACACCAGCGCGTCGGAGCCTGGATCGGTGATGCTCAGGTTGTCGGTTCGGTGGGGCGCTCGCAGTCGGGTCACCTCGTACACCGTGCGGGCGCTGCCACCACTCGCTGGCTGGTCCCACTCGAGCCGAACGCTGTGTGGACCGCCGGCGACATCGCAGATCACCGCCGCTACCCGCAGATTCCGCGGCGCGCCCTCCGGTGCCGCCGTTTCGTCCGCCACAGCGAATGGAGAGGAGAAGAGCCAGGTTCCGACGTCGGCACTGTCGTACGGGAAGGAGCGTGCCCGGGGGAGCCATACCTCGTCGCCGTTTAGTTGCAGGCCGAACTCCAGCGTGCCGTTGGCGAGGAGCCGCGCCTGTATTCGCACCGTGGTGCCATCACTCGTCGTGTAGGGAGAGGCGAACAGCCACTGTCCGACGTTGGCGGTGGGGTAGGGGAACAGGCGAGCCCGAGGCAGCCACTCGCGGTCATCGTCGAGTTGCAGGCCGAACTCCACCTTCCCGGATTCGACCTTGCGAACCTGGATGCGCACGGTGTTGGCCGGGGCATCGGACGATTCATCCTCCTGGGCCATTGCCGGCACCGCGGCCAAGGCGCTTGCTGCGATCGCGACGACGGCGAAGGCGCAAATGCGGCGAATCATGTTCGCCCCCTCCTCATATTGCACGTAGGCGCGCAGGCTAGTGCTGTGTCCACAAACGTTTGCGCGCGTGTGTTAGGCGGCTTGTGTGGTTGGTCGTCCCCATTTGTGGCCTTTCTCGGATCGGACTCTGGCGCGTTCGCGGCGTTGGGCGGCGAGGATGTCGGGGTCGCGGGCGTTGGCGTTGCGCCAGCGCAGGTAGGCGTGCAGGCGGCGGGTGAGCACGGTGTGGTTCGGGTGGTCGGAGTTGTTCAAGACGAACTCCCGCAGCGGCCCGAAGTGCGCTTCGATGGGGTTGGCCCAGGAACTGTAGGTCGGGGTGAAGCACAGTTCGACGTTGTTGCGGGTCGCCCAGTCGCGCAGGTGGGGGGCTTTGTGCGCCGAGAGGTTGTCCAAGATGACGTAGACGGGATCGGTGTCGCGGCGCGCGGCTCGGATGGATTTCAGCGCGGCGACGGTGTTGGCCGCCGATTTGCGGGCACGCACCACGCCCCACAGCGTGTCGTCGCTGATCGAGTAGCAGCCGTGGAACTGTCGCACGCCGTGGAATTTGTGGTAGTTCGCCCGGCGGCGCTGGGGGTGAGAGGCCGGCGCCCACGCGGAGCCGCCGACGGGACGCACCGACAGCGGCCCGAACTCGTCGAAGGCGAAACACCGCTGCGGGTGGTGTTCGAGCACCTCCTCGATGCGATCCAGCTTGGCGTCGCGGTCGGGATCATTCGACTCCTTCCACGTCTTGGTCCGCTGGAACGTGACATCGCGCGCGGCGAGGATCTGACGCAGCCGTTCGCGGCTGACCACCACGGGCCGCTCGTCATTGTCGGCGAGGTAGGCCACCAGCTTGCGCAGACTCCACCGCGTGAACGCCAACCCCAGAACCTCCGGGCGCGTCGTGGCGGTCGCCACGATGAACTCCTCATCTGCCGTCGTGATCCGGCGGGGACGGCCACCCGCCCACTGAGGGTCCAGCGATGCCATCCCCATCTCATTGAACCGGTGGATCATCTCCCGAACCCGATCCGGCGACGTCGCCACCAACCCGGCGATCACCGCCACCGTGTTCCCACCCGCCGACGCCAGCACCACCAACGCGCGACGCCACCGCACCACCGAATTCTCCGACCCGCCACCGCCCCGACGAACGATCCGCTGAAGCTGTTGACCTTCTTGATCCGTCAAACGACGAACCCGCAATGGTTTCGACATACCCCGATCAAAGCACGTACCACCACCAAAACGGTGGACGCGAACCCCCACCAACATTCATGGACACAGCACTAGTGGTGCAAGAACCTCCCCGTCGGGCGCCCCTGCGGCTTGCGGGGGAGACGCGCCACCCCGCGGGACGCGGGGCTACGAGGTCTCCTATGCCCGACCGCTTCCGCCTCTCTAACTCCCGTGGCAGGAGGGGTGGTCGGAACCGGTGTTCAGATGCCGCCGATGGGGCCCAGGGCTCGGCGGTAGGCGAGGGCGGCGGCGTCGGGGCCGCGCAGGTGCAGTTCCTCGGTCAGGCGCACAGGTAGCGGCACGGGACGCTGGCTCTCCACGACGCGGCGATCGGCCTCCATGATGACGTGCGTGAAGTCGAGGAAGCCCTGGTCCTCTTCGTCGATGTTGTAGTTGCGGGACAGGAACAGGAACAGTTCGTTGGTGTCGTCGGTGGTGGGTCTGCAGACCAGCGACACGACCGTGCTCTGCCCGTCGGGCGTGCCCTTGCGCAGATGCACGCTGAACGGCAGCCACAGGAAGTACTCCCAGTGGACCTCGGTGCCGCTGGGCGAGTGCACGCCGCCCGGCTCCAACTCCTTGTAGTCGAAGTAGAAGCCGTAGTCCGTTTGGACCACGTCGTAGCCCCCTCTGACGGTGCGGTCGCGGCTGCCCAGCAGCCCGTCGTGCAGGAACGGGAAGTGGGAGATGTCCATGAAGTTCTCCACCGTGCGGGCGGCGGAGGCCTGCCACGTATAGCGGTGGCTGTACCAGATCTTGACGCCGGGGTCCTCCCACTCCCCGGTGGGCCACTCGGTGATCGGCCCCACGGGGTCGGCGAGCGCCACCCACACCAGCCCGTAGCGCTCGGTGGTAGCGAAACTCTTGACCTTGGCTCCCGACGGGATGGGCGAACCCGGTTCGAGCGCCGGGATATTCACGCAGCGCCCGTCGCCGTTGTACTCCCAACCGTGATAGGGGCAGGCGATGCAGCCTTCCGGAGTGGTCGAGCCCAGTGACAGCGCCGTGCCACGGTGGATGCACAGGTCCTCCAGCACGCGGGCCTGCCCGCGCTCGCGGTAGGCCACCAGCTGTCGCCCCAGCAACTCGAACCCGATCGGCGCGTCCGCGGTCACCTCGGCCGATTCCAACACCGGGTGCCAGTAGTTGGTGAGGTCGGGAGGGTCGGCTCCGATGTCATCGAGACTCGTAAGCGGTGCTGTCGTGGTCATGGCTCCCCCTGGATCTGAGTCTTGCTACTCCCGATGGTGGTCGATTCCGAAGAACGTGGCCTGCAGCAGCTCCTCGTCGAGCATGTCGGCGGCAGGCTGCGACGCCCCGAGCACGCCGGAGTTGAGTACGTAGACCCGGTCCACGTGCGGCAGGCAAAGCATCGGACTCTCCTCGATGACCCAGAGCACCGACGTGCCCCGCTCGCGGACGGCCACGATGTCGGCGATGCGCTCCTGCACGATCGAGGGGGCAAGGCCGGTGGTGGGCTCGTCGAGAGCCAGGAAGCGGGGCCCGGAGATCATGGCCGAGGCGATGGCCAGCATCTGGCGCTCACCGCCCGACAGCGTGCCGGCGCGGGCGCGCCGCAACTCCTGCAGCGCCGGGAAGGATTCCAGCATCTCGTTGATGCGCCGGATCTGGGCGAGCGGGGACTCACGCAGCAGGCTGACAGCGAGATTGTCGTACACCGTGAGTTCGGGGAAGGTGCTGCCCTCCTGTGGAACGTAGGCCATGCCCAGTTCGGCACGTCCTGATGCGCCCGTTTGCCTCAAGTCCTCGTTACCGAAGGTCATCGTGCCGCCTCGCACCGTCAGCAGCCCGAACACGGTCTTCATCAGGGTCGACTTGCCGGCACCGTTGGGTCCGATCACCGCGACGATCTCCGCCGGCGCCACTTCGAGGCTGACGCCGTGCAGGATGGGCAGGTCGCCGTAGCCGGAATGCAGATCGCTGAGAACCAGGCTCAGCACCGACGACTCGTCCGGGGAATCACCGGTGGCGGGTATGGAAGCCGCGTCGCCGCTCATGCGTCCGCCCCCAGGTATACCTGGCGCACCAATGCGCTCGCGGCGATCTCGTCGGGGGTGCCCTCGGCGATGCGCCGCCCGTTGGCCATCACGTACACGTAGTCCGCCACCTCGAGAACGAAGGAGAGGTTGTGATCGATGATCATCAGGGCGATGCCGCTGCGATGCACACGCCGGATCAGCTCCGAGAGCCGCGAGATGGCACCGGGGTTGACTCCGGCCGCCGGTTCGTCCAGGAGCAGCAGCCGGGGCCGGGTCATGAGTTGCCGGGCAAGTTCCACGAGCTTGCGGTCGCCGGCGGCCAACTCGTCCACCGGGGTGTCGAGTAACTGGTGAAGCCCCAGGTTCTCGAGGATCTCATCGGCCCGCTGCGACAATTCGGCGGTCTCGCGCCGGCCCCGGCTCGTCAGCATCCCCGTGAGCACAGCGTGCGAGGCGCCCGCCACCTGCAGGCTCTCCCAGACCGTCATCGTGGGAAAGCCCACCGGCGTCTGGAAGGTGCGCACAACACCCCGTCGGGAGATCTGCCAGGGGGCCAGCCCCCCCACAGAGTGGCCGTCGAAAGTGATGTCGCCGGCATCGGCTCGCTCGTAGCCGGTGATGATGTTGAACAGTGTCGTCTTGCCGGCGCCGTTGGGGCCGATAAGGGCGGTGATGCGATCCGGGTACAGATCCAAGGACACGTCGTGCACCGCCACGTTGCCCCCGAAGGCCTTGTGCAATCCGTGCGTGCTCAACAGCGCGCCGCTGCCGGCGCTCTCCGGGGCGGTCACGGCGCCTCCTCTTTCCCGGTGTCGCCGCGTTGGCCCAAGCGTCGCAGCCGCGACGCCGCGGCAGCACCGGCGGTGTCGAGGGTGGTCGCATGGCGGGCTCGCTGCCCGAACGTCCCGCGCTCGGAGAGCAGGCCCTGGGGGCGGAAGCGAAGTACCAGCACCAGCAGCAGGCCGATGGACAGGGGATGTACGGCTACGTGCAGGTTGCGGAGCTCTGACGGCACGTCGATCAGCTCGATCAGTTCGGTGAAGACCAGCAGGACCGCCACGCCCAGCACGGCGCCGAACCGGCTGGCGATGCCGCCCAGTACCAGCGCTGTCCATGCTGTGAACGTGAACTGCGGTTCGTAGACAGAGGGTGCCACGTAGCGCAGCCACCACAGGTACAGCGGGGCGATGCCGCCGACGGCGATGCCCACCAGCACGAAGGTCTGCAGGCGCAGCTGGCCGACCCGGATCCCCAGCGACAGAGCCACTGGCTCGTTGTCGCGCATGGCCCGCAGCGCCCGCCCATAGCCCGAGCGGCTGATCCGGCGGGTCAGTCCGTAGACCAGAAGAGCAGCGCCCCAGGTCACAGCGAGCAGGACGGCTCTCAGGCCGTCGCGTTGGAAAAAGCTCTCGAACGGCCGGGCCACGCTGCTGAAGCCCACAGTCCCGTGGGTGACGCCGCGCAGGTTGATCGCCAACTGGCGGATCACCTCCGCGAAGGCGAACGTGATGATCAAGAAGTACTCGCGCCGCGCTCGCAGGGCAGGCAGCCCAACGAGGAAGGCCACGATGCCCGTCATGGCCATGGCTGCGAGGATTCCCGCCCAGACGGGCCAGCCGGGGGCGAACTTCACCTCGAAGTCTCCGGGGGCGTTGGTGGTGATGGTGTAGGTGTAGGAGCCGACGGCCAGCAGCCCCACGATGCCCAGGTCCCACATGCCGCCCCATCCGGCCTCCACGTTCAGCAGCATGGTGACCGCGGCGTAGACGCCGATGAGGGTGAACAGGCTCATCCAGAAGGTCGGCGACCCCAGGGCGCTCAGGGAAGCAAGGGTGTTCACGAAGCCTGCTCTGCCCGGCGGCGCGTGCTGAACAACCCTTCAGGGCGCACGAGTAGCACGAGGATCAGCGCTCCGAACGCCACCACCAGGCGGTAGGCGCTGGGGATCCACAGCGCGCTCACATCCATGGCCAGGCCCAGGAGTACGGCCGCCGCCATCACCCCCATGATGCTGCCGGTGCCGCCCAGTACAGCAGCGGACAGGATCACCAGGATGTTCTCCCATCCCAGTGGGGTGGTGACGCCGCCGCGGCGCACCGCGATCATGACCCCGGCCATGGCCGCCAGCGCCGAGCCGATGAACCACACGACACCCGAGACGACCCGCACCGGTATGCCGCGTACCGCCGCCAGGGTGGGGTTCGAGGCCGCGGCGCGTAGCCAGCGCCCCATGCGCGTCAACGATAGGAAGAACTGCAGGCCCAGCACCGCCCCCAGCGACAGCAGGATCATGCCCAACTCACCGGTGGCGATGTCGAGGGCGTTGTGCTCCGCCCCGAAACCGTCGCTCTGGGTCGCCAGCCCGAACAGGACGGCGGCGGCGACGGTGGCCAGAGCCAGCACCAGCCCGGTCCCGCGGGCGGCCCACAGCCGGGCCCAGGTGCTGGCCACCGCGCGGTGCTCGGCGCGCCGGGCGCGGTTGGCCAGCAGCCAGCCCACCAGAGTCGCCAGCGCGACGGTCAGCACGAGGACCAGCGCGAACTCGGGCACGGAGAACTCGATGCGGCTGCCGAAGCCCACCGGCACCTTGCGCAGGATGGTGCCGAAGATGGCGATGATCGCCCCGTAGATCACGAAGGCGAGGCCGATGGAGGTGAACAGCAGCACGTTGCCGCCCTGGGCTGCCACCGGCTTGAAGACCACCGCCCCGAGGGCCACCCCCACGACACCCATGACCACCATGGCCACGAGCCCGGCCACGAACACGTTGAGTCCGGCGTTGGTGATGAGGATGATGGACAGGTAGGCGCCGAGGGCCAGCACCTGCCCGTGGGCGATGTGTAGGAAGTTCTCGGTCTGGCGGATGAGGGCGAAACCGACCGTGGCGGCGGCCAGAACCCCCCCGGTGGTCAGCCCGAAGATTACGTGTTGCACGCGAACAGAACCGAACCCTGGGGCGGCCCCGCCCGACAGCGGGGCCGCCCCAGGGTAATCATTCGGTCTACTTGTCGGTCTACTTGGGCTACCGGCCCAGGCTTGCGTCCAGTTCGATGACTTCGCGCTCGGTGTAGCTGCCGTTGACGATGTGGTTCACTGCCACCTTCGGCGAGACCAGGTTGCCGGTCACGGTGTGCAACTCGAGCGAGCCCGAGGGGCCGTCGTAGTCGATGTCCTCGCCGCGCTCGAGCGCGGCGACGCCGTCGGCGTACGTGTACACCTTGGTGCCCGGCGCGTTGAGGACGTTGTAGACCTGTGCAGCGACAGCGGGACCGTCGGTGGTTCCGGCGGCGGTCATCGCCAGCGCCAGACCGATGTACTGGTCGAACTGGTTGGTCTCGTAGAAGCCGGTGGGTGGCGCCTTGCCCGCGAACTTCTGGTGCGCGGCGGCGAAGGCAGCGTATGCGGGGGAGTCGAAGTCGTCGGTGACCTGGGCGGCCAGAATCCGGCCGGTGGGCAGGCTGGCCACGAGCTCGGCGATGTCGGGCACCTGCAGGTCGGGTGAGACCAGGATCGGGGTCTCGTAGCCCCTGGACATGTACTCCCTGAGGATGGGGATCCCAGCCTGGGGGCCGGCGCCGATGTAGACGGCATCGGGGTTGCCCGAGAAGGCCTTCTCGACCTGGGCCTGGTAGCTGTCGAGGCCGGGATTGAAGCGCACGTCTTCGCCGACCTCACGGCCGATCTTGTTCGTCCACACGTCCTTGAAGGCTTCGGCCGGGCTCTCGGTGCCCTCAGTCTGCTGCACCAGCATGTTCACCCGCGTGTAGCCCGCGTCGCGGGCAAGCTGCGCGGAGATGGTGCCGTACGTGGTGTCCGAAGCGGTGATGCGCCAGATGTAGTTGCCGCCCTTGGTGTCCAGCACGGTCGTGCCGCAGGCCGGGCACATGGTCGGCATCTCGTCCTCGGCCACGGTGTCCAGCAGGGCCACGGCCCCGTCGGACTCGACGCCGCCGAGCGCGTCAATCTCCTCGCGGATCCGGTTGTATCCCGTGACGGCGCCCTCTGCCGTGGACAGGTTGTCCTGCACCACGAGTTCGGCATCGCGGCCCAAAATGCCGCCGTTCTCGTTGATGACACCGATGGCTGCCTCCGCGCCGTCCTGGCTGGGTGGACCCCATTCGGAGTAGTCCCCGGATAGGCCGGCCAGGAAGCCGAGCTTGACCGGGCCCTCGTCGTCGTCACCGCAGCTGAGGACGACACCGCCCAGCACCACGATCGCGATCAATGGCAGGAAAATGCGTCGCACTGTTTCCCCTCTCACTTTCTTGTCAACTCGATCAGTAAAGGACCGAGCTTCAATCACGTTGAAAACACAGTATCAGGGCTGCCGCGCCATTGTGCAATTGCATGCCCACCATTTTGGCGGCCCGTGCGAGCTTCACACCGCCGCGGGCGCGCCGGCCGGCCGGCCGGCCATCGCGAGAGCCAACTCGTCCATGTCGAGGTCCCGTACGGAGCCTTCGAGCACGATGCGACCTCGGAACAGCACGATAAGGCGATCACTCAGCTTCAGGAGTTCCTCGAGATCCATCGAGAGCAGCAGGACGGCCGCCCCGCTGTGCTTGACGTCGAGCAGCCGGCGATGCACGTACTCGATGGCGCCGACGTCGAGCCCCCAAGTGGGGTTGTCCGCCACGAGCACCTTCGGCTCCCGTGACAACTCCCGGGCCAGGACCACCTTCTGCTGGTTGCCGCCGGACAGGTTCACGGCCAGCAGGTCCGGATCGGGCGGGCGCACGTCGTACTCCTCGAGCAACTCGCGCGCGCGGCGCCGGACGCTGCGCCAGTCCAGGAGGCCGTGCTTGTTGTACGCCCCGGCGGGGATGTCCGACATCGCCAGGTTCTCTGCCAGGGTCATGTCGAGGATGAGGCCCCACGTGTGGCGATCTTCGGGGATGACCGCCAGTCCGGCCGTGCGAAGGGCGCTCGTGCCGGCGCCGGAGACATCCTGCCCGGCGATGTGGACCGAGCCGGACTCCGCGTTGTCGAGCCCGCAGACGCAGTTGACGAGGGTGCGCTGCCCGTTGCCCTCCACACCGGCCACACCGAGTATCTCGCCGGGGCGCACCATGAAGGACAGGCTGTCGAGGTGATCCGCCCCCTCGCCGGGAGCCGTGAGTTCGCGCACCTCCAGAAGAGGGACATCGTCGGTCCAGGGCGCGTGGTCGCTCTCGACCGCCACGATCTCGTGGCCGGTCATTGCCCGGGTGAGGCTCCGCTCGTCGAAGTCGCCTCGCTCGGTGGTCGTGACCCTGCGGCCTCCGCGGAGCACGGTGACCCGGTCGGCCACCTCCATGACCTCGCCCAGCTTGTGCGTGACCAGCACGATGGAGCAGCCCCCCTTGCGCAGGTCGCGGAGGATGGCCAGCAGATTCTCGATCTGCCGTGGGCCCAACAGAGAGGTGGGCTCGTCGAGGATCAGGATGGTGGCGCCCCGGTAGAGCACCTTCAGGATCTCGACCCGCTGCTGCAGGTCGACCGGGAGATCCTGCACAGCGAGGTGGGGGTCGAGCGGCATGCCGAATCGCTCGGCCAACTCCGTCGTCTCGGCCCCGATGGCGCCGCGCTTGAACCGGAGGTCTGTCGCCGGGCGCGATCCCAGGACGATGTTCTCCGCCACGCTGAAGGTGGGGACCAGCGAGAAATGCTGGTGCACCATCCCGATCCCCAACTCCAGGGCATCGTGCGGCGAGTGGATCTCAGCAGCCTCGCCCCGCACGTGGATCGTCCCGGTGTCCGGCAGGACGTGGCCGAACATGATGTTCATCAGCGTCGTCTTGCCGGCGCCGTTCTCTCCGAGCAGCACATGGATCTCGCCGGCGCGCAGGTCGAAATCGATGTCGCGGTTCGCCTGCGTCTCGCCGTAGCTCTTGGAGATGCCGTGGAGTTCGACGATGGTGCCGTTGGTTGGCGCGGTCACGGCGGAGTGCTCCTCTTTCGGCTTCGCAGGGTGGTCAGCGGCCGTTGCCGCCGGTGGACATGGCGCGCCAGATCTTCTCCGGTGTCAGCGGCATATCCAGGTGGCGGACCCCGAAGGGCGCGAGGGCGTCGATGACCGCGCTCTGCACGGCGGGCGTGGCGCCGACGGTGCCCGCCTCACCGATGCCCTTGGCGCCGAGCGGGTTGAGCGGCGTGGGCGTCGTGTTGCGGTGGGTTTCGAAGTCGCAGAATTCCGCGGCCGAGGGGATGAGATAGTCCCCGAAGTTGGTGGTTCGCGGGCCTGCGCCGGCGTCGTAGACCATCTCCTCCCAAAGCGCCTGGGCCACACCCTGCGCGATACCGCCGTGTTGCTGACCCTCGGCCAGCAACGGATTGATGACATTGCCGCAGTCGTCCACGCAGAGGTGGCGCAGCATGCGCACGCCTCCGGTCTCGGTGTCCACCTCGACGACGGACACGTGGGTGCCGAACGGGAACGTGCGTGCGCCCTGGTCGAAGTCGCATTCCGCGGCGAGTGGCTCGGGGGCCAGTTCGGCCAGCCGGGACCACGAGAGCACGGTGTCGGGCGAGCCCGCGACGCCCAGCCCCTCGCCGCGATAGGTGGCGATGTCGTCGACGTTGGCCTCGAGGTGCTCGGCGGCGATCTGGCGGGCCTGCTCCACGACGGCGGCCGCGGCCCGATCGATGGCGGAGCCGCCCAGTTGCAGCGAGCGCGAGCCGTACGTGCCGTTGCCACGGGGCACCAAGTCGGTGTCGGACTGGATGACGGTGATGTCAGCCATCGGAATGCCGAGCTGTTCGGAGGCGATCTGGGCGTAGGTCGTCTGGTGGCCCTGACCGTGGGACGAGACACCCGACAGCACGGTGACCGTGCCGTCGTCGTGGATCTGGACCGAGCCGTAGTCGCTGCTGGGTCCGTTGCCGGTCACCTCGATGTAGTTGGCGACGCCGATACCGATCTGGTGGCGGTCTCCCCGCCGGCGCCGCTCGGACTGCGCGAGCCGGAGGTCGTCGTAGTCGACGAGTTTGACGGCCCGCTCCATTGCCCCCAGGTAATCGCCGGCGTCGTAGACGGCTCCCGTGGGGGTCTCGACCGGTTCGCTGTGGGTCTCGATCAAGTTCCGGCGGCGGACCTCGACCGCATCGAGTCCGATCTCGGCCGCCAAGAGGTCCATAGCCCGCTCGACGAGCGCGGCCGCCTCGGGCCGGCCCGCGCCGCGCAGTGCCCCGGTCGGTGCTGTGTTGGTGATCACGCTGCGCGCACGGAAGTCGATCCGGGGGATCCGGTAGGTGCCCGACGCCATCATCTTCGTATAGAAGATAAGCCAGGCGCCGATGTCGGGGTAGGCGCCGGCGTCGGCGGTGACGCGGACCTTCATGCCCACAACGGTGCCGTCGGCACGCGCCCCTATCTCGACGTCCTGGACCTGGCCGCGGGCGTGGCCCATGTGGAGCATGTTCTCGGTGCGCGATTCGATCCACCGCAGCGGGTAGCCGAGCCGCACAGCCAGAGCGGCGGTCACGACCTGCTCCACGTACGCATGACCCTTGGCTCCGAATCCTCCTCCGGTCGCGGGCACCACGACGTGGACCTGCTCGATGTCGAGTCCCAGGCAGGAGGCGATCGTCCGCTGGACCGAGAACGGGCACTGGGTGGGTACCCAGAGCCGCAGGCGCCCCTGGCCGTTCGGGCCGTCGACGTTCGGGATGGCCAGGATTCCATTGGTCTCCATGGGCGCCGGCGCGATCTTCTGATTCACGTACCTGAACGACACGACCACGTCGGCGCCGTCGAGCGCTCCCGGGTCATCGATCGGATCGACTTCGAACACGACCTCGGTGGCCGCCATCGGATCGGAGTTGGCCGGGAGCTCCTCGATCTCGACCACCACGTCCTCGGCTCGGTCACGCGCCTCGGTGAGAGTGTCGGCCACGACTGCCGCGATGGGATCGCCCACGTAGCCCACCGTCCCGCGAGCCAGGGTGGGACGCCCGAAGTGAGCGGGCGCCGGCGCGCCGGCGAGCATGTCGGGAAGGTCCAGGTCCTCCGCGGTGTAGACGCCCTCGCCGCCGGAGATGTCGATGATCCGGCCGTGCGGCACGTCGGAGCGCACGAACACCACGCTGCGGGCGTCGACGTCGAGGTCGTCCACGTAGGGCCGTCCACCGACCAGCAACGCCGCGTCCTCGCGGCGCAGCACGCTGTGGCCCAGGATTGATCCGGTCTGTCCCATCGGGCTGCCTGA
This sequence comes from Acidimicrobiales bacterium, assembly GCA_963668565.2. Classification (GTDB taxonomy): domain Bacteria; phylum Actinomycetota; class Acidimicrobiia; order Acidimicrobiales; family CATQHL01; genus VXNF01. Next base: position 14,377 of record CAXXMX010000009.1, read on the forward strand.
CGGTAGAGCGGCGCCGCCGTCAGGCCGACGGCGCGTAACCGGTGAGATCGAGGATGACGTGGGCGCCGGGTACCTGCAGCGGTCCGCCGATGCGCATCGTCGTGGAAGCCGGTTTCCCGTCCGGGAAGTGCCGTGCCCACTCGTTGATGGAGATCTGGAAGTCCGCGAAGTCGGAGTGGTAACACTGCCGCTTGCAGATGTTCTCCAGCGAGGTGCCGGCCGCCTCGCAGATGGCCGAGATGTTCTTGAGCAGGTATTCCATCTCCATCTGAGCAGGCAGGCCGTAGTGGGGGAAGCCGGGGTTGCGCTGCACCTCGGCCGGCAGGCTGCCCCGCTCGTCGGTGGGGATCATCGTGCTGAAGAACAGGTAGTCGCCTGCCTTTACCGCCTGCGGCTCGTGCCAGGGAGGCTGCACGGCGTCGGACGTCTCGATGGTCTCCTTGGAGATCGAGGCGTCATCGGCGAGCAGCTTCATGGCGATCTCGATGCGCGAGCCCATGCCGCCGAGCCCCATGTAGGGCACGACCACGCGCGCCGGCGGGTTCTCGGGGAACCACCGGCGCCACTCCCTGTCCATGCCGGCGAAGTCGTTGGGGCTGGACAGGTAGACCGTGGCCTTCACGCAGTTTTGCAGGGACGAGGCGCCGGCCGCTGCGGCGATCTTCTCGAGTTTCGCCAGCGTGTAGTCGGTCTGGCGCTCGATCGGCGAGTCGTACCAGAGGTACGGGTTCACCCGTGCCTCCGGCGCCAGACCGCTGAGCTCGCCCATGTGGCGCTCGGACATCCAGTCGCCCATCCAGTCCACGGGGATCTCGCCCGCCAGGAAGATCCAGTCACCGCGCCGGATGGCCGGCGAGTAGCCCGCCAGCGGGGAGGGCACACCCTCGGGCGTCTCGTAGCCCGCGCTGGGGCCGCCCGGGATGGCCAGCAGGTCGACCTCGATGAGCGAGTCGGCCACGAGTAGCTCCTTGATACCCATGCCCGTGGAGGCGGGGCGGGGAGGCTTGATGTAGAGGTCGCGTGTGCGCAGGTACGGCGAGATGGTGATGCGCGGCCAGGTGTTGCCGGCGGCGAACTCCTCCATCGTGGGGTACTCCGAGGTGAACCATTGGTAGATGCGCACCACGTCGGTGGCGATGTCGCAGCCGGCCGCCGCCAGAGTTGTCGTGAGGTTGTCCAGGATGATCTTGGACTGCAACTCCAGGTGGTTGTCGAGGTAGGGGTTGCGCCCGTCGCCGCCGCCCTCGGCGGTGATGCCGGTCTCGAAGTCGGTGGCGAGTTGGCCCGAGAAGAACACCCAGTCACCGGCCTTCACGGCCGGGGTATAGGGCATGAGCGGCGCGGGCTCGCCGCCCCAGATGTGTTGGATATCGCTGGACATGACTACCTCCGGTTTAAGTGGACGGCGCGGATTGGACGGCAAGGCGGTGGATCTCGACCGGGCGCCGCAGCGGCGCCCGGTCGGGGTGAGCTTTAGGCGGCTTCCTGACTCTCGGCTTCGGTGTCCTTCAGCAGGCCGCAGCTCTCGGTGATGTCGGTGATGCCCACGAACTGCTCGGGCACGTCAACGCTCTTGCGGGCATACCACTCGCGTACCAGCGCGGGTGCATCGACCACGAGGCCGAGGTGCAGGGAGATGACCTGCAGGGCGGCGTGCTCGACCTCCTCGGTGTAGCCGGCCACGATGTCGCGCGGCACGATCACCCGGAAGTCCCGGTTGGCCGCGTCGAACGCCGAGGACAGAACGCAGGCGTCGGTGTAGGTGCCCGTGAGCACCAGGTTCTGCACGTTGAGTTGACGCAGCAGGAACTCCAGGTCGGTGGGGTAGAAGGCCGACAGGCGCTTCTTGGTGCGCACGTACAGGTCCCCCTCTTCCTCCTCCACCAGGATGTCCAACCACTTGGTGCCCTCCCAGGAGTGCTGGTCCATGGCGGGGTTGGGGGGCAGGTACAACTCGTAGAGAGCCCGCCAGTTCGCCATGCGGTTCGCTTGCCGCGAGTGCAGGTCGTCGATCCCGCCGTAGCGCTGCCAGTGTTGGACGTGAATGATGGGGATGCCAATGGCGCGGCAGGCGGCGTGGAACATGTTGTGCGCCGGGATGCGCCAGCGGGCGCGCGGCGCCGGGCAGGTCAGTTCCTCGTCCGGTCCGATGTGCCCGCGGTGCATGTCGATGCACGCCACGGCCGTGCGGTCCGGGTCCAGCCACATGTCGAACACCTCCGCTGAGTTGCTGGTGCCCGAGGGCAGGACGCGACGGTCCTTGTCTTCCAGATAGCAGTACATCTCGGTGCGCACGGTTGGTCTCCTTGGTGCAGTCGTGTCGTGAGTGGGTGGTCGGTCTGCCGGGGCCGGTACGCCCAGGGCGCCCGGCTACCCGAACGCCGGGGAGCACGGAAGCAGTGCGCTCCCGTGCTCCCCGGCGTTCGGTGTCAGGTTGTGCGGTTCGGTGAGCTGAGGGCGGCCTCAGCAGCCGATGCTGGCCAGGTCGATCTTGCCGCCGAGGCCTTCTTCGAGGCCGATGGGGTTGTCGCCCTCGGTCTCGTCGGGGATCTGGATCGCTCCGCTGCGGACCCGCTCCTCGAAGTCCTCGAAGATCGCCCGGTTCTCAGCGGACAGAGCGGCAGCTCCGGGGCCTTGCAGCGGAGCCGCGGAGATGCCAGGTGTGTTGTAGGCGGTGAAGTCGTGGAACGAGCCGGGTTCGATCTCGCCGCGGGCGCCGCGGCCGACCATCTCGCGTGCCACGTCGGTGAGCCCGTGGATGGCCGAGGTCAGCACCACGTCGGGGTTGATCTCGTAGCTGTCGTAGTAGGCCGGGATGACCCACACCTGGCTGCCAGCGTCGTCCGCCGCTTCGATGATGCCCAGCACGGCCTGGTCGGTGGCGGACTGGATGACGTCCACACCGTCGGCGATGAGGGCCTGTGCCGCCGTCTTGGCGATGCCCGTGTCGTCCCAGGTCATGATGTATTGCTGGCTGAACTCGATGTCGGGATTCACGCAGCGTGCGCCGAGGTGGAAACTCTCGGGCTGGCGGGTGAGCGCCGGGAACGGGAAGCCGCCCAGGGCGCCGATGTGGCCGGTCTCGGTGACGAGGGCCGCCAGTACGCCGGTGAAGAAGTTGGCGTGGTGCTGGGCCATGTCGATGAAGCAGAGGTTCGGTGGACTGGCATCCAGCAGGTCCTGTGTGGGCTGCACGGGTGCGACACACACCTGGACGTCGGGGTTGGCCTCGGCCACCTGTGCTGCCGGATCGCTCATGGCGCCGTGGGCCATGATGATCAGGTCGAAGCCCTCGTTGGCGTAGCTCAGGCCGTTCTGCAGGTAGTCGTCGACCTCGTAGGCGTACTCGACGGCTTCGACTTGCACGTTCGGCCAGTTGTCCATGGCCTGGATGGCACCGTCCCACCAGGCGTTCGCCCAGCTCTGGTCGTCGGAGAAGCCGGGGTACAGGATGACGGCCCTGTACGGCTCAGCGTCGGCGGCCGGCTCCGGAGGCGGCGGCGGTTCGGGCGCCGGATCGGGAGGCGGCGGCGGTTCGGGCGCCGGATCGGCCGATGGTGCCGGTTCGGGCGCCGGATCGGGTGATGCGGCGGGTGCTGCCGGCTCCGGTGAGGGAGCCGGTGGTGGTGCTGTCGAGGTGTCGTCGTCGTCACCGCCGCATGCGGCGGCGATCAGTACGACGCTCAGGAGCAGGCCGAACAGCCTGCCTGTGGTGCGACGGTTCATCTGTTTCTCCTTGGTTGGGTTTGTGTTGGTCGAGCCCACGAGCCGCGCGCTCGGGCCGGACTCTCAGCGGACGCCCGCGGCCGCGCAGAGTATTTGCGCATCGTACTTCGACGCCACAGCTCTGCTCGATGACGGGACCACGACTCAACGCCCCCGCGCGGCGGGCTCCCGCCAGGGGATCCCCACGGCCGCGGGGTAGCGCGAGCCGCGCGACAGCACCACAGCCGCGATGGTGATGATGTAGGGGAGGGCAAGCCAGACCTGCTGGGGCACCGAATCGAAGAAGTCGATGAGCCCGGCCACGAATTGCAGCGCCTGCGACAGGCCGAACAGTCCGGCGATGGCGACAACGGCCACGGGGTTCCAGCGGGCCACCACGACGACTCCCAGTGCGATGAAGCCACGTCCCGAAGTGAACCCCGGGATGAACCGCCCCGAGGATGACACGACGAGCGCGGCACCACCCAGCGCGGCCAGAGCGTTGCCGGCGATGACCGCGCCATAGCGCAGTCGCCAGACATCGAGACCGGCAGAAGAGGAGGCGTGCGGGCGCTCTCCCGCTGCCCGCACGTAGAGCCCCCACCAAGTGCGGCGCATCAGATAGAAGATCGCCACCGCCAGGAGGATCGACACCCAGAAGAGGAAGTTCTGCGCGTTGATGACGTCGCGCAGCTTGGGGATCCGTCCGAGCAGGGGGACCGTCCAGCGTGACAGCGTCGGAGCCGTGTTCCCGCCGATGACCTGCGACGCCAACGCACCGGTGATGCCGAGAGCGAAGATGTTGAAGAGCAGCCCCGTGACGATCTGGTCGGTGCCGCGGCGTACGTAGAGAGCCGACAGGACGATGCCCGATCCCACTCCCGCCGCCACACCGCCCAGCAGAGCCAGCGGCATGTTGCCGGTTGCGTGCCCGACGAGAGAGCAGACGGCCGCGCCGAAGAGCATGGTTCCTTCGATGCCCACATTGAGGACACCTGCCTGCTCGCTGATGGTCTCGCCGAGGGCCGCCAGCAGGATCGGCACCATGAGTTGCAGGCCCGATGCGAACAGCGTGATGATGATGATCTCGGTCATGCCGTCGCCCCCTCGCTCTGCGCGTAGCGGAAGCGGATGACGCCCGTCACCATCAGGGTGATGACGAACGTGGCAATGAGAACGTCGCCCATCGTCGGGGAGACCCCGGCGGCGGCCTGCAGGCTGTTACTCCCGACCCGCAGTGTCGAGAACAGGAATGCTGCGGGTAGCACGGCCATCGGGTTGAGACGCGCCAGGAGAGCCACGGCGATGCCGATATACCCGTAGTTCGAGATCCACAGGTCCAGCGCCAGGTCGTGGTGGATACCTCCAACCGTGACCGCCCCGGCGAGGCCTCCCGCTGCTCCCCCGGCAGCGAACGACGACACGGTGACCAACTTGGTCCGCACACCCGCCAGGCGAGCGGCACGCGCGTTTGCGCCGATGGAGCGGATGGAGAAACCGAGGGATGTCCGCGTCAACAGCACCCATGCGGCCAGAGCGGCGGCGAGGGCGACGAAAACGCTGATGTCCACCTTGGCCGTGGCCCAGAAGTCCGGGAAATGGGCGGTGTCGTGGATCTCCTTGCTTTGCAGCTGGGCGTAGATCTCGGGCCAGGCAACCGTGACGACGTAGTTGGCCGCGAAGTAGGCCAAGAAGTTCAACATCAACGACGTGACGATCTCGTTGATGTCGAAGTACGCCTTGAGCAGACCGGGAACCGAGCCCCACACGGCACCGCCCATCGCCGCCCCGAAGATCAGGATGAGTACGAACAGTCCCTGCGGGGTGCCCGCGGGCAGGGTGATCCCGAGTGTTACCGCCACGACGGCGCCGGCGAACATCTGACCCTCCCCCCCGATGTTCCACAGCCGGGCAGTGAAGGGAATGGCGGCGGCAAGGCCGGTCAGCACGAGCAGCGATGCGGTCATGATCGTCTGGCCCAGGAAGATCTGCTGCGCGAGGGAGTTCTTGACGATCGTCCTGGCCACCGTCCAAGGGTTGGCGCCGAAGGCAAGGACGATGAGCGCCATGATGGCGGCGGTCAGAAGGAGGGCGCCGGCCACGTCGCCGTGACGCCACACAGCCAGGACTTCAAGGCGTTTGCGGACCGATTGTTTCCCGCCGGCAGCCGGCCCGGCGATCGCGTCGTCGGTGCTGTTTGCCTCGGCAGCGCCGCGACCATCGACCCCGTCGACCACACTGCCTCCCCGCTGACTACCGGCCGCTTCCCTCGGCCGATTCCGACAGCGCGACGATAGTCCGTTTCGTTCGCCGTGTTTCAATCGTGTGCGTCACTGTTTCAGCAATATCGAAAACTCCCGGCGCCGCACTGACCCATCACCCGCCGAAGCCTGCGTGGCCCGTCCAGCGAATGCCACGGTCAGGGAGCGGTACCATCGCGAGCGTGGCTGCCTCTCCGGTGGATAAGCCGATGCCCGCCGTCACGGACGGGTCTGATACGGGCGCATCGCCGCGGCGCGCCGTGGTTGCCACCGAGGAGCACCTCGCCGAGTTGGGAGGGCGCATCCGTGCCCTGCGCGCGGAGCAGGGGCTCACCTTGCAGGCCGTGGCCGAGCGCACCGGTCTGAGTGCCTCCATGGTCTCGATGGTGGAGCGGGGGCGGACGTCCCCGTCGATTGGAACGCTGATAGCGATCGCCTCGGCGCTGGGTGTGCACATGGCCGACCTGTTCGAACTCGACGTGGAAGGCTCGCGGGATGCGGTGCAGCGGGCTGCTGATCAGCAGGTTGTCGAGACCGCCAACGGCGTGCTGCGGCGGCTCGTGCAGGTGGATCCCCGACGCGGCCTCGAGCTCGTGGTGAACGAGTACGCGCCCGGCACTGCGAGTGCCGTGCAGGTCACCCACCACGCCGGCTACGAGTACGGGTACGTACTCGAGGGTGTGCTGACCGTCGAACTCCAGGACGCCGCACACGAACTGAAGCCGGGCGACTCGGTCGGCTTCGAGTCCACGCGGCCTCACCGGATCGTCAACCACGGCTCCAAGCGCGCTCGGGCCGTGTGGGTCAACCTGTCGCAGCGGGGGCAGCAGCCGGACGTTGTAGGGGACGGAAGCCGGCGAGATTGAGCCGTACGACGCGAGGGTTCCAGCCGGTTGCTGACCACTGGAGAGTCCGGTATCGCACCGGGACGAGACCGAAGACAACCGGGAGGATTTGATGAGCGCCACGCTTGCAGGAAGGACGGCCCTGGTGACCGGGGGCAATCGCGGTCTCGGCCGGGCGATGGCGCTGGCCCTGGCGGAGGCGGGGGCCGACATCGTCATCTGGGGTCGCGACACCGGGGCTCTCGAGCGCACCGCCGCCGAGGTGCGCGCCCTTGGCCGGGAGTGCCTCGCCCAGGCGGTCGAGATCACCGACTCGGCACAGGTCAGCAGCGCTGCAGCCGAGGCATGGGAGCGGACGGGAGGCGTGGACGTGGCGTTCCATGCCGCCGGCGTCCTGCTCCTCAAACCGGCAACCGAGACCGGGGACGAGGACTGGGAGGCGGTGATGGGGGCCAACCTCACCGGCGCCTTCTACTGCTGTCGCGCCTTCGGCGAACGCATGCTGGCGCAGGGCCACGGCAAGATCGTCAACATTGCCTCCAATTTCGGCCTCCACGGCGGCGCGAACTGGTCGGCCTACTCGGCCAGTAAGGCCGGTGTCGTGGCGCTGTCCAAGAGCCTGGCTTGGGAGTGGGCCCCGACGGTGACCGTGAACGTGATCGCCCCCGGGGCGTTCTACACCGACATGAACAGTCACCTGCTGGATGTGCCGGAGATCATGGCGGCCGTGGAGGCGAACACACCGTTGGGGCGGGTCGGCGATCCGCCCGAACTGGGCCCTCTCGCCGTGATGCTGGCCGGGCCGGGGTCGGATTTCATGACCGGCGCCGTGATCAGCATCGACGGCGGCGTGATCAAACCCTGATAGCCGCCGAGCTTCACGAACGGCCCCGATCTTGGGGGTGTGACCGCTGAGCAGCGGCTCCCGGCGTCGTGAGCCGCTCAACTACAGTACTGTTCAACCGATTACAGAATTCTTGAAGTTCGCTGGACGGTGGAAGGCTGCAGATGAGCGAGAACCGGGTGCAGGTCGTTCGGGGCAGCGGGAACAGCGTCTCGCTTCCCTTGGTTGCGTCCGGGGGCGAGGCGGTCGCGGTGGTGTGGCCGGGCGTGGGCTCGAAGCATCGCTCGCTGCACCGCGTGCTGCTGCAGCCCGGCGGCTACACCTTCGATCTGCGGCACCCGTCGGAGTCGGTGTACTACGTCCGTTCGGGCAGCGCCACGGTCGTCGACGCCGACAGCGGCGAGCAGCAACCGCTCGTGGAGGGGTCGATGGTGCACGTCGATCCGTCCACGGCGCACCGATTCGAGGCGGGCGCCTCGGGGGCCGAGATCGTCGGTGGCCCGTGCCCGCCCGATCCCTCCATCTACGAGACACGGGAGGCCTAGCAATGGCAGTGCGTGTATTCCACCGTGACGAGCCCGATCTGATGATGCCGATCATCTCCTCGGACGCCCGGCTGATCGTTTGGCCCGGCGTCGGCGCGGAGGTGGCCAACATGAACTACGTCGTGCTCGAGCCGGGCGAGCAGAACGTCCCGCACATCCACTCGGAGTCGGAGGACACAATCTTCATCCTCGAGGGCAAGGGTTCGGTGCAGGACCTCACCAACGGCACGCGCCTGGAGTTCGAGGCCGGCGATGCCGTGCACGTGCCCGCCGGCGTGGAGCACGCGGTCTGCGCGGACCGCGACAGCCGCATCGTCAGCGTGGGTGGCCCGTGCCCGCCGGACCGCCACCTGCTGCGGCTCCTCGGCGTGGAGTGAGCCGTCGCCGTCTCCGACCGGGACAATGAGCCCCGTCGGGGTGGGCTTGGCGCAGTTGAGCGCTCCGCCGGGCGACCCTGCGGGAAACCGCCGGCGAAGCGTCGATGCGGCCGCGGCGTTGTTCGACGGCGGCGCCAACATCGTGGTCCTGCCGGAGTTGTGTGTCCCCTGGTACACGGCCGACCGGGCACGACTGCTGGAGGTGGCCGAGCCACTCGACGGTCCGACCGTCGAGGCGTGGAGCGCCGTTGCCGGGGTGCACGGCGGTGTGGTCGTGGGAGGATTCTGCGAGCGGACCGATGGCGCCGGCGATGCGGTGTTGTACAACAGCGCCGTGGCCGTGAGCGGCGACGGGGTCGTCGGTCATTACCGCAAGCTGCACCTGTTCGATACCGAGAAGCTCTGCTTCGCGCCCGGTGATCTCGGTCTTCCGACGTTCGACACCGAGTTCGGCTGCCTCGGAATCTGCGTGTGTTACGACCTGCGGTTCGTGGAGGTGGTCCGGGTCCTTGCGCTGTCGGGGGCCGAGATGATCTGCGTGCCGACCGCATGGGTCCGGGGCTTCGACCGTCGAGACACGGATCGTGATGGCCTGATTCCCCACGCGCAGGGTGCCCTTCTGCAGGCAAACCTGTCGCAGGTGTTCATCGCCTGCGCCTCGCAGGCCGGCGACTTTGGTGATCTGCACTTCCTGGGGTCGTCGATTCTGGCCGGACCGTATGGGCAGATAGTTGCCGGCCCGCTGGATCGCGACCGTGGCGAATCGCAGGTGGCTAGCGTGGACCTGGCCGATGCAGCCCGAGCGCAGGTCCGAAGCGAGTTGATCCGGCCGCGCGCCGACCGGCGGACCGACGTCTACGGTGTGACTCTCGGCCCGCAGCAGTTGTAGACGACAGGGGAGTTGTGCCGATGGCGACCGTATTGGAGTTCGATGTCCGGGGTTGTTGCACCCCGGTGCGACTGCGATGAAGCCGGCCCGTTTCGCGTACACCGCGCCCGACAGCGTCGAGGGTGTGCTGGATGCCCTCGATCGCTTCGGCGACGAAGCGAAGGTTCTCTCCGGGGGACAGAGCCTGGTGCCGATGATGAACTTCCGCCTGGCTCGCCCCGAGGTGATCGTGGACATCGGGCGGGTGACGGGACTCGACCGCCTGACCGTCGCGAACGGCACGCTGGCCGTGGGGGCGCGGGTGCGGCACATCCAGATGGAGGCTCCGGCGGTCGCCACACCGTCGGGCGGCTCTGCGCCCCTCGCCGGTGTGCTCGGGTCGCTGCTGGCGGGTGTGGCACACCACGTCGGACACCTGCCGATCAGGGTGCGGGGCACGTTCGGGGGATCGATCGCCCACGCCGACCCGGCGGCCGAATGGTGCATCGTTGCCCGCACGCTCGACGCCGAAATGGTGGCGCGGCGCCGAGGTGGAGAGCGCACGATCCCGGCAGCCGACTTCTTCGAGACGGTGTTCACCACCGCATTGGCGCCCGAGGAATTGCTCGTGGCCGTGCATCTTCCGATTCTTGGCGACGACTGGCGGGCTGGGTTCTGCGAGTTCAGCCGGCGCGTCGGAGACTTCGCTGTGGTGGCTGCCATGACCGCACTGCGTCTGGATCCTGCGACCGGTGCCATCGCCGAAGCCCGCATCGGTGTGGGGGGAGTGGCCGGCGTGCCGGCGCGCCTGCGGGGCGCCGAGGCGACGCTGGTGGGTGAGGCGCCGGGGGCAGAGCTCTTCGCCGCCTCCGCCGCCGCCGCGGCGAGTGAGGTGGATCCTGTCGGTGACCTTCATGGTTCGGCCATCTACCGGCGCGACCTGGTGCGGGCAATGGTGTCGCGGTCGCTGGCGCAGGGCACCTCGACGCCGCGTGCCGAGGCGCACCGGTAGTCGCCGCCGCGGGGAGAGTGCTGTGACCTGGGTCGGTCGCTCCATCAGGCGGGTCGAGGACCCGACCCTGCTGCAGGGTGCCGGAATGTTCGTCGGCGACATCGCCGGCGCGGCGGCCGTCCGGTTCGTGCGCAGCCCGGTGGCGAGCGGGCTCATCCGCGCTGTGCGCGGCCCGGCGTACACGATCGAGGACCTCGATGCCGACGGGGTCGGTCACATCAGCGCCGTGCTGCACCGCCCCGACTACGTGCGCGTCGCCCAGCCGTTGCTCGCCCGCGAGCGAGTGCGGTACGTCGGCGAGCCGGTGGCGGTGGTTGTGGCCGACACCGCGGCCGAGGCCGAGGATCTGGCCGAACAGGTGGAACTGGACATCGAGCCACTGCCGGCGGCGGTGAGTCTCGACGATGCCCTCGCCGCCGGGGCACCCCTGGTGCACCCCGAAGAGGCGGAGTCCAACGTGATGCTGGCCGGCGAGATGGCGACACCCGGTCTCGCGGCGGCTCTCGAGTCGGCACACACCGTCGTCGAGATGGAGATCATCTCCGGGCGCCAGGCCGCCCTGCCGCTCGAGGCGCGTGGCTCGCACGCCGTCACCGAGCGCTACAGCGGCCGCACGACCCTGCACGCCTCGATCCAGGCGCCGCATATGGTGCGCACTGTCATCTGCGACCTGCTGGGCATGCCGGAGGCCGACCTGCGCGTGGTGGCACCGGATGTCGGTGGAGGCTTCGGCCAGAAACTGCCGCTGGCCCGCGAGGACGCGGTCGTGGTCTGGTTGGCGCGACGACTTGGACGTCCCGTGGCGTGGATCGAGGACCGCAGCGAGAACCTGATGGCGTCCTGGCACAGCCGCGAGCAGCGCTACCGGCTGCGGGCCGGCTTCGACGCCGACGCCCGGCTGCACTCGCTCCAAGCGGACGTGGTGGCGAACGTCGGGGCATGGCCGTGCTACCCGATCACCTGGGGGGTCGAGCCCCTCATGGCGCTGGCCGAACTGCCCGGGCCCTACACGGTGGAGCACTACGGCGTGCGCTCACGCGGCATCGCCACGCATACCTGCCCGATGGCCCCGTACCGCGGTGTGTCCCGGCCGGCCATCACGCTGGCGCTGGAGCGGCTCATGGACACCGCCGCGCCGCGTCTGGGGATCGACCCGGTGGAGATCCGGCGACGGAACCTGCAGAGCGTGTTCCCGCACACCTCGCCGACCGGGCTGGTCCACGACGCCGGTTCCTACCGCGAAGCAATGGAGGTGGCGGTGCGCCACGTCGACCTTGCGTCATTCCGCAGCCGCCAGCGGGCCGGCCGCGCCGCGGGTGGGCCACAGTTGGGCCTGGGGATCTGCACGTTCTCTGAGCGCACCGGTTACGGCACACCGGTTTTCGCGGCGCGGGCGATGGGGGTCACGCCGGGCTACGAGAACGTGGAGTTGGCCATGGACCCGTCGGGCTACGTGACGCTGCGCATCGGCGCCTCGCCGCACGGGCAGGGTCTCGCGACGGCGCTGTCTCAGATCGTGGCCGACGAACTCGGCACCGAGCCGAGCCGTGTGCGGGTCGTGGCGAGCGACACCGATCGCACGCCGTACGGCTGGGGATCCTTCGCCAGCCGCGCCATGGTGCTGGCGGGCGGAGCGACACAGCTCGCGGCACAGAAGCTGGCCGCACAGTTGGGGGCGCTGGCCGGAGAGGTCCTCGAAGCTGCTGCCGACGATGTGGTCCTGTCGGGTGGACGGGCCACCGTGGCCGGCACGTCGGTGGGTGTGGAGATTGCTGAGCTGGCGCGCATCGCCCACCACCACACCCAACGGCTACCCGACGGGGCGGCTCCGGGCCTGTCGGTGCAGGCCGGCTACGACCCCGCCGGCACGTTCTCCAACGCCTGCCATGTGGCGGAGGTGGAAGTGGATCTCGACACCGGCGGCGTGTCGGTGCGGCGCTTCGTCGTCGTGGAGGACGCGGGACGGCTCATCAACCCGATGATCGTGGACGGGCAGATACGCGGCGGCGTGGCGCAGGGCATCGCCAATGCGCTGCTGGAGGAGATCGTCTACGACGACGACGGCAACATCCTGACGACGTCGCTCATGGACTACCTGCCGCCGACGACCACCGAGATCCCCGACATCGAGATCCTGCACCTCGAGACCCTCTCCGACGCCACTGTGACCGGCGCCAAGGGCGTGGGTGAGGGCGGGACGATCGGGGCTCCGGCGGCGGTACTGAATGCCGTGAACGACGCGCTCGCCCCCTTGGGTGTGGCGCTCAACGAGATGCCGGCGACCCCGGAGCGGGTCCGGTCTCTCGTCCGTGCCGCGGAGGCGGCCGGTCGTGCAGTGAGTTCAATGGGCGGGTCCAACGGATCAATGGAGGAGGCGACAGGCGCATGACCGAGATTTCCGACGCCGCGACCGCGGTGCCAGTCGTGCTGCGGGTGAACGGAGCCGAGTACCGGATCGCCACCGAGCCGCGCCGCACGCTTGCCGACGCGCTGCGCGAGGAGTGCGGGCTGACCGGAACCCACCTGGGTTGCGAGCACGGCGTGTGCGGGGCGTGCACCGTTCTCCTTGACGGTGAGCCGGTGCGGTCGTGCCTGATGTTCGCGGTTCAGGCGCAGGACGCCGAGATCCGCACCGTGGAGGGGCTCGCCGACGCCGACGGCACGCTGCACCCCCTGCAGGAGGCGTTCTGGCGTCATCACGGCCTGCAGTGCGGCTTCTGCACGCCGGGGTTCCTGATGCTCAGCGCGGGCGTGCTCGAGACCCGGCCGGATATCGGTGATGAGGAACTGCGCGAGGCGCTCTCGTCGAACCTCTGCCGCTGTACCGGCTACCAGACGATCGTCGAGGCGGTGCAGTCGGTGCGAGACGCCGGCGAGGCCTGAGTCTTGAGCACTACCGATGCCCCGGCGGGCCGGGCGGTGATCGGCAAGTCGGTCCTGCGCCTCGAGGACCGCCCCCTGCTGGTCGGCGAGGGCCGCTTCCTCGCCGATATCAGCTTCGACGGTGAGGTACATCTGCGGGTGGTTCGCTCCGACGTTGCGCACGGTGTGCTGCATGGCGTGGACCTGAGCGAGGTCTTGGCAGCCGAGGGCGTCGTGGCGGCCTGGAGCGCCGCGGAAGTTGCGCACATTCCGCCGATCGAGTTCCGGATGACCGGCGTGGACGTCTTGCGGCCCTACTGCCAGCGAGTCCTCGCCCGCGACCGGGTGCGCTACGTCGGCGATCCCGTGGCCGTCGTGATCGCAGAGGACCCTTACCTGGCCGAGGACGCCGCCGAGTTGGCCTTCGCGGACATCGAGCCCCTGGATCCGGTGCTGGAGTCGTGGGCGCCCGAGGCCCCCGCCCCCTTGACGCTGGAGAACGGCTACGGCGACGTGGACGCGGCTTTCGCGGACGCCCACTGGGTCGTGGAGGTGCGGGCGGCAGTGGGGCGCCACAGCGGGATCCCGATGGAGACACGCGGGCTGCTGGCGCGCCCGGTTGCCTCCGGTGGCGTGGAGCTGTACGGCATCGCCAAGGTGCCGCACTACAACTGCGCCACGATCGCCGACATGCTGAGTCTGGCGCCGGGACAGGTCGTCGGCCGGGAGGGGCACGTGGGCGGCGGGTTCGGGATCCGCGGCGAGCTGTATCCCGAGGATCTGCTCGTGACGTATGCCGCGCTGAAGCTGGATCGTCCCGTGAAATGGGTGGAGGACCGCAGGGAGCACATGCTGGCGGCCAACCACTCGCGCGAGCAGACCTACCACGTGCGGGCCGCCGTGGACTCCCGCGGCGTGGTGCAGGCTCTCGACGCCGAGTTCTTCCACGACCAGGGGGGCTACGTCCGCACGCACGGGGCCACCGTGCCGAACCTGTCGGTGGCACTGCTGCCGGGTCCCTACGTCATGCCCGCCTACCGGGTGCGCGGCCACATCCGTCTCACCAACAAGACCCCGGCGGGCACCTACCGCGCGCCGGGCCGGTTCGAGAGCACGTTCGCGCGCGAGCGACTGATGGACGCGGTCGCCACCGCCTGCGACCTGGATCCCGCCGAGGTGCGCCGCCGCAACCTGATCCCGCCCGATGCCATGCCGTTCGACCGACGGGTCAGCACCCTCGGTACGCACGTCGTCTACGACTCCGGCGACTACCGGAGGCTTCTGGACCGGCTGCTCGACCACATCGACTACGAGTCGCTGCGGGAGTCGTTGGCGCGGCGCCGTGGCGCCGGGGAGATGGTGGGACTCGGTCTCGGCATGTTCGTCGAGAAGTCCGGCCTGGGCCCGTTCGACGACGTGCGCGTGCGGTGGCTCGACGGCGGGGGCGTAGAGGTCGTCACAGGCGCTGCCTCGCTGGGCCAGGGGATGGAGACCGCCCTCGCCCAGATCTGCGCCGAGGTGCTGGACGTGGACTACCGCGACGTGACGGTTCGCCACGGTCAGACCGACTTGATCGGCCGCGGCATGGGGGCCTTTGCAAGCCGGGTCACGGTCATGACCGGTGCCGCCGTGTACCTCGCCGCCACCGAACTGGCCGCCACGGGCGAGCCCGCCGCCGAGGCCACCTTCAATGCCGACCACATGACCTACCCGTACGGTGCCCACGCGGCGGTCGTGCGCATCGACGAGGACACGGGCGGGGTCACCGTCGAGCGCTACGTGGTGGCCTACGACGTGGGCCGTGCCGTGAACCCGATGCTGTGCGAGGGCCAGATCATCGGCGGCGTTGCCCAGGGTGTCGGCGGAGCCCTGCTGGAGCTCTTCAGCTACGACGCCGACGGCCAGCCCCTGGCCACCTCGTTCATGGACTACCTGATGCCCACGCTTGCTGAGCAGCCCCCCGTGGAGGTGTTGCTGAGCGAGGACGCCCCCAGTCCGCTGAACCCGTTGGGGCTCAAGGGCGCAGGCGAGGGCGGCACGAACGCCTGCGGGGCGGCCATCGCCGCGGCCATCGACGACGCCATCGGACGACCCGGCGCGGTCACGACGCTGCCCGCCACGCCGGAGCTGATCCGCTCACTCATCAGGGACTGACAGCGCGCGGCTCCCCGCGCACCGAATGAGTGAGAGCCGCCTCAGGGCGTAACGGCGGCGAGGGTCCAGTCGAGTACGTAAGCCGGTCCGTCGTCGCGGTGGGCGGTCGCCCGGACGCGTACGGCCCGCAGCCGTCCTTGACCGGCGGGGATCTCCGCGAGGAGGGTGTGGCGGAACGACAGCAGGTCAGCCTCGAAGACGGGTCCGGTGTGGGAGCAATACCCCCAGGCCACCACGGTGGCCATGCCGTGCAGCACGCGGCTGAGCGAAGCCTGCCCCATGCCCGCAACCTGCAGGCCGTTCACGAGGCGGCGGCCGTAGGGCGAGACCTCGGCATCGCGGTGGGCGAACGCCAGGTTGTGGGTCAGGTGCAGCAGGGCAGGCGTGTTGTCGATGTAGTCCCGCAGGGGGTCGGCCACGGTGGTCCCGATCTCCCAGGTGTCGGGTGGGCCGAGCAACTGGAGTTGCCAATCGCCCGGCACCAACTCGGCGCAGGCGTGCAGATCGATGCCGCCGGTCGGGTGATCAGTGCCGGCGCCGCTGCCGATGTCGTCGCCGAAGCCGGGTAGATCGGCTCCCGTGGCGGGCAGGAGGGGACAGCGCTGGTACGTGGCCACCACCACACCGTCGGCTGTGCTCTCGCAGGCCACGAGCACCATGCCCCGCGGCGCGCGGTCGGGTCGGGGACGCCCGTCGCGCATGGCCACGACGCGCACGGAGGTCTCCAGCGTCTGACCCTGGAACACCGGGTGCGGGAGGCGCACGTCCCGATAGAAGAGGTTGGCGATGACCCGCCTGCTGACGGTGGTCGTATGGCCGACCGACAGGGCCATGAGGAGCCCCGAACTGACGAGCGGCTGATCGGAGCCGGTCACCTCGGCGCAGAGCCGGCGGTTCTGCACCAGCGGCAGTCGCTCGCCCACGAGGGCCTGGTAGATGGCACAGATGCCGCTGTCGATGGTCACACCCGGCTGCCGCGGCAGTTCCTCCCCTGGCTGCAGCAGGTCGTAGTAGGGCCCGTCGAGGGGAATGTGCCCGCTGCCGGGCACCGGATCGGCCGGACTCATCGGCCTCTGCGGAGACCGGCGAAGCGGTTGAGGCGCAGCGAGTTGCCCAGCACGAAGAGCGAGGATAGCCCCATGGCCGCCGCGGCGATCTCGGGGCGCAGGAGACCGAGCGCAGCCAGAGGAATGGCGGCGGTGTTGTAGGCGAACGCCCAGAAGAGATTGCCGCGAATGGTTCCAAGTGTGTGACGGGCGAGTTCGAGAGCATCCACCGCGATGGTTAGGTCGCCCCCCACGAGGGTCAGGTCCGAGGCCTCGGCCGCGACGTCGGCACCGGTGCCGATGGCCACCCCCACGTCGGCCGCGGCCAGGGCAGGGGCATCGTTGACGCCGTCGCCCACCATCGCAACCCGGCGCCCGGCGGCCTGCAGGCGCTCGATCTCGGCGGCCTTGCCGGCCGGCGTCAACTCGGCGAGCGTGCGGTCGACGCCCACCTCTCGACCGACGTGCTCCGCGGCGGACCAGTTGTCGCCGCTCAGCAGCACGACTTCCCGGCCGGAGCGCTTCCAGGCGTCCACGGCGGCGGCGCTGGAGGGCTTCACCGTGTCCGCAAGCGCCAGGAATCCCCCGGCGGTGCCTGCGAGTCCCACGAACACGAGCGTGCGGCCGGCGGCGGTGTGCTGTTCGGCAGCAGACTCCAGCGAGGCCGGTACACGGTCGAACAGCGCGCGCCGCCCAGCGGTGACCGTGACCCCGTCAGGCTGGGCAGTGGTGGGTGCGAGGCCGGCCGCCGCTGTTCCATCCCCGGCGGCCGCAGTCTCCACCCCGACCAGCCGTCCCTGGACGCCGAAGCCGGGCAGGTTGGCGAAGTCCGTCACGACGACGCCGGGGCTGGGCCGTGTTGCCTCGTTCGCAGCGCGGACGATCGCCGTCGCCACCGGGTGTTCGGAGCGAGCCTCCAAGGCCTCCGCCAGCGCCAGCAGGTCAGCGGGGGTCGTTCCCTCTGCGACCTCGACTGCGACGACCTCCAGGCGGCCTTCGGTCACCGTGCCGGTCTTGTCGAGGGCGATCACGTCGATGCGCCGCGCCGCTTCCAGCGCGTCGGGTCCTCTGATGATCACACCCATGCGGGCTCCCCTGCCGGCCCCGGCCAGGAAGGCAGCGGGCGTTGCCAGGCCGAGGGCGCACGGGCACGCCACGATCAGGACGGCAACAGCCGGGCTGATCGCCTCGCCGGCCGGTCCCGCCAGGAGCCAGCCCACCAGCGTGGCAATAGCCACGACGACCACGGCGGGCACGAAGACCCCCGAGATCCGGTCGGCCAGGCGCTGGATCGGTGCCTTGCGCGACAGGGCCTCGGTCACCAGCCGCACGACCTGGGCAAGGGTGCTGTCCGCGCCGACCCGGCGGGCCTCCACCACGAGCGAGCCGTGGGTATTGAGGGTTCCGCCGGTCACGCCGTCACCGGGGCCGACCTCGGCCGGCACGGGCTCTCCAGTCACGATCGAGGTGTCCACGGCGGAGTGTCCGTCGGTCACCAAACCGTCGGCGGCGATCCTCTCGCCGGGCCGGACCAGGAACCGCATGCCGACGGTCAACTCGGAGGGCGGGATGTCGCTCCCATCGGGGAGCCGCACGTTGCCGGCGCTCAGGCCGACGAGCGCGCCGATGGCGTCACCCGCCCGGCGCCGGGCACGCGCCTCCAGGTGGCGCCCCAGCAGCACGACCGCCACGATGACCGCGGCGGTGTCGAAGTACACGTGCCCGTCGAAGCCGCCGACGGTGATGACCGCCGACCAGCCCCAGGCGACCAGCGACCCGAGCGACACGAGGGTGTCCATGGTGGCGTGCCGTCGCCGCACCGCCCGCCAGCCGGGCCGATGGAAGGCCAAGCCGCTGATGAGAACGACAGGCATGGTGAGCCCCAGCACGAGCCACTGCCAACCTGCGAATCGCAGCGCGTCGATCGATGAGACCAGCATCGAGGCCGCGGCCAGAGCGAGAGTGGCCAGGAGGGCGCCACCGCTTGTCCAGCATGGCTCCTCACCGTCGAGATGTAGGTGCCCCGGAGCGGCCCTGTAGCCGAGGTATTCGATGCGATCGAGCACGTCGCGCTCATTCAGCAGCTGCGGGTCGTACGACACGCTGGCGCGGCGGGCCGCGAAGTTGACGTGCGCTGCGGACACACCGGGGAGGTCGTGCAGGGCGCTCTCGATGCTGGTCGCGCAGGCGCCGCAATTCATCCCGTCGACGGTCAGATCAAGGCGGGTTTGCCGCTGTGGAGGCTCGGGGAGTTCCTGCTCGTCGGGGAGTTCTGTACGTACCAGATCCTCACCTCCCGTTCTGCCACCAGCGTATTGGGCTGGGGAGGCGGCGCGCAGGCCTCTACGATGCCGCCGATGCGGCCAACCAGCGGTCACCGGAGCGGCCACCACCGCAGATTCGGATTCCTTGGAACGGGCGTCCGGCTGCTCTCGGCGGTGATGGCGCGCTGGGACATTCCGCAGGTCCTACCCGTTCCGGCGCCCGCCATCTTCGCAGGAAACCACCGCAGCCTGTTCGACATCGTCGTGGGGTTCCGCCTGTTCTGGAACTACCGGTCGTCGGTCCACATCGTGGTCGCCCAGCGCTACTTCGACCACTGGCTGATGGGGCGCTTACTTCGCGCAGGGGGCTGCATTCCCATGGGGACCGGCAGGTCCGCCCTGACGGGCATCAAGGCCTGCCTCGAGGCTCTTGATCGAGGGGAGACGGTGGTGATCATGCCCGAGGGGCGCGTGATCCCCCTTGAGGAAAGGACCAGTGGCGTTGGCCCGCCGGAAGCGGGCATCGGTGTGCTGGCGGCTCGCAGCACCGTGCCGCTGGCGCTCTGTGCAATCACCGGCAGCGACGAGGTGTGGCCCCCCGGACGGCGGTTTCCGCGCCTCCGCCTTGGCCGGGCCCGCCCCACGGTCCGCGTCCTCGTCGAGGCACTAACGCCACTCGCGCCGGAAGAGCGGACCGACCGCGAACGGGTCGCGGAGGCGGTGATGTGGGCGCTGGCCGGCCTCGTCGAGTCGCCTACCGACTCGACGACGGGGGAGTGACCCGCCGCCGGCGCTAGGTGGCCATCCGCCGGGCGAGGCGGCGCATCCCGGCCAGCCAGCGATCGGGGTCGCCGGCGCGGCGCTTGGTGTAGATCGCTGTCTCCGGGTGCGGGAGGACGAGGAACCGCCCCGCGCGGAGAGCGTCGGCTGTGGCGTCGGCGACCGCCTCGGGCTCCAGGACGCCGTCCACCGCGGCGGCGGAACGCGCTGCGGGTGCGGCGCCAGCGGGTCCAGCCGGTTCCCGCGTACCCGGCGAGCCCTCCAGCAGCGGTGTGCGCACCGCCTGGGGGCACAGGGCGGCGACCTGTACGCCCTGATCTCCGTGCGCGATGGCGAGCCACTCGGCGGCGGCGACTGCGGCGTGCTTGGTCACGGCATAGGAGACGGAGTCCAGCTGTGTCAGCAGACCTGCCGCAGAGGCGGTCACCACGAAGATGCCTCCCCCGCGCTCGGACCAGCGGGGCACAAGGACCACCGCCGCATGGAAGTGCGCCATGACGTGGACGTCCCAACTCCGCTGCCAGCCCGCGGCTGTCGTCTCGAGTCCTCCCGGAACCAGCAGGCCCGCGTTGGAGCAGTAGATCTCCACGGGACCGAGCGAGCGCTCCACCTCGTCGATCAGACGGCGGGTGGCCGCCGCGTCGGTCACGTCGAGGCGGCGGGCCTCGCCTCCGATGTCCGCGGCGACGGCTGCAGCGCCCTCGGCGTCGATGTCAGTCACCACGACCAGCGCTCCGTCGGCGGCGAGCCGTCGGGCCAGCGCCGCCCCGATACCGCTTGCCGCGCCCGTCACGATCGCCACTGAACCCGGCCGAGGGGGGTAGCGGCTGCGCACCGGCGCATCCCTCCCGCCACGGGGCGATTGTTCCGAGCGGCTGTCCGATGTGGCGGGCACGGGACGGAGGTTAGAGCCGGAGGCGGCGACCGCCGGTGTGCTCGGAGTTGCCAAGCAGTGCGAGACCGCTCACGCCGGGGGAATTGCCGGACACCCGGACAGCGGAATCGTGTGGCGGCCCCGTAGTGTCCGTGTGGGATGTTCGGCCGCATCGGCCTCGGCGAACCGGGAGGTCCGTCCCGGCACAGAGCGGTGCGAGCAACCCACCGAAGGCGATCCGGCGACCGGGAGAGGACGAACACGCCGATGGGGATGCTCGGCAAACGGGCTTGCGCGTTGGGGGCCTCAGTCCTTCTCGTCGCCGCCTGCGGCGGGAACGATGCCTCCGAGGTGCCCGCGCCCCCCGATGGCGGCTCCGTAACGACGACCGAGCGTGCGTCGCCGCCTGCCGGCGCGGCCGAGACCACTCCCGAGACAGCGGCGCAGCCCCCGCCCGCAGGCACCCCGACGGCGCCGGCGGAGAGCCCGGAGCCTCCCGCCGAGAGCGCCGATGAGCCGCGCGCTGGAAGTGGTGGGCGAGTCGGCGCCGACCTGGCGGATGTCCTGCCGACCGTGTCCACGATGGCCGAGTCCTCCGCCCCCCTGCCCGAGACACCCGATGGCTCCGGCGGGTCCCCCGAGGGGATCGAAGGGGTCGTCTCGGTGCCCGTGACGAGCGCCGATCACGTGCGCCACGACGTCGAGTACCCGACGGCGCCGCCGGCGGGGGGCCCGCACCTGGGCATCTGGCTGAACTGTGGCTTCTACACGGTGCCGGTCCTGGACGAGTTGGCCGTCCACTCCCTCGAGCACGGCGCCGTTTGGGTGACGTATCGCTCCGACGTTCCCGCCGGGGCCCTCAGCGAACTGGCGGCGCTGGCGACGCGTCTGCCGTATCTGCTGGTGTCGCCGTATGAGGCGCAGGACTCACCGCTGGTCCTGACCGCCTGGGCGCGCCAGCTGTCGCTGGACTCCCTCGACGATGCCCGTTTCGAACGCTTCCTCGACGTCTACCTGTTCGACGGACCGACGACTCCGGAACCCGGTGCCGCTTGCTCGGGGGCCGTGGGTGTGCCTCCTGAGCATCCCGACGCGGTACCGCAGCAGGGATGAGCGCCAAGCCGCCGAAGCGCCGGCCCGGCCGCTCCAGCGCTCCCCGATCCCAGGCAACTGCTGGTCGGGACCGCCCTGGGCGGCGACCGGGGCCCGTCGCAGGCGCCGGCGCGGCCGGCCGGATCGCACCCGCCTGTGGCGCGGCGTGCTCTGGGGAGCCGTTGCCGTCGGTGTGGCCTGGGTCGCGGTGGCGATGGTCCTCTTCCTCGGCGACGAGGAGGATCCGCCGCCTCCCCGGCCTGTGGAGGTCACCGCAGGCGCCGAAGGGTGCCGTCCGCTCGTGTTCGGGGTCGAGCCGGGCGAGCGCGTCGTCCTGCGGGTGACGAACACCACCGACAGCGACTTCGAGGTGATCGTGACCGACGAGGCGGGGCTGGCTCTGCGCATGTCGCCGGGCTACGACCCGGCCAGCCCGGAGGGAGCGGGAGCACCGGGGCAGGTCGTGACGGTGGTGGCCGGTCCTGGCCGGCTCGGGCCACCGCTGCTCGTCGCCGGCGTCCTCGCTCACGAGGGTCATGAGGATGAGGCGGGCCCCAATGCGACCGCGGACTTCCGCTATCGCATGATCGTGGCCGAGAACGGGGTGCGGATCATGCTGGTCACGTTCCCCGAGGTCGGCGAGTTCGACCCGCTCAACCGCCTCGTGTGCGCCGCCATCGCTCCCGACGGCGTCCTGGACGCCACGATGCCTGTGGGCCGGATCGAGGTCGGCTCCTCCGGCGGCTGACCGCTGGAGAAGCGGCGAGCCGCTAGCGCAGTTGCGCGGGACCGAGGGCGGCGAGGATGTCGGCGCCGCCGGTCACAGCCGGGGCCAGCGCCGCCGCCGGCGGCAGTAGCTGCCGGCAGAAGAACTCGGCGGTGACCTGCTTGGCCTCCAGAGCTTCGGCCTCCGCTCCGGTCGCCCCGGAGGCGATCTCAGCCCGCGCGACCTCTGCCGAACGGGCTAGCAGCCACGCACCGACCACGCTGGCCAGCAGGCGCAGGTACGGGGTGGCGCCCGCCAGGGCGGCGTCGCCCGGATGCGCCAGCAGCCAGTCGGTGCAGGAGCGTGCCGCAGCGGCGGCCTCCAGCAGCGGCGCCTGCAGAGCCGTGAGGTCGTCGTGCAACGTCTCGGCGGTCGACTCGACGCTGTCGAGCAACTCGTGCACGACCGCACCGCTGCGCATGGGCAGCTTGCGCCCGACGAGGTCAATGGCCTGGATGCCGTTGGTGCCCTCGTAGATGGCGGCAATACGCACGTCCCGGCAGTACTGCGCAGCTCCCGTCTCCTCCACATAGCCCATCCCGCCGTGGACTTGCAGCGCCAGAGAGGTCGTCTCGTTGGCCACGTCGGTGCACCAGGCCTTGGACAGAGGCGTGAGCAGGTCGCACAACTCCTGAGCGGCGCGCCGTTCCGCCTCGTCGGGGTGGTGCTGGGCGAGGTCCAGCGCGGTGGCGTTGAAATAGCACAGGCAGCGCATCGCCTCGATGTAGGCCTTCTGGGTCAGCAACATGCGCCGCACGTCGGGGTGCTCGACTATGGCGGCGCGCTCACCCGGCGCCGTGGTCGGCCGGCGGCCCTGCAGGCGCTCGCAGGCGTGGTCGACAGACTGCTGGTATGCCCTGTCGGCCACCCCGAGACCTTCCAGGCCGACACCGAGCCGGGCATTGTTCATCATGGTGAACATGTACACCATGCCCATGTTCTCCTCGCCGATGAGGTAACCCACGGCGCCGTCGCGCTCGCCGAGCGACATGACACACGTGGGGCTGGCGTGGATGCCCAGCTTGTGTTCGATGGAGACGCAGGTGATGTCGTTGCGCTCGCCGGGGTGTCCGGAGGCGTCGGGTAGGTACTTGGGGACGATGAAGCACGAGATGCCGCGGGAGCGGGCAGGGGCGTCAGGCGTGCGGGCCAGGACGAGGTGGATCGTGTTGGCGGTCATGTCGTGCTCACCCCAGGTGATGAAGATCTTCTGGCCGCGCAGGCGGTAGCTGCCATCGGAGACCTGTTCGGCGCGCGTCGTCAGGGCGCCGAGATCCGAACCGGCGTGGGGTTCGGTGAGCAGCATGGTGGCGGTCCACTCGCCGGCGACGAGTTTCGGCAGGTACTCGGCTCGCTGGGCCGGGCTGGCGTGCAGGTCGAGAAGGTGAATGCCACCCTGCGTCAGCAGCGGGCACAGCGACAGTGCCAGGTTCGAGGCCGTCATCATCTCCTGCAGGGCCAGTCCAACCGCCCACGGCAGGCCGCCTCCGCCGAGTTCGGGGCCGAAGGCCGCCGCGCCCCAGCCCGCATCCACGTAGGCCTCGTAGGCGTCGCGGAAGCCGGGGGGCGTCGTGACGGTTCCGTCTTCGTTGTGGACGCTGGGCGTGGAGTCGCCGGTGCGGTTAAGCGGAGCGAAGACCTCCGAGAAGAACCGGCCGGCCTCGGCGAGGATGTCCTCGATGCTGTCGGGGTCGAAGGAACCGAAGGCCTCCAGCTTGGCCAGAGAGCGCACGTCGCAGATGTGTTCGAGGACGAACTGCATTTCCCGCAGTGGCGGACGGTAGGTGCTCATTGTCTCCTCGAGTCTCGGGTCTCCACCGTTGCGGGCGCAGGGCGCCGCGACCGGTCGGGGCGATGTTCGCGATTCACGGTACCGGTTCGGCGCCCGGCACCTGCCACCGGAGCGCGCTGCGAACCCGTGCAAGGTGTCACGCGTGCCGCGAGCGAACGTGCGCGACGCTCACGTGGTGGAACCTGTGAGGAGCGGGAGGGGTTCCTGCCATGGTCGATCCATCCGCCGCGGGCCGCGCCCGGAGGCATCGGCCCGCGGATCGGCTAGACAACAGCGCCGGAGGAATCACCGAGGGAGGATCCACCATGCCCGAAATCGAATTTCGCGGGAACATCATGCACACCGGGGGCGACCTGCCCGGCGTGGGTGCGCCTGCTCCGGACTTCAGCCTGACCGGTGCCGGCTTGGCACCTGTGAGCCTTAGCGACTTCGCGGGACAGAGCGTCGTGCTGAACATCTTCCCGAGCATCGACACGCCAACGTGCGCCACGTCGGTGCGGACCTTCAACGAGCGCGCCGCGGGCCTCGGCAACACCACCGTCCTGTGCGTCTCGGTCGACCTGCCGTTCGCAGCCGCACGGTTCTGCGGCGACGAGGGCATCGAGAACGTGTCCTGCGCGTCGACGTTCCGCTCGCCGGACTTCTACGACTCCTACGGCGTGCAGCTCACCGACGGCCCGCTGGCAGGGCTGTGCGCGAGGGCCGTGGTCGTCATTGACGAGGACGGCAACGTCGCCCATACCGAACTCGTGAACCCGATCAGCGACGAACCCGACTACGAAGCCGCTCTGAGCGCTCTGTAGCAAGCGCCCTTCGCAACCAACAAAGCGGCCGGCATGTAGCGGCCGACGGAGCGATCGATGACCCCAGCGCTCGACGGACTTCGCGTCCTGGAGACAGGCGTCCTACTGGCCGGACCCTTCTGCGGGCAGCTCCTCGCCGACTTCGGTGCCGAGGTCATCAAGATCGAGCAACCCGGTGTCGGCGACCCGATGCGCCAGTGGGGTCGAGAGAAGTCCGGGGGGCACTCGCTGTGGTGGCCCGTCGTGGCCCGCAACAAGAAGTCGGTCACCCTGAACCTGCGCGAGCCCCGCGGCCAGGACCTCGTACGGCGACTCGCCGCCTCCAGCGACATCCTGGTCGAGAACTTCCGGCCCGGGACGCTGGAGCGCTGGGGCCTCGGCTACGAGGAGCTCTCGGCGATCAATCCCCGCCTGATTCTGGTACGGGTCACGGGCTTCGGCCAGACCGGTCCGTACTCCGGGCGGCCCGGCTATGGCTCGGTCGGCGAGGCCATGGGAGGGCTGCGGTACGTGGTCGGCAGCCCCGACTCCGCGCCGAGCCGGGTCGGCATCAGCATCGGCGACACCCTGGCGGCGACGTTTGCCTGCGTCGGAGCGCTCTGCGCCCTGCACGCCCGCGAGCGCACGGGCCGTGGTCAGGTGGTGGACTCGGCCATCTACGAGGCGGTGCTGGGGGTGATGGAGTCGCTGATACCCGAGTACGCCGTGGCCGGGTACATACGCGAGCGGAGCGGGGCCATCATTCCCAACGTTGCGCCGTCCAACGTGTACCCCACCGCGGATGGGCAGATGGTGATCATCGCCGCCAACCAGGACACGGTCTTCGCCCGGCTGGCCGACGCCATGGGCCGGTCCGATCTGGCCGGCGATGAGCGCTACGCCACACACGTGGCGCGCGGCGCGCACCAAGCCGAATTGGACGAGTTGATCGCCGCCTGGACGGCCGGGCTCGATGCGGAGGAGCTGAACGAGGTCCTGTTGCAGCACGGCGTGCCGACGGGGCACATCTACCGGGCGCCGGAGATGCTGCGCGACCCCCATTTCGCGGCTCGCGAGGCCATCGTGCGCCTCACCCATCCCGAGATCGGCGAAGTGCCGATGCAGAACGTCGTGCCGAAACTGTCCGAGACGCCCGGACGGCTCCGCTGGCCGGGCCCCGACCTCGGAGCGCACAACGAGGAGATACTGGCGGGTCTACTCGGCCTCGACAGCGACGAGGTAGCCGAACTGCTCGCCGACGGCATTGTCTGACCGGTTGCACCGCGGCGCGCCGAGCCGGGATCGCGATCACCGATCACCCCCGGGGGGCAAGCTCCCTATCCAACCTGACGGGCCGGGAAACACGCCGGCGCGGCCGCAGCACTACGGTCGCCAAGAGGGCAGCGACAGCGACCGCGCCCAGGGTTATGAGGGCGGTCTGCCCCACGGCCGTGGTGAACGCCTGCTCTCCGGCGATCTCGTAGAGCAGTCCGTCGGCCGCCGACACGCCCGGCGGCGCTGCACTGCGGCCGAGGGCCAGATCACCGATGATCCCCTCCGGCACGTCGGGGTCGAGGCCGGTGTCTTCCAGCAGCCTCTGGTAGATGTCACCGACACGCGAGGCGACAAGGGATCCGATGATCGCGAACGAGAGGAGTTGGCCGAGCTGTAGCGCCACCGTGTGAGCCCCCGTGATGAGGCCGCTGCGGGAAGTCGGTGCCGAGCTGAGGGCCAAGTGGAGCGAGACCGCCGGGAACACGGACATCGCGCCCCCCACGAGTCCCAACGAGATCCCGATGAGAGCGTACGAGGACGACGGGCTCATGCGGGAGAGAGTCGCCAGGCCCGCTACATCCAGCAGCACGGCGGCTCCGAGCATGCGCCCGAGACCGAACCGTTCGAGCAGGCGTATGGCGAATGGGGAGATCAGGGCCGCCACGATGCCGAACGGCATGAAGGCGACGCCGGCGACCAGCGGGGAGAACCCGAGCACGGTCTGCAGATGCGTGATGACGAAGAACATCGTCCCGACGATGGGGACCATCGCCAGCAGCATGATGGTGAGGCCCGCGGCGAGCCTCCGACGGTCGTACCCCGAGTCCGGGCCCGTGCCGTCCCGGAATCGCAGAATGATCACCATCAGCGCTAGCACTGCCACCCCCGCAGTCATCCGCCAGAGAGCCGAGGAGGCCCCCCAGCCGTCCTGACCGGCGCTGATCAATCCCCAGATCAGCAAGGCCAGGCCGACCGAGCCCGCCAGGCTCGGCACGACCGGCAGATGGGCCGCAGTAGGCGAAACCGGCTCTCCCCGGACGCCGAACAACGTTGGAGCCAGGGCGGCAAGCGTCAAGGCGCCTGACACCCAGAAGATCGACGACCACGGCCCCACGCGCAGGAGTAACCCGCCGACCGGAGGGCCGATGGCCACACCGCCTAGCGCTCCGGTGAACCACAGGCCCAGCGCCAAGGTGAGCGGGCGCCCCGGCGGCAGGTGCGCCCGTAGCAGCGCCACCGACGCCGGGAACGCCAGCGCCGCGCCCGTGCCTGTGAGCGCCCTCAGGCCGATCAGCGTGCCCATACTCCCGGCGAAGGCGTTGCCGACCGAACCGGCCAGGAAGAGTGCCAGCCCGCAGCGGAGGATGACCGAGGCGCCGAACCGGTCCGCCAGGCCGCCACCAAGGGTTACCAGAGCCGCCAGCGGCAGGAGGAAACCCGAGAACATCCACTGTGTCGTGGACAGGTCGGCGCCGAGGGCTTCGGTGATGGACGGCGCCGCCAGCAGCACGGTCGACTGGTCGAGGTTCAGGACCAGGGACGTGAGGGTCGCCGAAGCCGTCACCCCCCAGTGGGATCGTTCCGCGGTCACTTGTGGTCCGAGCGCGCGGGAGAGCCGGTCACTCTCCCTCGATGCGGTCCACGAACGACATCACGGCGACGGCACAGTCCCTCGGACACTCCGGCGCGACCGTCATCCCCCGTTGGACGTTGGGATCGGGTCCCGGACCCTCGACGTGCCCGCTGTGGGAAACGGTCTCGTGCGCCTTCACGGTCTACGAGTACAGCACTGTCCAAGGCGACCTGCACCTGCTACCGACGTCGGCCATGAACTGGTAGAAGTTCCGGACGTCGAACGCCTCGCTGCAACCGTAGGCGCGAGGAACCGCTACACCATCTCGTTGCTGTGGTGGTGTGGGCAGAACCTGCTGGTCGCCCAGGAGTGCCAGCCCGAGAGTTGGGGATCCTTGACGAGCAGGGCGGCAGCGCCAATGTTCACTGCGGGATCGAGGTACGTCTCGTCGCTGCGCCCGAACCGCTTCACCATGCGCTCGTGATATTCCGAGCCGATCCACCAGTCGGAGTTGATCTGCATCAAGCCGAACGAGCCGCGTGCCGGGTCGTCTCGATTCGTGAGGCTGGGGTCGCCGCCGGACTCGTAGGACATGACGCACAACGCCGTGGCGGCATCGGTCGGGTCGAAGACAGCGCACACGGTGGATGACCAACGCATCACCGTGTCGCGATCGACAATCTCGCTCAGGATCGGCTCTCCTTGCGGGCAGGCGCCCTCACGGCCACGTGGGGGGCTATCGGGAACCTGAACTGCGAACCAGACGCTGTAGGCCTCGAAGGGAGAGCACCCCAGGAGCCCCAGCGACGCACAGAGACCGACCGCGATCGCCGCGACACGCCGGGCGCGCGACGAGGGCGGCCGGCGTGTCGCGGTCTGGCGGGCACCGGCTCGTCTCGCATCGGCACGGCGACGGGGGAATCGAAGGGGGAAAAGCACCGGAGCAGGTTAAGCACTCGATGGGGAGGATTGTCACATGAGGTGATGTGACATATGTCAAACAGACCACCGAGTGGAAGATGTCAACTACGCGACCGCCGGATCACCGTGTGGGTGCCGGAAACCCGGTCGTGGCTGGTCAGGCCGCATGTCGGTACTCGCTGACGAGTCCGTCGCATCGTGTCGATTTCACGGCTTCGAGGTGCTGGTATGGCTGGTTCGGAGGGTCGGGCGGGTCCGGGGGTCGCTGGGCGAGTGAGCGGTGGGGGCGGTGGGTGTTGTAGTGGTCGATGTAGTCGATGATGAGTCGTTGGAGTTGTTGGTGGTTCCAGATGATGGTGCGGTCGAGCAGCTCGCGGCGCAGGGTTGCGATCCAGCGTTCGGCGAACGCGTTCGCGACCGGCGTCTGGAGGGGTGTCTTGAGGACCTTGCAGCCTTGGGTTCTGAAGATCTCGTCGAATGCTCGAGTGAATTGGCTGCCGTGGTCGCGCACGAGCGCACGCGTCCCAGCGAGCCCGTCGGCGTGGTGGAGGAACAGGTTCCGCGCTGCTTGGGTGGTCCAGGCGCCCGTGGGGTGTTCGGTGATCCCGCCGAAGTACACGCTTCGGCTGCCGATCTGGATGAAGAACAGCAAGTAGAACCTGCGCAACAAGACGGTATCGACGGTTGCGAAGTCGCAGGCCACGGCTGCTTGGGACCGGAGGAACTCGGACCACGTCACCTTCGATCGCGTGGGTGCGGGTTCAATGCCGGCGTTCTTGAGGATCTGCCAGATAGTTGACGCTGCGATGGTGTGGCCGAGCCCGAGCAGTTCGCCGTGGATGCGGCGGTAGCCCCACGTCGGATTCTCCGCTGCGAGGCGCAGTGTGAGTCGGCGAAGCTCCGTTGAGGTCGATGGTCGATCCGGCGGTCGCTGTGGTTGGGCCCAGTGTCCGACGATGCGGCGCCGGTGCCAACGCAACAGTGTGTCGGGGGTGACCAGCCACCCGGCTCGGCTCGGTCGCGCGAGCGCGGCCGCTATCGCCCCGAGCAAGCTCCGGTCGGCGTCGGTGAGTTCGGGTCGGTTGACCTGCCGGCGCAGCACAGCGAGTTGGTGGCGCAACACGATGATCTCGAGGTCCTTGGAGCGGCCTGACCGCACAGTGAGTCGAGCCAGTGATGCCAGGAATCGGTACAAGATTCGGTACACAAGGACTCAGTATCGGCCCGCATCGCGGGAGGTCAACGACCATGGCCGAGTTCCCGGCACCCACACCCTCGAAGGCCGGGTGGTCCTCCAAGAACCGGCTACCGCAGTTGCCGCACACCATCCTGCGCCGCTGCCACACCAACGTCATGCGCCGTCCCGACACCTCCAGGTCCCGGACCCTCTTGGCGCGGCGGTCGTGCACCCGGTGGCACTTGAACCCGCACTGCGCACAGCGCAGCCGCCTGAACGTGGACTCGACGCTCACCACAAGCGCGCCCGGGGTGTCCTCGACCACCTCCAACACACGGATCTGCGGCAAGTGCAGCCGAACTGTCATAACATCGCAAGCCATCGGCGCCCTCCTGGATCGTGATCTCTCAATCACCGATTCCAGCAGGGCCTCGACCCCTACTCAGGGACCCTCAACCACCCACCTCCCCACGTTTCCGCGAAGGCTCGTCAGTTTGGTTGGTCACTGTGACCGTCACTTCCAGAAACGCGGTGTTTGCCTCGGCATCGGCAGCCTCAACGGTCACCTTGTACACGTTGTCGCCGTCCGAGTCTGACGGCTGCTCGTAGTCCGGAGGATCGTTGAAGGCAAGTACGCCCGCGTCACTGATGATCAAGACCCCGCTGTCGGCTCCTGACAGGTTCCAGGAGATCGTTCCCCTCTCCGGGTCGGTGGCTCTGTAGGTGGCCAGCGAGTCGGTGCCGTTCTCCTGGTAGGCGATGCGGTCGCTCCCCGTCATGTCCGGCGTCTCGTTGATGTCGTTGACGGTGACGGTCACCTCGAGGTAGCCGTAGTTCCGCCCGTCCGAGGCCCGCACCGAGAAGTTGTAGACGTTGTCGCGCCCCGAGTCCGCCGGCGCCTCGTAGTCCGGCACATTCCTAAACGACAGTTCGCCGCCCTCGCTGATCACGAAATCCCCCGCATCAGAACCCGACAGGCTCCAGCGCGTTATCAACGCAGATGGGTCCTCAGGATCGGTGGCCGTATAGGTCGCCAAGATCTGGTCCGTGGCCTGGTTCTCGGCGAACGACAGGCTCTGCTGGCCCGCGATCTCCGGCCCCTCGCTCTGGCCGGTCACCGTCACCGTCACCGCCACGCTGTCGGCGTGGCCGTCATCGTCGGTGGCCTCCACGGTGACCTCATAGACGTTGTCCCGGTCGGCGTCGGTGGGGTTCTCGAAGTCCGGCGGGCTGGCAAAGGTCAGAACACCCCGCCCGCGGCTATCGGCGGTGATCGTGAAGTCATCCCCGTCAGCTCCCCCCGGCGACCAACTGATGGCGGCCCGCTCCGGATCGGCAGCGGCGAAGGTGTAGATCGTGGCGGTGCCGTTCTCCCGATAGGTGAAGGAGGTCTTGCTCGTCGTGGTGATCGCCAGCGCCTCGTTGACGTCCTCGACGGTGACGGTCACCTCCAGGTAGCCGTAGTTGCGCCCATCCGACGCGCGCACCGAGACGTTGTAGACGTTGTCGCGCCCCGAGTCCGCCGGCGCCTCGTAGTCCGGCACATTCCTAAACGACAACTCGCCGCCCTCGCTGACCGCGAAATCGCCGGCGTCGCGGCCCGACAAACTCCACCGAGAGATGACGGCGCCCGGATCCTCCGGGTCAGTGGCCGTATAGGTCGCCAAGACCCGGTCGGTGGCCTGGTTCTCGGCGAACGACAGGCTCTGCAGGCCCGCGATCTCCGGCCCCTCATTCACGTCGCTGACCGTGACGGTGACCTCCACGCTGTCGGCGTGGCCGTCATCATCGGTGGCCTCCACGGTGACCTCATAGACGTTGTCCCCGCCGGCGTCGACCGGGTTCTCGAAGTCCGGCGGGCTGGCAAAGGTCAGAACACCCCGCCCGCGGCTATCGGCGGTGATGGTGAAGTCATCCCCGTCAGCTCCCCCCGTCGACCAACTGATCGTGCCCCGCTCGGGGTCGGCGGCGCTGAACGTGTAAATCGTGGCCGTGCCGTTCTCCCGATACGTGAAGGAGGTCTTGCTCGTCGTGGTGATCGCCAGCGCCTCGTTGACGTCCTCGACGGTGACGGTCACCTCCAGGTAGCCGTAGTTCCGCCCATCCGACGCGCGCACCGAGAAGTCATAGACGTTGTCGCGCCCCGAGTCCGCCGGCGCCTCGAAGTCCGGCACATTCCTAAACGACAACTCGCCGCCCTCGCTGACCGCGAAATCCCCCGCATCAGAACCCGACAAACTCCACCGAGAGATGACCGCGCTCGGGTCCTCGGGATCGGTGGCCGTGTAGGCCGCCAAGATCCGACCCTCCTCTAGGTTCTCCGCGAACGACAGGCTCTGCAGGCCCGCGATCTCCGGCCCCTCATTCACGTCGCTGACCGTGACGGTGACCTCCACGCTGTCGGCGTGGCCGTCATCATCGGTGGCCTCCACGGTGACCTCATAGACGTTGTCCCGGTTAGCGTCGGTGGGGTTCTCGAAGTCCGGCGTGCTGGCAAAGGTCAGAACACCCCGCCCGCGGCTATCGGCGGTGATCGTGAAGTCATCCCCGTCCGCTCCCCCCGGCGACCAACTGATCGTGCCCCGCTCAGGATCGGCGGCGCTGAAGGTGTAAATCGTGGCGGTGCCGTTCTCCCGATACGTGAACTCGGTCTTGCTCGTCGTGGTGATCACCAGCGCCTCGTTGACGTCCTCGACGGTGACGGTCACCTCCAGGTAGCCGTAGTTGCGCCCATCCGACGCGCGCACCGAGAAGTCATAGACGTTGTCGCGCCCCGAGTCCGCCGGCCGCTCGAAGTCCGGCACATTCCTAAACGACAACTCGCCGCCCTCGCTGATCCGGAAATCCCCCGCATCAGAACCCGACAGACTCCACCGCGAGATGACGGCGCTCGGATCCTCCGGGTCGGTGGCCGTATAGGTCGCCAAGATCCGGTCGGTGGCCTGGTTCTCCGCGAACGACAGGCTCTGCAGGCCCGAGATCTCCGGTCCCTCGTTCTGCTCAACGACGGTTACCTCTACCTGTAGCTCGGCGCGGTTGCGTTCGCTGTCGGTGGCCTCCACGGTGACCTCATAGACGTTGTCCCGGTCGGCGTCGGTGGGGCTCTCAAAGTCCGGCGGGCTGGAGAACGCCAGGACACCCCGCCCGCGGCTATCGGCGGTGATCGGTGAAGTCATCCCCGTCAGCTCCCCCCGGCGACCAACTGATCAGCCCCCGCTCCGGATCAGCAGCGGCGAAGGTGTAGATCGTGGCGGTGCCGTTCTCCCGATAGGTGAAGGAGGTCCTGCTCGTCGTGGTGATCGCCAGCGTCTCGTTGACGTCGTTGACGGTGACGGTCACCTCGAGGTAGCCGTAGTTCCGCCCGTCCGAGGCGCGCACCGAGAAGTCATAGACGTTGTCGCGCCCCGAGTCCGCCGGCCGCTCGAAGTCCGGCACATTCCTAAACGTCAACTCGCCGCCCTGGCTGATCGCGAAATCGCCGCCGTCGCTGCCCGACAGGCTCCACCGCGAGATGACGGCGCTCGGATCCTCCGGGTCGGTGGCCGTATAGGTCGCCAAGATCCGGTCGGTGGCCTGGTTCTCGGCGAACGACAGGCTCTGCAGGCCCGAGATCTCCGGTCCCTCGTTCTGCTCAACGACGGTTACCTCTACTTGCAGCTCGGCGCGGTTGCGTTCGCTGTCGGTGGCCTCCACGGTGACCTCATAGACGTTGTCCCGGTCGGCGTCGGTGGGACTCTCAAAGTCCGGCGGGCTGGCAAAGGTCAGAACACCCCGCCCGCGGCTATCGACGGTGATCGGTGAAGTCATCCCCGTCAGCTCCCCCCGGCGACCAACTGATCAGCCCTTCCTCCGGATCGGTGGCGCTGAAGGTGTAAATCGTGGCCGTGCCGTTCTCCCGATACGTGAAGGAGGTCCTGCTCGTCGTCGTGATCACCGGCGCCTCGTTGACGTCGTTGACGGTGACGACCACCTCCAGGTAGCCGTAGTTCCGCCCATCCGACGCCCGCACCGAGAAGTTGTAGACGTTGTCGCGCCCCGAGTCCGCGGGCCGCT
Source organism: Acidimicrobiales bacterium (assembly GCA_963668565.2). GTDB lineage: Bacteria > Actinomycetota > Acidimicrobiia > Acidimicrobiales > CATQHL01 > VXNF01. The sequence continues at coordinate 48,245 of CAXXMX010000009.1, forward strand.
CGAAGTCCGGCACATTCCTAAACGACAACTCGCCGCCCCCGCTGACCGCGAAATCCCCCGCATCAGAACCCGACAAACTCCACCGAGAGATGACCGCGCCCGGGTCCTCGGGATCGGTCGCCGTGTAGGCCGCCAAGATCCGACCCTCCTCTAGGTTCTCCGCGAACGACAGGCTCTGCACGCCCGCGATCACCGGACCCTCATTCTGATCAACGACGGTTACCTCTACCTGCAACTCGGCGCGGTTGCCTTCGCTGTCGCGAGCCACCACGGTGACCTCATAAACGTTGTCCCGGTCAGAGTCCGCAGGGCTCTCAAAGTCTCGCAACGTCTTGAACGTGAGCTTTCCCCTATAGATGGCGAAGTCGTCGTCGTCGGGTCCTGACAGCGACCAGCTGATGTCGACCCGCTCGGGGTCGGTGGCGCGGAAGGTGTAAATCGTCGCGGTGCTGCTCTCCCGATAGGTGAAGGAGGTCCTGCTCGTCGTGGTGATCACCGGCGCCTCGTTGATGTCCTCGACGGTGACGGTCACCTCCAGATAGCCGTAGTTCCGCCCATCCGACGCGCGCACCGAGAAGTCATAGACGTTGTCGCGCCCCGAGTCCGCCGGCCGCTCGAAGTCCGGCACGTTCCTAAACGTCAGCTCGCCGCCCCCGCTGACCGTGAAATCCCCCGCATCAGAACCCGACAGACTCCAGCGCGTAATCGGCGTGCCCGGGTCCTCGGGATCGGTGGCCGAATAGGTCGCCAGGATCCGGTCGGTGGCCTGGTTCTCGGCGAACGACAGGCTCTGCACGCCCGAAACCTCCGGCCCCTCGTTCTGACCAGTCACCGTGACGGTGACCTCCAGGGTGCCGGAGTTGAAGGCGTCGTCGCGAGCCTCCACGGTGACCTCATAGACGTTGTCCTGGTCAGCGTCGGTGGGGTTCTCGAAGTCCGGCGGGCTGGAAAAGGTCAGAACACCCCGCCCGCGGCTATCGACGGTGATGGTGAAGTCATCCCCGTCCGCTCCCCCCGGCGACCAACTGATCGTGCCCCGCTCGGGATCGGCGGCGCTGAACGTGTAAATCGTCGCGGTGCCGTTCTCCCGATACGTGAAGGAGGTGGTGCCGGTGATCACCGGCGCCTCGTTGACGTCCTCGACGGTGACGGTCACCTCCAGATAGCCGTAGTTCCGCCCATCCGACGCCCGCACCGAGAAGTCATAGACGTTGTCGCGCCCCGAGTCCGCCGGCGCCTCGAAGTCCGGCACATTCCTAAACGACAACTCGCCGCCCCCGCTGATCGCGAAATCGCCGGCGTCGCTGCCCGAGAGGCTCCACCGGGAGATCGAGGCGCCCGGGTCCTCTGGATCGGTCGCCGTATAGGCCGCCAGGATCCGGTCGGTGGCCTGGTTCTCGGCGAACGACAAGCTCTGCACGCCCGCCACCACCGGCCCCTCATTCACGTCGCTGACCGTGACGGTGACCTCCACGCTGTCAGTGAGGCTCTGGTCGTCGGTTACCTCCACGGTGACCTCATAGACGTTGTCCTGGTCAGCGTCGGCGGGGTTCTCGAAGTCCGGCGGGCTGGAAAAGGTCAGAACACCCCGCCCGCGGCTATCGGCGGTGATCGTGAAGTCATCCCCGTCCGCTCCCCCCGGCGACCAACTGATCGTGCCCCGCTCGGGGTCGGTGGCGCGGAAGGTGTAAATCGTCGCGGTGCCGTTCTCCCGATAGCTGAAGGAGGTCCTGCTCGTCGTGGTGATCACCGGCGCCTCGTTGATGTCCTCGACGGTGACGGTCACCTCCAGATAGCCGTAGTTCCGCCCATCCGACGCCCGCACCGAGAAGTCATAGACGTTGTCGCGCCCCGAGTCCGCCGGCCGCTCGAAGTCCGGCACATTCCTAAACGACAACTCGCCGCCCCCGCTGATCCGGAAATCCCCCGCATCAGAACCCGACAGACTCCAGCGCGTAATCGGCGTGCCCGGGTCCTCTGGATCGGTGGCCGAATAGGTCGCCAGGATCCGGTCGGTGGCCTGGTTCTCGGCGAACGACAAGCTCTGCACGCCCGCCACCACCGGCCCCTCATTCACGTCGCTGACCGTGACGGTGACCTCCACGCTGTCAGTGAGGCTCTGGTCGTCGGTTACCTCCACGGTGACCTCATAGACGTTGTCCCGGTTAGCGTCGGTGGGGTTCTCAAAGTCAGGCGGGCTGGCAAAGGTCAGAACACCCCGCCCGCGGCTATCGGCGGTGATGGTGAAGTCATCCCCGTCCGCTCCCCCCGGCGACCAACTAATGGCGGCCCCCTCGGGATCGGCGGCGCTGAACGTGTAAATCGTCGCGGTGCCGTTCTCCCGATAGCTGAAGGAGGTCTTGCTCGTCGTGGTGATCACCGGCGCCTCGTTGACGTCCTCGACGGTGACGGTCACCTCCAGGTAGCCGTAGTTGCGCCCATCCGACGCCCGCACCGAGAAGTCATAGACGTTGTCGCGCCCCGAGTCCGCCGGCGCCTCGAAGTCCGGCACATTCCTAAACGACAACTCGCCGCCCCCGCTGACCGTGAAATCGCCCGCATCAGAACCCGACAGACTCCAGCGCGTAATCGGCGTGCCCGGGTCCTCGGGATCGGTGGCCGAATAGGTCGCCAGGATCCGGTCGGTGGCCTGGTTCTCGGCGAACGACAAGCTCTGCACGCCCGCCACCACCGGCCCCTCGTTCTGATCAACGACGGTTACCTCTACCTGCAACTCGGCGCGGTTGAACTTCGCTGTCGCGAGCCACCACGGTGACCTCATAAACGTTGTCCCGGTCAGCGTCGGCGGGGTTCTCAAAGTCCGGCGGGCTCGAAAACGCCAGAACACCCCGCCCGCGGCTATCGACGGTGACAGCGAAGTCATCCCCGTCCGCTCCCCCCGGCGACCAACTAATGGCGGCCCCCTCGGGATCGGCGGCGCTGAACGTGTAAATCGTCGCGGTGCCGTTCTCCCGATACGTGAACGAGGTCTTGCTCGTCGTGGTGATCACCGGCGCCTCGTTGATGTCCTCGACGGTGACGGTCACCTCCAGATAGCCGTAGTTCCGCCCATCCGACGCCCGCACCGAGAAGTCATAGACGTTGTCGCGCCCCGAGTCCGCCGGCGCCTCGAAGTCCGGCACATTCCTAAACGACAACTCGCCGCCCCCGCTGACCGCGAAATCGCCCGCATCAGAACCCGACAAACTCCACCGAGAGATGACCGCGCTCGGATCCTCGGGATCAGTCGCCGCATAAGTCGCCAGGATCCGGTCGGTGGCCTGGTTCTCGGCGAACGACAAGCTCTGCACGCCCGCCACCACCGGCCCCTCGTTCTGATCAACGACGGTTACCTCTACCTGCAACTCGGCGCGGTTGCCTTCGCTGTCGCGAGCCACCACGGTGACCTCATAAACGTTGTCCCGGTCAGCGTCGGCGGGGTTCTCAAAGTCCGGCGGGCTGGAAAACGCCAGAACACCCCGCCCGCGGCTATCGACGGTGACAGCGAAGTCATCCCCGTCCGCTCCCCCCGGCGACCAACTGATCGTGCCCCCTCGGGATCGGCGGCGCTGAACGTGTAAATCGTCGCGGTGCCGTTCTCCCGATAGGTGAAGGAGGTCCTGCTCGTCGTGGTGATCACCGGCGCCTCGTTGAGGTCCTCGACGGTGACGGTCACCTCCAGATAGCCGTAGTTCCGCCCATCCGACGCCCGCACCGAGAAGTCATAGACGTTGTCGCGCCCCGAGTCCGCCGGCGCCTCGAAGTCCGGCACATTCCTAAACGACAACTCGCCGCCCCCGCTGACCGTGAAATCGCCCGCATCAGAACCCGACAAACTCCAGCGCGTAATCGGCGTGCCCGGGTCCTCTGGATCGGTCGCCGAATAGGTCGCCAGGATCCGGTCGGTGGCCTGGTTCTCGGCGAACGACAAGCTCTGCACGCCCGAAACCACCGGCCCCTCATTCACGTCGCTGACAGTGACGGTGACCTCCCGGGTGCCGGCGTTGAAGGCGTCGTCGCGAGCCTCCACGGTGACCTCATAGACGTTGTCCCGGTCAGCGTCGGTGGGGTTCTCAAAGTCCGGCGGGCTGGCAAAGGTCAGAACACCCCGCCCGCGGCTATCGACGGTGATGGTGAAGTCATCCCCGTCCGCTCCCCCCGGCGACCAACTGATCGTGCCCCGCTCGGGATCGGTGGCGCGGAAGGTGTAAATCGTCGCGGTGCCGTTCTCCCGATAGGTGAAGGAGGTCCTGCTCGTCGTGGTGATCACCGGCGCCTCGTTGATGTCCTCGACGGTGACGGTCACCTCCAGATAGCCGTAGTTCCGCCCATCCGACGCGCGCACCGAGAAGTCATAGACGTTGTCGCGCCCCGAGTCCGCCGGCCGCTCGTAGTCCGGCACATTCCTAAACGACAACTCGCCGCCCTCGCTGACCGTGAAATCCCCCGCATCAGAACCCGACAAACTCCACCGAGAGATGACCGCGCTCGGATCCTCCGGATCAGTCGCCGTATAGGTCGCCAGGATCCGGTCGGTGGCCTGGTTCTCGGCGAACGACAGGCTCTGCACGCCCGAAACCTCCGGCCCCTCGTTCTGACCAGTCACCGTGACGGTGACCTCCAGGGTGCCGGAGTTGAAGGCGTCGTCGCGAGCCTCCACGGTGACCTCATAGACGTTGTCCCGGTCAGCGTCGGTGGGGTTCTCGAAGTCCGGCGGGCTGGAAAAGGTCAGAACACCCCGCCCGCGGCTATCGACGGTGATCGTGAAGTCATCCCCGTCCGCTCCCCCCGGCGACCAACTGATCGTGCCCCGCTCGGGATCGGCGGCGCTGAACGTGTAAATCGTCGCGGTGCCGTTCTCCCGATACGTGAACGAGGTGGTGCCGGTGACCAGCGGCGCCTCGTTGACGTCCTCGACGGTGACGGTCACCTCCAGATAGCCGTAGTTCCGCCCATCCGACGCGCGCACCGAGAAGTCATAGACGTTGTCGCGCCCCGAGTCCGCCGGCGCCTCGAAGTCCGGCACATTCCTAAACGACAACTCGCCGCCCCCGCTGATCGCGAAATCCCCCGCATCAGAACCCGACAAACTCCACCGAGAGATGACCGCGCCCGGATCCTCCAGATCAGTCGCCGTATAGGCCGCCAGGATCCGGTCCGTGGCCTGGTTCTCAACGAACGACAAGCTCTGCGAGCCCGAAACCACCGGCCCCTCGTTCTGATCAACGACGGTTACCTCTACCTGCAACTCGGCGCGGTTGCCTTCGCTGTCGCGAGCCACCACGGTGACCTCATAGACGTTGTCCTGGTCAGCGTCGGTGGGGTTCTCGAAGTCCGGCGGGCTGGAAAACGCCAGAACACCCCGCCCGCGGCTATCGGCGGTGATCGTGAAGTCATCCCCGTCCGCTCCCCCCGGCGACCAACTGATCGTGCCCCGCTCAGGATCGGCGGCGCTGAACGTGTAAATCGTCGCGGTGCCGCTCTCCCGATAGCTGAAGGAGGTCCTGCTCGTCGTGGTGATCACCGGCGCCTCGTTGACGTCCTCGACGGTGACGGTCACCTCCAGATAGCCGTAGTTCCGCCCATCCGACGCCCGCACCGAGAAGTCATAGACGTTGTCGCGCCCCGAGTCCGCCGGCGCCTCGAAATCCGGCACATTCCTAAACGACAACTCGCCGCCCCCGCTGACCGTGAAATCGCCCGCATCAGAACCCGACAAACTCCAGCGCGTAATCGGCGTGCCCGGGTCCTCTGGATCGGTCGCCGAATAGGTCGCCAGGATCCGGTCGGTGGCCTGGTTCTCGGCGAACGACAAGCTCTGCACGCCCGCCACCACCGGCCCCTCATTCACGTCGCTGACCGTGACGGTGACCTCCACGCTGTCAGTGAGGCTCTGGTCGTCGGTGGCCACCACGGTGACCTCATAGACGTTGTCCCGGTCAGCGTCGGCGGGGTTCTCAAAGTCCGGCGGGCTGGCAAAGGTCAGAACACCCCGCCCGCGGCTATCGACGGTGATCGTGAAGTCATCCCCGTCCGCTCCCCCCGGCGACCAACTGATCGTGCCCCCCTCGGGATCGGCGGCGCTGAACGTATAAATCGTCGCGGTGCCGTTCTCCCGATACGTGAACGAGGTGGTGCCGGTGATCACCGGCGCCTCGTTGACGTCCTCGACGGTGACGGTCACCTCCAGATAGCCGTAGTTGCGCCCATCCGACGCGCGCACCGAGAAGTCATAGACGTTGTCGCGCCCCGAGTCCGCCGGCGCCTCGAAATCCGGCACATTCCTAAACGACAACTCGCCGCCCCCGCTGACCGTGAAATCCCCCGCATCAGAACCCGACAAACTCCACCGAGAGATGACCGCGCTCGGATCCTCTGGATCGGTCGCCGTATAGGCCGCCAGGATCCGGTCGGTGGCCTGGTTCTCGGCGAACGACAAGCTCTGCACGCCCGCCACCACCGGCCCCTCATTCACGTCGCTGACCGTGACGGTGACCTCCACGCTGTCAGTGAGGCTCTGGTCGTCGGTGGCCACCACGGTGACCTCATAGACGTTGTCCCGGTCAGCGTCGGCGGGGTTCTCAAAGTCCGGCGGGCTGGAAAACGTCAGAACACCCCGCCCGCGGCTATCGACGGTGATCGTGAAGTCATCCCCGTCCGCTCCCCCCGGCGACCAACTGATCGTGCCCCGCTCGGGATCGGCGGCGCTGAACGTGTAAATCGTCGCGGTGCCGTTCTCCCGATACGTGAACGAGGTGGTGCCGGTGATCACCGGCACCTCGTTGACGTCCTCGACGGTGACGGTCACCTCCAGGTAGCCGTAGTTCCGCCCATCCGACGCCCGCACCGAGAAGTCATAGACGTTGTCGCGCCCCGAGTCCGCCGGCGCCTCGAAATCCGGCACATTCCTAAACGACAACTCGCCGCCCCCGCTGACCGTGAAATCGCCCGCATCAGAACCCGACAAACTCCACCGAGAGATGACCGCGCTCGGATCCTCGGGATCAGTCGCCGCATAAGTCGCCAAGATCCGGTCGGTGGCCTGGTTCTCAACGAACGACAAGCTCTGCGAGCCCGAAACCACCGGCCCCTCATTCACGTCGCTGACCGTGACCACCACGTCCAGGGTGTCTGTGAGGCTCTGGTCGTCGGTGGCCACCACCGTGAACTCATAGACGTTGTTCCCGCCGGCGTCGGCCGGGCTCTCAAAATCAGGCGGGCTGCGGAAGGTCAACACGCCGCTGGAACTGATCGCGAAGGCATGGCTGTCGGGGCCCGTGACCATCCAACTGACGGGCCTGCCCTGGGGGTCCCGCGCCCGGAAGGTGTACACGGCGCCCGTTCCGTTCTCCCGGTACGGCGACGGGTTGCTCGTGGTCGTGATGGTGGGCTCCTCCGGGCCCGCGGAGTTGGTGACGGTGACCGTCACCTCCAGGGTCGCAAGGTTGGGGCCGTCGTCTCGGGCCTCCACCGTTACCAGGTAGTCGTTGTCCTGGTTGGCGTCCGCCGGATTCTCAAAGTCGGGGATGTTGACGAAGGTCAACACGCCCGTCTCGCTGATTTCGAAGTCGTCGCTATCTGTCCACGAGACCGACCAGGTAACAGCGTCGCGCTCGGGGTCCGTGGCGCGGTAGGTGGCCACCGCCCGGACACCGTTCTCGGGGAACGCCGGAGCTTCGTCACCCGTTATCGTGGGCGCCTCGTTGACGTCACGCACGCTGATCGTGACGTCCAGGGTGCCCCGGAGCCCGCCTTCCTCGGTGGCGATCACCGTCGCCAGGTACTCGTTGTTGCCGCCGGAGTCCGCCGGTCGCTCGTAGTCGGGCGGGTTCTTGAAGGTGACCACGCCCGCGTCGCTGATTTCGAAGTCACCCCGGTCCGTCCCGCCGAGGCTCCAGGTGATGTTGGTCGTGGCGCCCTCAGGGTCGTCGGCGGTATAAGAGGCGACGTCGCCGGTGCCGTTCTCGTCGTAGTCGTCAACGGTGGCGGCCCCGGTGATCACCGGCGGCTCGTCAACGTCGTTCACGGTGACCGTCACGCTGATGGTGTCGTCGATCGTCGTGTCCGAGTTGCCGTAGATGTCCTTCCCGTCGTGTACTGACATCGTGAAGGAGTAGCTGTCGCGGGACTCGTGGTCGAGTGCCGCCTTGGTACGCAACTGGCCGCTCGACGCGACCACGTCAAACAAGGCAGCGTCCGCACCGGAGATCGAGTAGGTGAGCCTGTCGCTGTCCGCATCGGTGGCCGCGACCGGCGTCCCGATGTTGCGGTTCGCGGGCGTGTTCTCATCCACACTGCGGACACCGTCCTCGCCGGAGGGAAACTCCGGCGGGCTATTGGCGCTCCGGGTAATAGAAACCGTGGCCCTGTTATTTCCGCCGGCATAGTTGCCGAGTGTGTCTTTGAGCGGGGGATGGGTACTGCGCGGCACGCCGTAGTCGACTCTGAGCTGGTCGGTCGCCTTGATGTCCGAATACAGCGTCAAAGTCACCACCCTGCCAGCGACGGAGATCGTTCTGATACGGATGATAAGGCGATTCGTTCCGGCGCTCGTATATCGGACCGTGAACCCCCTACCGAACCGAGTGGGCACGGAGTCTTCGTCTAGAGCCTCGTCCCAGGTCAGCGTCACGTGGTTGCCGTTCGCCAACGCGCCCGCGGAGACCAAGGTCGGGCGAACGGCGTCAACGAGGTGCCCGCTTTGAGCGCCGAGAACGACACGAGCGGGAGCCACACCCTTGGTGGAAGCGTAGCGGACCAGGCCCTGGGCGGTTGATATGGCGCCGTCTGGGACGCTGATTCCGACGGTATCGGCCTCGCCTTCGGTCAATGCGTAGCGGAACACCAGCGAGGTCGTGCCCGAACCGCTGCGGTATGTCGCGTGTCGTGTCTGTCCCCCGATCAGCAGTGCGAGTTCCGGCCTGCCGCTCACCACCACGTTCTCGCCGAAGGTCACCGTTGCCTCGATCACGTCCTGTCTGCCGCGCCAGTTGCCCCAGATGTAGGTCATGTCCGTGCCGGGATCTGAGGTGATCGCGACTTGAGTTGTGTCGTTTCGAACCTCCTGGCCCGAAAAGTCGGAGGCGTTGTTCGTGGCGGAGTCCTTGAGCGGGTTCGCTCCGGACCCGGTCGGCGCCGAGTAGCCGACCGTCACCGTGTCGCTCGCGTTGACGGCCGGCGCCAATGAGAGCGTGACGACATTGCCTAGGACTGATACTTCGTCGATCCCGCGGCTCACGCCGCCAACGTTCACAGTGAACGCGGTCGATGCCGGTTCCGAGGATGCATCAAGCGCCTCGTTCCAAGTCAACCGCAGCGTTGCCCTATCAACCGTTGCTGCCGACAGCGTCGGCGCGGTCGTGTCGGTCGCGGTCGGTGTTGCCGTTGTCTCTGCTGCTGCGCCGTCACCGTTATCGTTGTAGGCCAGCACTCGAAGCGTGTGACTCTCGTCGTTGGTCAATCCGCTGATCGTTCGCCGCAGATCTGTGAGGTTCGTGACCAACGCCTCCCTCGAGGAGCTGTAGTCTTGAGTGCCGGATTTCCACTGGACCTTGTATCCCGAAATCGGTGATCCGCCGTCGTCGGGCGGCTCCTGCCAGGACACGGCTAGCTTCCCGGCGCCAACGGCGGTGGCCCCCACGTCTGCGGGCGCCTCGGGGACGCAGCCGCCGTCGTTCCAAGGATTGCGCGTCACGCCGTCTGCGAACGCCGACTCGGTCGCCTTGGAGTCGTCGCAATAGCCGCCGAACGCGTCCCGCAGCTGGTAGACGACGGCCCTCTGCCTCTCGAGGCCCGAGAGCACCTTCACATCGGCCCAGACTCGTACCAGATCAGGATCCCCGACGGAGTCGTTGTAGGTATCGGCGAACCAGGACGGCATCTGTCCTGTGGCCGCGCTCCCGAGCACGGCGAGAGCTTGCTCGGTAGCGGTGTCGGCGGCGGAGCATTGCCGCCAATAGCGGCTCGGATCCCGTCCCCCGTCCCCGAGAGTGAGAATCAGCAGCCCGTCGGCGTATAACTCAATAGCATTGCAGGCTGATCCAGGTCCCTCTCGACCGTCCGGGGAGACCAAGGCAAGGAAGTAGAGATGAGCGATCCCCACCGGAGCGGGCGTCGAGGCCACGTCGTTCACCAGCGTATAGACATGCGCCAGCTCATGAATGATCACATCAATCACGTGGGGGTCGAACCTACCGACAATGATCCCCCACCCATCGCAGCGCCACAGGTCCGAATCCACCAGATAGTCCGGTGATGTGCACCCACCGCTGTAGCGACCGCCTGCCGCCACGCCAAAATTCACAAAAGCGTCTTGGGCTGTCATGTAGTCCCATGTTTCGCGCAGCCAGGGAAACGAACTCTCAAGAATCTCGACAACCTCGTTCTCGACGAACTCCCGCGACTGGCCGGGGGTCGACTGCGGCGTTCCCGTCGCCTCCCCAGAGGCGTCGCTGCCCCCGTTGGCGTTCGCGGCGATGACCCGCACCGTGTACTCGGTGCCGTCAGTCAGCCCCGTGAGGACGGCCTTGTACCGGTCGCCGGCCGAGGTCGACTGCGCGCTTTCGATGCTCGTCGCCGGATCGCTCGATAGCTGCCGGGACGAGTCGAACTCCTCGCTTCCCGATTTCCACTGGACCTTGAACGACGTGGTCGACGCGTCCGACGACGACCAGCGCACCTCCAGCTTCTCGCTCTCGACGCTGTAGACCGCCACCGCCGTCGGCGCATCGGGACCCAGAGACTGGGCGAACGCCACGGGGCTGATCACCAAGACAGCGACAACGGACCCCAACAACACAAGCGCGAAGACAACACCACCCCACAGCAACTGAGGTGCTTCTGAGTAAATGTCCGTTTTTGGGGGTTTGATTACGCCGCATTGGGCGGGTGTGTTCATGGCTGGTTTGGTTTGTTGTTGAGGCTTCGCGAAAACGTGGGTTTTGGGTCTGTTGGTGTCGGTTGGGTGCATCATGTCACGAGGAGTGCGCGGGCGGCGAAGTTGTGGGGGTTGGTGAAGCCGTGGGCGGTGCGGCGTAGGACTTGGAGGAGGTTGATGCTCCTATGTTTGTCAACTCGCGATCTGTGCGAGGTATCGCTGGTAGCGTTCTGCGAGGTCGCGGTTGTGGATGGCGCCTCTTTCGAGTGCGGATATCCGGGTGGGTGCGGCTCCGAGGGCTTGGGCTGTCTGGTTGATGGTGAGCCGTCGTTGGGTGCGCTGGCGGCGAAGGTCGGCTCCGTGGACGACGTCGGGCGGGTCGGTGATCAGCTTGTAGACCTCGCGTGCGATGTGGCGCTTGAGGCAGCGGAGTATCTCGCGGCGGGTCTTGCCCTGGGCGGTGAGGCGAGCGGCGTAGGCGATGCTGCGCTCGTCGAAGCGCAGGCGGACCATCGCGATGCGCCACAGGGCGTTGTTGGCGCGTCGGTTGCCGCCGCGGTTGAGTCGGTGGCGCACCGTTCGGCCTGAGGACGCCTCAACGGGGCTGGTGCCGCACAGGGCGGCGAAGGACGCCTCGCTGTGCATCCGCTCGGGGTTGTCCCCGGCGGCGACGAGCAGCGAGGCTGCGGTCTCGGCGCCGACGCCGCAGGCGCTGAGCAGCGCCGGGTTGGCTCGCTCGCACAGGCGGCGCAGCTCGGTGTCGAGGTGCTTGATCTCCGCGGTGAGCGCCTGGTGGCGGCGGGCCAGACAGCGCAGCGCCTGCTTGGCCGCTGCAAGGACGGGATCGCAGCCCGCGCCGGGCCGCATCCGGGCGCAGGCCTCGACGGTGCGGGCCGTGTTCAGTGCCCGCAGCCGGTCTTTGACCTGCTCGGGCGCGGTAACGACGACGGCGCCGATCTGGTTGGCGGCGACGGTGCGGGCCTTGACAGCGGAGCGCCGCGCCACAGACAGCACCCTGATCGCCTCGACGCACCCGTCGGCGCTCTTGGGCACCACAGCGGCAGAGCCGCTGAGCGCAGCCAGCGCCGCGGCGTGCGCGTCGACGGTGTCGGTCTTGCCGCGGCGGCGGCGCAGTTGGCGGTTCGGGCGGTTCACGTCCACGACGTCTACGCCGGCCTGAGCGAGGCACCGGGCGAGACCCGCTCCATAGGAGCCGGTGCCCTCCACGCCGACGCGCTCGACGCTGCCGCAGCCGCGGAGCCATCCCAGCAGCTCCGCGTAGCCGGCGGCGTCCGCGCCGAACGCGGCCGTGCCCAAGACCCGTCCGGCGCCGTCGACAGCGGCGGCGACATGGGTGTGCTTGTGTGTGTCGACCCCGCCGAAGACGCCGGGGCGGTGTTGCTGTGTCAAGATGGTGATGCCTCCTTGTGGTCATCTCACTGTCGGGGGCGCCACCGGCCGCGACGGCGGACAGAACACTCACGGTGCGGTTTGCAAAGGCTCCTATCGGGTCACATCCATCGGGCCGGTCGGTGCGCGCCCCGCCGACCGGAGCGGGCCGACAGATCAACCTGAAGACACAAGGCCAGTTGGTGCCTGGGTCAGACCCGCTCCTGCCGGCAGGGCCCAACCATTATGAGTGTTGGTGCCTTGGAGGTCGTCGACGAGCTCGGTGGCGTAGGTGGCGGCGAGTTGGGGGCAGTCGATGTCGTAGAGGCCGCGGAGGGTCTCCTTGGCGTGCCACGCCAGGCGGACCTCGCCGTGGGGGTCGCCGGCGGCGAGCAGGCCGCGGAGTTTCGCCTCGCCGCGTTCGCTGAGGCGTTCGTGGGCGGAAATGAGTAGCCGCCGCGCCCGATACAGCGGGTCGTCCTTGCGCCCCCGAGCGCCGAGCGTGTCGTTCTGGGTGCGCCGTCGCACCTCGTCGATGCAGCTGTTGGCCAAGCGGACGACATGGAACGGGTCAGCGACCTGGCCGGCGTGGGGCAGCGCCACGTCGAAGGCGCGCCGGTACGCCCCGGAGAGGTCCAGCACCCCCCAGTCGATGCCCCCGCGCCACGCCTCGGGTTGCGCGAGCAGCCACGCGATGGGGCGCTCGGCGTCGCGACCAGGGACAATGTCGAGCAGCTGGCCCCGGTGCACGTCCACGATCGACGTGCACCAGTTCCGGGTGCGCCACCGTCCGGCGCGCCCGAACAGGGTCTCATCGAGACCCAGCGCCTCCACCGCTCCCACACGGTCGGCGTCGGCGGCCAACAGCGCCTCGCCCCAGGCGAGCACCGCCCGGTTCACCGTGTGCCAGTCACAACCCAACTCGGCTGCCACATCGGCGACCGGGCGGGCGTCGCGGCCCACCGCCATCGTCGCCCAGCGTCCCGCCCGCGCCGTCAACGCCGCGCGGGCCGGCGCGATCTGTTCATCGACCTCGGTGAACGAACCCACCGGACACCCCGCATCGACACAGCACCAGCGGTGCTTGTGCCACACGAGGCGCACCGGGCGCCCGAACACCGCCAGATCCACCAACCCCACCGGGCTGGCGCCCTTGGACCACACCGACCCGCCGCAGCCACCACACGGCGGCCGCGGCGCCCCGCTGCGGATGTGCACCCCCAACGGCCCGCCGGGCGCATCATCGACGCCGAGGACCTCCACATCACCGAGACCGACGATCAACTCACAGATACGCGTAGGGTTCTCCTCCACCGGGGGCCTCCTCGGAATCGGCGTGCGTCACACCCGATTCTGGGGGCCCCCAACCCCGCAATCGCGGACCCAGTGCCCGCTCATTTCCGAAGAGCCGCAAATTATCCGAAGATTGGAGCATGGGCCACGCATCCGGGTGCGGAAGGTCGCACGCTGCGGCCGGTCGCGGGGGCGATTGGCGACGGTGACGGTGACCCCCGCCGGATCAGCCGTTCGTCGTTGTCGCTGCCAGCCGGTAGTTGAAACCGCTAGCTCGGGAACCACCCTGCACCTCGACCGCCGAACATCCCAACCGGTCGGCGGATGCAGGCCTCGGTCGAATCACCGCGACGTGCGATTGCTGCGGACGCCCTGATCACGCGAACCCGTCGGTGCGTCGGGGCTCAGCCCAGCGTCGTGTGACCCGGCTTCGGTTTCCGTGCGACCGCTGGCGCCTTCTTGGCCTCGGGCGGGACCGGTAGCACACCGGCGGCCGTGAGGTCGCCGACGGTGACCTGCGGTCCATCGAGGATCGCCGTCAGCAGTTCGGCCTGTTCAGGCTCGAGAGCGACGAGGGCGGTGAGCGCGTTGAGAACGTCGAGAAGCTCTCTGTCCCACTCCGGGCGCCAGCCCGGCGGGGTGATCCTGTCCAGGGAGTCAGGGTCCTGCGTTCCCTTGCTCGGCTTGCGGTAGTTAAACCAGGATCTGATGACGTTGGTGCCTGAGACTTTGTAGTCGTGGACCTCCGGGGCGACGTTCTCGAACACGCCGTTCCCGATTCGGAGTTCCCACCGCTCGGAGTCATAAGCGAGCGCCCGGTTGAGGGTCCCCTCTCCGGTTTCGGATCGCGACAGTGGTCGATTGTCCACGCGAATTCGTCCGGCCGGGCGACCGTCGCTCGACGTCGACGTAGCGCTCGCCGAAGGTCTGTGCCCAGATGACCCGCCGGCCGATCCCGAGGGCCATCGACCAGTAGTCGACGTCGGCGGTGACGGGTATTCGCAGGCCCGGTGTGTGGGGTGAGACATCGTTGAACCAGGCTGTGTACGCGGGGTGAGCACACACGGCGGCCACGTAGGCGAGTAGGTCCTCCGGTGTCACGTTTGTGTCGAACAGTCCACCGAGATGGCCGAGCAACCCGGGCGTGACGTTCGGGGCGGTGGCGGTGCTGTCCCGCCAGAGTGGAAACGCGCGGCCGCCACGCCCGTGATAGTGATGCAGGCCGGGTAGCAGGTGAGTGAACGTGACCGCCGGTCCGTTGTCCGGGTGATCATCCTCGATGCAGGTGAGGTGAATCTGGTGGTCGCTGCGTGCCTCCCACAACGCCGGCCGGGCCCTGTCGAGAACCCGAATGTCGGGAATGATCCTCTGGCGGTCGAACGACCGCCAAGCCAGGTGGATAGGGCTTGGACACGGATTCATTTCACGCGAGATCGGCCTCGCCGCCGACTCGTCGGGCCAGCCGCGAAGATTGGTCTTGAATCCCCGATCGATCGTGCGGCTGTCGGTCTCGTTGAAGAGCGCTTTCTTTCGCTCCAAGTCCGCCTCCGCGATGAGTTCGTCCCAGCGCTGCTCGAGAGTGTTGGAGTCCGGCGAGGTCGGCCAGCCGCGATTGGCCAGGACCCCGGGTGAGGACCACGGCAGCAGGTCGTGGATGCACGGGCAGGTGCGCCAGATGCGCTGTCCCGCGGGTTTGAAGGATGCGCGCCAGTCCTTGGGGCATTCGGTCCACGCCTTGGGCGAGTCGTCCGTGATTCCCATCGTCGCCAGCTCGGCGAACTTCTCGTCTCGGTTGCCGGGAGCGACCTCCCGGAATCTCACTGTTGCCGCTGACGCGTCGGTGTGGGGGGAGCGGACGGCGCAGACGACGGCGATTTCGTGCTGGACCTGCTCGAACATCCGCGTCGGGACGTCGGGCTGGTGGCCTTCGGGGGACAGCGAGACCACCCAGATCTCTGAACACCAGTGCCGCAACCAGGAACGCATTCCCTGAAACCCGTCGCCGCTCAGCCATGCGGCGGTCGTGACGAAACAGACGATGCCGGGTGACTCGCCACCGTTGTTACCGGAGTTCTCCAGCACCTTCCAACCCGCCCAGCGCCAGAAGTAGATGAGCAGGTTCGACATGTTGTACACATGCGCACCGACGCCCCAGTCCGTCGGTGGTTTCCAGTCGTCAAGGATCGATGGCTCTTTCGTGTCGGGCTTGCCGTGCTCGACCCAGCCGCCGAGTCCCTTTGCCCGCTCGCGGTACGGCGGGTTGCCGATGGCGACCATGACGGGCGTTGACTTCTTGAGCTCGTTGGCGGCGCGCCTTTCCCGGCTGATCGGTTCGTAGATCGATCCCAGGTGCTCCTCTTCGGCGTACGGATTCGCCAGAGTGTCCGCCAGCAGTACGCGCGGTGCGCTGCCCACTCCGTGGCGGCGGAACCTGGCGCCCGTACGGAACTGGGCCACGCTGTAGGGGCCGGTCTGCAACTCGAAACCGATGAGGCGAGCCGCGGCGTTCCTCAGCGCACCTG
Source organism: Acidimicrobiales bacterium (assembly GCA_963668565.2). GTDB lineage: Bacteria > Actinomycetota > Acidimicrobiia > Acidimicrobiales > CATQHL01 > VXNF01. Next base: position 64,325 of record CAXXMX010000009.1, read on the forward strand.
CGACCGCTCCGATCCCATCGCGCTCCTCGACTGTGGAGGCGATCCTGTCGATGACGTGGAGCAGGAAGGTTCCGGTCCCGGCGGCCGGGTCGATCACGGTCACCGCCTCGTTGGCGAATCCCGAGGGTTTGCCGAGCCGCGAGACGAGCACCTCGTCGGTAAGGCGCACCATGAACTTCACGAGTTCAGCGGGCGTGTAGTACGAGCCGGACTCCTTGCGCAGATCGGGGTCGTACTGGGCGAGAAAGTCCTCGTAGAAGTAGAGCCAGTCACCGGCGTCGTTCAGCAGCGCCGGGTCGGTTGCGGCGAGCAGTGACAGAAGGGACTCGACGGCCGGCTCGATGTGTCTGATAGCGCTCTCGGCGCAAAGCACCGTGAGGGCAGTCGGAATCAGGCCGACCTCGGCGTCGAGCGCCCTCGTTGCCTGCGCCACCCGCTCAGCGACACTGCCGCCGGCAGTGAGCCCGGCGTCGGCGGCACGCGCGCCGATCAACCCGAACGTGATGGTCTGTGCATATGCGTCAGCGAACTCCGCGTCGCTTGCCTGCGGGAACAGCAGCGACCGCCAGTCCCCTGCGACGGCGGCAAGTCCTTCAGATCTGCCGGCTTCGAGCGTGTGAAGAATCTGGTTGCGCAGGACCCGGCAGAGGCGAGCGGTCGTCCGGGCGAGTTCTTGAGTTGTCGCTGGGGGACGCGGGGCGTTGGCGCAGAACGCATCGAGCAGGTGCACCAGATCGCCCGCGTCGATCCTGGCGCTGGCGATTCTCTTGCCCGGCGCCGTCCAAGCCGTGACACGCGCGACCTGTTGACTGTCCTGCCAGAGGATCCAGTCGATCCCGTCGGTGTAGAGCAGGTTCGGCAGGTGACGAAGCTGCATCCACTGATCCAGGTTGTGGCCCGTGAATCCAGCAGGATCAACACCTGCACCAGAGGCCTTGAGTTCGATGTGACCGATGATCAATCCACGTCGGGCCACGGTGTAATCGGGCCGCGCGCCCTCGACTGCCCCGGAGATCTCACCGGCAAGCACGAACTTCGGATAGCCGAGGTCCTCCGCGACCGATTCGACCAACACCTCGACCGGTCGACGCAGATGATCCTCCAGCGCGATCCCATCGTTCGCCCGAGCCGCCGCAGTAACTCGCAACCGAAGATCCGCGTAGAGGCGCTCCGCTGTCAAATGAGCCGGAGTGACTGGGGTCACAGCGTTCGTAATTACGCGTCTATGCCGACTTGTGCCAGCGTTGGGGGATTTCTCTACCGCATTGGACCACACGAACCGGTACCGCTTTTCCCCCAAACCTCAATGGCTTTCTCAGTCGGGTTCGATCTGCGGTCCGACGAAGATCTCTTTCGGTAAATGCGAAACAGACGCGGGCTCTCCTAATGTCAACTTTGACTAATTCGTGGTCCGCAATTGTCTTGAGTCCCGCATTGGCTTGTCTTCGACCTTTGAGTTTCATGACGCCCTTAATCTCAACAACTAGCCACCTAATGTCCTCAGGACCCTCACAAACTTGAAGAGCGATGATGTCGGGTTTCTGCTCATTCTCGTTGAATGCATTACATCGATCACAGTCGAAGGCAGCCCGGAGTCCACGAATCGTCAAACGACAGCCACTCTTGGAGACGACGCCACTAGTCATATTCCCGGTGGGGCAAGTGCAGAGGGTGTGAAATTCGCGCAGTGCGTCGATCGAACTCATGCACGCTGTGCGTCGATCAGCGCAGCCGTTTGGTTCGTTAGATCGTCAGCGATATCCGCGTATTCTTCTTCGGGGATACCCCAGTCTGGTTCGATCTCTACTGGACTAATGACAACTCCGCCCTCGTCGACCTCGCGTCGGAATCGGAACACTCCTATATCAGAGTGCGCAATACGGTCCTCGGCTGAAAGGCTTACGTCCACGCTTGGAGCGTTCGCCGACAACATACAATTTGATATCTGGTCCAGTAGAATACTGCTATGCGTGGTGCACAGCATTTTTACGCCGGTATTGGCGAGCCGGACGAGCGCGCGGGCTACAAGTCGGATCGCCTCAGGGTGCAAGTGTGATTCCGGCTCGTCAACGATCAGCAGACTTCCAGGGTGTACGATCTCTCGCGTCCAAATGATAAGTGGACTGAGATCTGCGACCATTGACGATGCCCTCTGGACCGGAATCCGATTGCCGCCTTGCTGATAGATTAGAGCAGGAATGTCGTAAGACTCTGCGTCAATTGTAACGGATCCAGCTATGGCCTGCTCTAATAGATGAATAGCTGAGTCGACATCGCCAGATTCTGCGAGGCTCTGCCGCTGGATGCGGCTGCGATGAGAAAAGAGACCCTGGAACTCTGAGATAAAGTCTAGAGCGGCACCACTGAGCGAGATATCGGTGTCGCGGTCAAGTCCGAATCGCTCTCGATCAAGCTGCAGCGTCATACGTACCACATCGGTCCAAGCGTGTAGGAGTCCCGAACGGCCAGACGGAAGGTAATATGAACTGAAGCCGAAGCCCGTTTTCCCTAGGATACGAAACCAGAGGTGCAGTGACCAGTACCTGGAGAATCGCTCATATCGATACTCTTGATCTTCTGAAAGAGATGAGTTCGGATAGCTTCTTCGTACGTGGTCATCGGTAGTACGCAGCGTGTTCTTGAGTAGTTCTTGGTCGTTGACTAGGTATCCAAGTGGATCCGGTGGCGTGTCGGGGATGCCAAACAAGTAAGTCTCAGCAGATTGTGTGCGTGTCGATACTGTGAACGACAGAGGACCATTGCTGCCCCATGTCGTGACGTCTTTGGAATCAGGAACACCGAAGTAAGCTTGTACTCGTCCGGGTAGCCGAAGAGAGCTATCATGAAAGTAGCTTTCAATCCATGACTGCGCCTTTCTGAGTACTGTCGCAATAGGTCGAATATCTTGAGGATTGTCGACGTCGGCTGGCTGCAATTGCAGCAATTTCGGTTCCGAGTCTTCTGCGCTCTTCTTGAACTCCGAGATTTCGCCAGTGCGCAGGAGGGTTTGGAGCAGCTCGAATTCAGTCGAGTCAAGCAATGGCACGTTTGTGGGAAGGGCGGCATCGAGCGCTTTATGGGCAGCGTGGATGGCTTGAGCCATGTACGTCTTACCGGTGTTGTTCTTGCCGATGAGCAGCGTAAGGGGGCGCAGCTCAACCTCGCCACTGCGGATCGGCCCCAGGTTCTCGACTCGAAACGTCGGTGAAGGAGTCATTTGGGGGCCTCCTCTCAGGGAGCGATTCTACCGACTCGGTTCGGACCGGGGGAATCCGAAGGCGCTAGCGAGCCCGGCGTGGCGGGTGCCCGGACGAGTGTGGAGGTGGACTTCGACCTACGACTGGCTGACGAGGCACCGGGCCGGAGTGGGCGCAGATCTCGGTCGGGCGGGGTGGTCAGGTCAGCCTCGGCCTGGTCGGAGGCAGCCGCGAATTCGACAGCCTGGGGTTTCCACATTCCACTTTCCGGCGATCTTGGACTCCATTTTCCGAGATCTCCGCGGAGGTGTCGACGCAGAGGTGGACACGCATGGAATCCGGCCTTCGCCGGAATGGCGGGGCGGGGCCGGGATGACGATGGGTTTGGGCGGTCAAGCCAGCGTGCAGGGTAGGTGCTTGATGCCGTTGATGAAGTTGGAGCGGAGGCGTTCGGGTTCGGCGGTGGCGCGGATCTGCGGGAAGTGCTTCAGCAGCTCGCGGAACATCACGCCGATCTCCCGCCGGGCCAGGTGGGCGCCCATGCAGAAGTGCGGGCCGGGGCCGCCGAAGCCGATGTGGTTGTTGGGGCTGCGGCGGACGTCGAAGCGTTGCGGGTCATCGAACACATCCTCATCACGGTTGGCCGAGTAGTACCACAGCACCACCTTGTCGCCCGCGGAGAAGACGTGATCGCCGAGGGTGGTGCCGTCGGCGGTCACCGTGCGCCGGAACTGGATCACCGGCGTCGCCCACCGCACGATCTCCTCCACCGCCGTGGGTGTGACGGCGTCGAGGTCCTCAAGCCAGATGCGGCGCTGCTCGGGGTGGTCGGTGAGTGCCCAGAGCCCGTGGCTGATGGCGTTGCGCGTGGTCTCGTTACCCGCCGTGCACAGCAGGATGAAGAACGAGGCCAACTCGGCCTCACCGAGACGTTCGCCGTCCACCTCGGCGTGTACAAGGGCCGACGTGATGTCATCGGTCGGATCAGCCTGCCGGGCAGCGGCCAACTCGGTCATCATGGCCGCCAGCGTGCCGCCCGCCGTCAGGATGGCCTCCAGAAGGTTTGCGCCCGGCGGCACGTACTCCGGGTCGTTGGCCCCGAGGATGATGTTGGTGTTGTCGAGAACCTCCGCGTGCAGGCTCTTGGGGACGCCCATCATGTCGCAGATGATCTGCACGGGCAGGCGGGCGGCCACCTCGGTCACGAAGTCGCACTCGCCCCGGCCAGCCAGATCGTCGACGATCTGGCCGGCGACCTGCTCGACCTGGTGCTCGACCCGAGCGAGGGTGCGAGGCGTGAACCCGCGAGACACCAACCCGCGGAGGCGGGCATGTCGCGGATCGTCCATGTGCAGCATCGAGCCGAAGTACTCGTTGAACTCGATCGGGAGGTCGGCGATCGAGGCGCCGCGGCCGGAACAGAAGAGGTCGGCTCGTCGGCTGGCTTCGACGACGTCGGCGTGGCGCGTGAGCGCCCAGTAGCCCGGCCCGGCGGGGAAGACCTCCTTGCCGTCGAGGAAGTAGGCGCGTTCGGTGAAGAAGCGGATGGGTTCCTCGGCCCGCAGCTGGGCGAACGCCTGCTGCCGCTCCGCCTCGGGGAGACCCCAGAACCTGCCTGTGCTGCTCAGGTCGATCTCGTCCAGGTCCACGCCCGCGCCTCCTTGGATGTGGCTCGACGTCGGGATCTGCGTCCTGCGTGCGCTCAAGTGGGCCGCAGGCGGGGCGGTCTGTTCAGCGCGTGCGGCCGATGCGGGCGCTGAGAACGTCCCGGAGGCTCACGATGCCGAGAAGCCCTGTGCTGTCGACCACGGGGAGGTGGCGGAAGCCGCCGGAGAGCATCATCTCCGCCACCTCTTCGGTGTCGATCTCTGGGCTGCAGGTGATGGGCTCGGGCGTCATCCAGCGGTCGATCGGGTCAGTGGACATGTCCGTGGCCTTGCCGGCGGCACGCAGCACGTCGCGCTCGGTGAGGATGCCGCTGAGCATTGTGCCGTCCACGACGAGCACCGACCCGATGTGGCGCCGCACCATGAGCCGGGCTGCCTCGGCCATCGGCGTGGAGCCCGGCATGGTCACCACCTGTGTGCTCATGACCTGGCGCAGCGCAGCCATGTCAGCCCGAGCCGCCGGTCTCGTCGTAGCCGCTGCCGTCGCCCGGCTGTGAGGGAGTGTCGAGATCCTGATTGAGGCGCCGCCAGAGGGCTCCGGCCCACCCCACCGTGTGGGGCCACTCGCGCCAGAAAGATTGCAGTGTGGCAGCGTCGATCGCGTCGACCGCCTCCTCCGGGGTGACCTCGCGCGCCAACTCCTCCAGCAGGCTCATGGCATCGAGCAGCTTCTCGGACGGGTCGGACATCGGTGGCCTCCTGCGGAAAGTCTGCCACATGTCGCCTGCGACGGAAATGTCGCGCGGGTGAGAACGGAATGACACCGGAGTGACGTGCCCGGGGAGTCTGCGGGACAGCCAGTGGTAGTCGCAGGCTGACCTGCTGGACAGTCAGCGGTAGTCGCAGGCTGACCAGCTGGACCCTGGATTCCGGCCTCCGCCGGAATGACGCAAGTAAGCGCGGCGGCCTGTGAAGGGATTCGCTGCTTGTTCGCTCAGGCGCCGGCGGGCACCCAGGAGCAGTGGAAGCCGAACGGCACGCGGTTGGGCAGGCTGATAGTTGCGAGTGGTTCCGAACCGATGGCGTCGGCGGCGAGGACGACCACCTCGCTGGAACCGCGCTCGCTGTCGTACACCACGGCCAGCAAGTAGCCCTCCTCCTCGTCGCTCTCGGCGTGGCGGGGCACGAAGACCGCCTCGCTGGCGTACCGGGACGGGCCGAAGTGATGGTGCTCAGTCGTGTGTGCCACGAGGTCGAGGCGCACCACGCGGTGGCCGTGTGAGACGGCGCCGGTCTCCTCGTCAACCAGCGTCGTCACGTAGGCGTAGCGGTTCGGGCGGCCGAGGAGCCGGTCGTCGATGCGCGGGAAGTCGCAGAGCACGTCGAAGATGGTTTCCTCCCGCACCGAGCCGTCACGGAGTCCCAGCGTCCAGCGGTGCACCATGGCGGGCACGTCGAACCGATCCGATGACTTGCTCCAGAGAGAGTCGTAGCGGCAGGCGTCGAGCGTGATCCGCCCGCCGATCTCGCAGGCGTTGATCGTGTGGAAGACGTAGCAGGGATCGATGTCGAACCACTGCACGTCACCCCCGGCACGGGGCATGACGCCGAGCCGAGCGCCATGGTCCGGGTCCCAGCGATAGGGGAGGCCACCGGGGGCTCCGAGATCCCGCACGATCGGCAGGTCCATGAAGACGACGTGATCGGACGTCACGGCGAAGTCGTGCATCATCACCGGCCGCGGCAGTTCGATCGTGGCGGTGCCGGCCAGCGCTCCGTCGCTGCCGAACCGGAAATAGTCGACCTGCGGCCCGTCCGGCCTGACGGCGAACGCCAGCATCTCGCCCGTGCGCGGGCAGATCTTCGGATGCGCGGTGAGGTTGTGGATCGAGCCGTTGAAGTCGACCGGACCGACGGTGTCGAGATCGGAGGTCACCTCGTAGGGGCGGTGGTTCTCCTCGAGAGCCAGGATGCGCCCTCCGTGGACGACCACGTTCGTATTGGCGGGGGAGTAATCGGGATCGTCCGCGTCGGCCGCGGGCCCCTCCAGCCGGGGCGTACGCACCCAGCGGCTGCGATACCGCACCGCTCGTCCCCCGCGCAAGAGCAGCCCGTGAAGCATTCCCTCGCCGAGGAACCAGTGCGGCGAGTCGCAGCTGGGCGGGTTGGGGCCGGCATGGATCAGCATCCCGTGCAGGTCCGTGGGGATCCGGCCACGCACCGGAAGGTCGAGCGCCTCGGTCTCGTCGGGGAGGGGGCCGTGATTGCCCCGTAACCACCAGGGCTTGTCCGGGTCTCCTGCACTCCTGTCAGCCACGATGGCGGGATACTAGCGACGTGCGCGGGTGACCGCACCGGCGGGCCGGTTCCGCTGCCGCCGTGTGCACCGAGGCGCTCCGCCGGCGACGGACGAGGCGGTCGTAGGCTCCGGCGGTGATCGGTGCCGGTGGATCCCGAAGGCTGCGATGAGTCCATGGGAGATCGTCGCAGCCATGGTTGTGATGGCCGCGGGGGCCGCAGTGCAGGGCAGCGTCGGATTCGGTCTGAACGTCGTCGCTGCGCCGATCCTCATCCAGATCGATCCGGATTTCGTGCCCGGGCCGCTGCTGGCTGCGGCGCTGGTGATGAGCATGATGGTGGCCCGCCGGGACCGTGTCGGGATCAACAAGTCGGCTCTCTTGTGGGCACTGGTTGGCCGTGTGCCCGGCGCCGTGCTGGGAGGGTTCCTGCTGGTGGAGGTGCTCTCGGCGTGGGGACTCTCGGTGTTCCTGGCGTCGGTGATCCTGGCGGGGGCAGCGCTGTCCGTGGCGCCGATCCGCCTGCCGCAGGGGCGCCAGATGATCGCTATCGGCGGGTTCGTCTCGGGTGTGGCAGGGACCACGACCGGAGTTGGCGGCCCGCCTTTGGCGCTCACCCTGCAGCACATTCCGCCGCGCCAACTCCGGGGCACGATGTCGGTGTACTTCCTCGTGGGCGCGTCGATCTCGCTGGCGGTCCTGGCGGCGTGGGGCGAGTTCGGTACCCGGCACCTGCTCGCGGTCGCGCTGCTCGTCCCGGGCCAACTGCTCGGCTATCTCGTCTCGGGGCGGCTCGTCCGGGTGCTCGATCGCGGCTACACGCGCCCGGCGCTGCTGATCATCTCCGTCGCCGCCGCAGTGAGCCTGCTGGTGCGTGCCCTGATCTGAGTTGCAGCGCCGCTGGGCGTGGCTCGTCAGGCGCTCTAGCCGATCTCGGTGGGGCGCACCGAACGGTTCTCGGCCGCCGACAGGTAGGCGGCGTTCACGAGGCGCAGCGTGTTGAGGTTGTCGTGGCCGCTCGTCGGCGGCTCGGTGCCGTCGTTGATGGCGGCCATCAGCGACGAGATCGGCCCGACGAAACCCTCGGGGATCCAGCGCCCCGGTAGTTCGGTCTCGTAGCCGCCGTCGGGGTCGTCGTGCGCCGACCAGCGCACGGTGTCGGAGCGCCCGTGGGGGTAGTCGTAGGAGAGCCCCATGGTGCCCGACACCACGCCCTCGGTGCCCAGGACCCGCACCCGCCCGAAGACGTCGTCGCTGACGTCGTTGTGATCCACCGCCACGAAGGCCTGTGACCCGTCGGCGTAGTCGAGGATTGTGACCGTCTTCGTCTCCGCGCTCGGAGCCTGGAGCGGGTGACGGGTGTGCCGACTCGTCACCCACTCGGGCTCGCCGTGGTCACCGAGAAGGAAACGCATGCCGTCGAGGTAGTGGATGCTGTGATACATGATCTCCAACTGCGGGACTTCCATCAGCCAGGGCCAGAGCTCCCAAGGGTTCACCAGGGATTCGTGAATGAAGGCGGCCGTTGGCTCGCCGATTCTCCCCTGCGTCATGAGTGTGTGCATCGCTCGGATGACCGGGCTCCACCGGTACTGCTGGTTGACGGCCAGCTTGACCCCCGCGGCCTCGGCGCGCTGCACGATCTCGACAGCTTGAGAGAACTCGTTCGAGAGGGGCTTCTGGCAAAGCAGGTGCTTGCCGCTGTCTGCGAGGGTCCGGACCAGTTCGAGTTGCCGCCACGCGGGGACCGCGATGTCGGCAATTTCCACCGAGGGATCGCCGGCGACTTCATCCAGCGAGCCGAACACCCGCTCGACGCCCCACCTCTCCGCCGTACGTTGCGCCGCCGCCGGATCGATGTCGTAGCAGCCCACCACGTTCAGCCCGTGCGACGTGTAGGCCGGCAGGTGCCCGTCGTTCGTGATCCCGCCGCAGCCCACGATGGCGATGCCGTGATCGTGGCGATCGGGGAGCCATGACCGTGTGTCGAGGCCGAGTGCGGTGGGGTCGGGAGCGGCGGTGTTCATGTGTGGCGATCCCTCTGCGATGGGTTCGGGCGGCGGTGGCGAAGCCTCGCCGGTTGAACGTGCCGCGCCCCGTCCCGGCACGGCCGTACATCGGGCGGCAACGTTAGTGTGTCGGCGTATGCGACCTGCTGCCGGCGACGCCGCGGCGCGAGGTCATGCGGGGAGGGAACATGAGCCAGGGAATGTTCGACGGGCGTAACGCCTTCGTGACCGGAGCAGGGAACGGGATCGGCCGCGGCGTCGCGCTGCGACTGGCGTCGGCGGGTGCGGCTCTGGCGCTGAACGACATCGATGCCGCCGCCCTCGAGGCTGTGGTCGGCGAGATCCGTGATGCCGGTGGGCACGCCGTTGGATATCCGGCCGATGTGTCGTCCCCAGCGGCGATGCAGGCCGCCGTCGCCGAGGCGACGGGTGCTCTGGGACCGCTCACGCTGGGAGTGACGTCCGCAGGCATCGTCAACATTGTTCCCGCCCTCGAACTCAGCGAGGAGGCCTGGGACAGGACGCTGAGCATCAACCTGAAGGGCACCTTCTTCACGCTGCAGGCGCTGGCCCGCCACATGATGGCGGGCGACGGCGGCCGCCTCGTGGCGATCGCCTCGATCGGCGGCAAGAGGGGCCGCGCTGACGCCGTCGACTACACCGCCTCCAAGGCGGCCGTGGTGAGCGTGGTGCAGTCTCTTGCCATGGCACTGGCCCCGAAGGTACAGATCAACGCGGTCTGCCCCGGCATCGTCGACACCGCCATGACCCCCAAGATTCACAGGGCCCGCGCAAAGCGCGCCGGAATCACCGAGGAGGAGTCGGTCAACGCGCTGGTGGCGACCATCCCTATGGGACGCATCGAGACACCCGATGACGTGGCGCGTGCCGTGCAGTACTTCCTCAGCGATCAGGCCGACTACGTGACCGGGCAGGCGTTGAACGTCTGCGGGGGGATGATCTTCAACTAGCCGACCGCGTCTGAGAGCGCGAGCCGTGGGAATTGGATCCGAGGTCACGCTGGCCCAGCTG